>NZ_JBHJHQ010000006.1:329183-503182 GCF_042219825.1 Quyinboa mangrovi
GATAAAACAACTAAAAATTAATGGCTGGACATACAGAAAAAGTTGTGGTTTGATGTAATTTAAAAAGATAAAACAACGAGAATAATGGATTTTATCCACGGGAAATAGTTGTGGTTTGATGTAATTTAAAAAGATAAAACAACAGCAACGCAATTATATGCGACTTCATTTTTAGTTGTGGTTTGATGTAATTTAAAAAGATAAAACAACAAAAGCAGATTCAACCGGTGCGCGAAGTGCAGTTGTGGTTTGATGTAATTTAAAAAGATAAAACAACAAAAGCAGATTCAACCGGTGCGCGAAGTGCAGTTGTGGTTTGATGTAATTTAAAAAGATAAAACAACAAAAGCAGATTCAACCGGTGCGCGAAGTGCAGTTGTGGTTTGATGTAATTTAAAAAGATAAAACAACCCTATGAATTTTACTGTCAGCTATGCCTGGGTTGTGGTTTGATGTAATTTAAAAAGATAAAACAACTTTTGGAGAAACAGCCACCAAAACCCACTGGTTGTGGTTTGATGTAATTTAAAAAGATAAAACAACTTTTATGACTGTAACTAAAATAAAATGCTTGTTGTGGTTTGATGTAATTTAAAAAGATAAAACAACAACTGATTTTTAAATAAAGTCCAACCTGAAGTTGTGGTTTGATGTAATTTAAAAAGATAAAACAACGTATTACTATATTGATCCTTATAAGGGCTTGTTGTGGTTTGATGTAATTTAAAAAGATAAAACAACAGTTGTCTTGACCTTTTCCAAAGTTTCAAACTTTGGAAAAGATTGAAAAGGTTTGAAGGGACTGAAAAAAATTACAAACTTAGAATGGTTTTATTTCTCGTTCTCCTTCTGCTGATAAAACTTCTGCAACACATAGAACGCCTCTTTCTTAATTCCGTTATCCGAGATAATCCCTTTGCGGTTATAGTAATCCTGAATATTGTTAAGAAGGCGTCGGGGAGAGTGGAAGTCCACCAAAATCCATGGACTGGTACCTGAAAATCCTTCTACTTTGTCAAACATTTTTAGTGTTTCCTCGTAAAGTTTGGCCTGGTATTCCTCGCTCCAGATTTCAGTTCCGTCACTGTGTTTGCCTTGTAGAGCGCCTGCTCCGAATTCGCTGACAAAAAATGGTTTGTCATATGGGATTTCCCAGTTACGGGTCTTGATATCTTCTATTGAACCGCCATACCAACCCAGGTAACTGTTAAAACTGATGATGTCAACGTACTTATTCATGTTGTCTTCCACCTTGCTCAGGTTTTTAGACTGGCCTGTCACTTCCATGGCCATGCTGATGAGTCTGGAATCATCTTTTTTGCGGGCATATTCTGCCAGTCTGGCCAGGAACTGATCGCGGGCATCGCTATGCGGTGTTTCATTCGCAATGGACCACACGGTGATGGCACAGCGGTTCTTATCACGGTTGATCATATCATCAAGCTGAGCCTGTGCATTGGCATAGGTTCCCGGGTTTTCCCAGTGGATAGTCCAGTAGACCGGTATTTCTGACCAAACCATGATCCCCATTTTTTCGGCTTCACGAACCATGTGCTCGTTGTGCGGATAATGTGCCAGTCGCACAAAATTGCATCCAAGTTCCTTTGCCCAACCCAACAGCACTTGGTCATCATCTGTTGACCAGGCACGGCCTTGTCTGAAAGGTGCCTCTTCGTGAATGCTTATTCCTCTTAAAAATATCTTTTTCCCATTGAGCAGAATGTCTTTACCCTTTGTCTCTATCTGCCTGAATCCGATTTGATCATTGATTTCTTCTCCGTTATATGAAAGGATCACATCGTATAGTTTGGGATTTTCCGGGCTCCATAACTCCGGTTTGGCATCAATTGAAAAGGTCACGAATCCGTTTTCATCTGTAGAAGCAGCATCCGATATCTTAAGTTCCGGGATATTTATTGCAATGTTCTGTCCTGCAACTGCTTTATTCAGCAGCACTTTACCCGTAATTTTGTTATACTTTCCTTTTTCGAGCCGGATGGTATAATCGCGAATAAAAACTTCAGGTACATCAACCAGCATAACCTCTCTTGTGATCCCGCCATAGTTCCACCAGTCTGCATTTATGGTCGGAACGCCTTCGGGATGGCGCTCATTATTCACCCGGACTACAATGAAGTTGTTACCCTCTTTCACTTTTCCGGTGATGTCAATGTTGAATGGTGTAAAACCTCCAATGTGTTCACCCACTTTCTCACCGTTCAGGTAGACTTTGGCATCGTAATTAACAGCACCAAAATATACATATGTTTTGAACCCTTTTTTAGGGCTGTAAGTGAAATCCTTTTTAAACCATACGCTTCCTTCATAAAAAAACAGTTTTGCATCTCTGGTATTCCAATCCGAGGGAATGACCATTAGCGGGGAAGTATCAAAGTTGTACTCTACAAGGTCGGTTTTACTTTGTGCCTTTTTGTTTTTGAAAAATCCGTTAGGATTTTCATTCAGCCGGTAATCATAGAACCCATTATCGAAGGGATCTACAATGTAGTACCAGCTTCCATTAAGCGTATGACAGTTCCTTGCATAAACATTCTGGATCAGTTTATTCTGTGCAAAATTTGTTAAAGGCATTAGGAGAGCCATTAATATGATCGCTTTTTTCATTTTACAAATTTATCTGATTCAACTTCGATGTTTCTTTTTTGTGCAATATACTAAAGGTCTCTGTAAAAAATTGCCTGTTTTCATAATTATACTTTTGGGGATAGGTTTCATCACCAATATCTAGCCACTTTTAACCGGTCTATTAAGTATTATTACAATGATAAAGACAGCAAAAAGGATTGATTTATTCTGTTGTGGTTTAGGATTATGACCAGGCAAGGAAAGATCTGATCGATGGTCATAGAGTATTTTATGACGTGGACAGTTCAGGATGGGGTTATAAAGCTTGTAGTTTTAGTCATTCCACCATGCCAAAATAAATGCTGGCCTATCCTGAGAATAAATGTAGGTTCACCTGAGTCGGATTAACAGTCAACTACTATTGATAGTGAAATCATCAAAACGTAAATATGATATATCATATGAGTTAGTGTGTTAATGATTACTAAAAGTAATTAAAGCCGTAATCCAAAGTTCCTTCATAATTGTATTCATAAGAAAAATATAAATCATGAAAACTGCAATCACAGGAGCGACTGGTCAGTTGGGGCGCAAAGTTATTGAGCAACTGAAAAAAAGAATGCCGTCGGACGATATCGTAGCACTGGTTAGGAATACAGATAAAGCTTCGGATTTGGGTGTTGAAGCACGTGAGTTCGATTATGACAACCCGGAGATTTTGGTGGATCAACTTAAAGATATTGATAACCTTTTACTGATATCTGCCAGTGAAATTGGGAAACGGGTTAAGCAACACACCAACGTAATAAATGCCGCAAAAAAAGCCGGTATTAAATGGATTGTGTACACAAGTCTTTTACGGGCAGATACATCAACCATTAATCTGGCAGGCGAACATGTGGCAACAGAAAAGGGCATTATGGATTCAGGAATATCTTACACTATTTTGCGTCATGGATGGTACACGGAAAACTATACCGGTTCTATTGGCAATGCGTTGGCAGCAGGAACCTTGATCGGTAGTGCAGGCGACGGAAAAATTTCATCAGCCACACGCGAAGACTTTGCTGAAGCAGCTGCTATCGTTTTAACCAATGAAGAAAATAAAGGTAAGATTTTTGAATTTGCGGGTGATGATTCCTACACTTTATCTGATTTAGCGGAGGAAGTTTCAAAACAATCGGGGAGAAGTATTCCATATAGCAACTTACCGGAAGATGAATATGCTCAAGTATTGAACCAGGTAGGCTTACCACAGGGTATTTCTGATGCTATCGCAAACTGGGACGTAAGTGCATCGCATGGTGATCTTTACGATGAGTCGCACCAGCTTTCAACCGTTCTCGGCAGACCAACAACGTCGCTTTCTCAGGCGGTGAAAGAGGCTCTGGCTGATATCAAATAATAACGTCTTAAAACCTCTCTTCCGCCAGGGAGAGAGGTTTTTTAGAACTAAAAATAAAAAGTCCTTATAGATTACGCAGACACAACTCCGAAGGAGTGTCAGTATTGTAACAAAATGTGTAAAAATGTAAATCACGACCGCGCAGGATAAAGCAATTTTCGGATGTAGTTCTTGTCGGCCATTGTACGATAGTTGATAAATCTCTAATTCATTATTTGTTAATGCTCTTGATGTAGTTCAGAAATTCCCTCTTTGTCTATTAGGATAGAGTGGGAAAGATTAGCATATTCCTGCAAGTTGTCCGAACCGGGGTAAGTCAGGTAATATTGTTTGCCCATATTTCAACAAATCATCATTTCCCTATGTTATATCATGTAACATTTACACATATTTCCCGTAATTTTAGAATGTAATCATCACTAACACATACATACAAATGAGAAAATTAATCACATTACTTTTTCTGCTTGCCGTTTATGGTATAGCAGACGCACAGATTAGTGCAAGTTTGATGCAGTATCCTGATGTATCTGATACTCAGGTTTGTTTTGTTTATGGCGATGACGTATGGGTTGCGCCGAAGGCGGGTGGTACGGCAACACGTTTAAGTTCGCCCGAGGGACCAGAACGGTATCCAAAATTTTCACCCGATGGCAGTATGATCGCTTATACAGCTAATTATCAGGGCAACAGCGACGTATATGTCATTCCGGTGAAGGGAGGCATTCCCGAACGTTTGACTTATCACGGTATGGGCGATGTTGTACTGGGCTGGACACCGGATGGGAAATCCGTATTATTTGCTTCATCGCGTGAAAGTGGAAGGCAGAGGTTTGCCCAGTTTTTTACCATTCCTGTTGCAGGTGGATCGCCGACAAAACTGCCCGTTCCTTATGGTTTTTATGCATCGTTTTCACCTGATGGAAAGAAACTGGCCTTTACAGATATCTCACGGGTGAACCGGAACTGGAAACGTTACCGTGGTGGCATGGCGCCTGATATCACCGTGTTCGATCTGACAACGTATGCATCAGAAAATATTACCAACAACGATGCCAACGATGAGTTGCCGATGTGGGTAGGAAACACCATTTATTACATGTCCGATGCCGGACCAAATGAAAAGAATAACATCTGGAAATATGATCTGACAACGAAGAAAAATACACAGTTAACCCATTTCAAGGATTACGATATTACCTTTCCGGGAAACAGCAAAAAAGATATTGTGTTTGAGGCAGGAGGGAAGCTCTATCTCTACAATATGGCTTCAGAGAAATCGGAAGAACTTAACATCAATGTTGTTTCGGATCAAATCAGCTTGATTCCTCAACTGAAAAAGGCGGATAAATATATTCAGTCAGCTACTGTTTCACCCGATGGAAACAGGGTAGTGGTAATGGCAAGGGGAGAATTGTTTGATGTACCTGCTACCGAAGGCTTTGTTTCTGACCTGACACAGACACCTGGTGTAGCGGAACGTAATCCAGCCTGGTCACCTGATGGAAACACGCTGGCTTACTGGAGTGATGCATCCGGAGAATATCAGTTGATTTTGCGTGACATGACGGGTAATAGTGAACCCAAAACGGTGACCAGTTTTCCAAATGGTTTCCGTTATGATATTTTCTGGTCGCCCGACAGTAAAAAACTGGCGTTTGTGGATCAGGCCATGAATATGTGTTACTATGATGTGGCCTCTGGAAAAGTAGTAAAATTCGATAAGGGTAAATATATGTACGAAGGTAATCTGCGCGGGTTCCGTGTTTCGTGGTCACCCGACAGCAAATGGATTACTTATTCACGGAGTGTTGATACCCGGTTACTAACGGCCATTTTTGTATACGACACCGAAAACAAAAAGGTATCGCAGCTTACATCCGGATATTATTCCGATGCAAGTCCTGTATTCAGTACTGATGGGAAATATTTATTCTACAGTACCAACAGGTCTTTCGATCCGGTATATTCCGATCTGGATAATACATTTATCTATCCGAATTCTACTAAAATTGCCGTTGCTACGTTGACGACCGACGGTGAATCGTTGCTGGCTCCTAAAAACGATGTAGCCAAAACGGATGAGAAAGATGCTAAAAAGGATGACAAAGCTGAAAAGCCAAAAAAAGATAAGAAAGGCGATAAGGAGGAAGAAAAGGAAGAAAAGGTTGAGCCTGTAAAAATAGACATGGATGGATTTGAACAGCGTGCGGAAATGCTGGATATTAAACCGGGTAATTTGGGCCGGCTGGCAGCCGCAGAAGGAAAGTTGTTATTTGTTCGCTATCCGAATGCGGGATCAGCCGAAGGAGAAAAACCAGAGTTGAAATATTACGATATCAAGGAGAGGGAGGTAAAGACGATTGTTCCTATGGTGTCTCAGTATACGGTAACGGCAGATGGCAAAAAGATTCTTGTTATGCAGAACGGTAAAATGGCTGTGATCGGTGTGGGACCGGATCAGAAGATTGAAAAAACCGTTCCAACCCAGGATATGGCCATGGAAGTTATACCTAAGGAGGAATGGAAGCAGATCTTCAACGATGTATGGCGCATTGAACGCGATTACTTCTACGATCCTAACATGCACGGTGTGGACTGGAATTACATGAAGACACATTATGGAAAACTTTTGGATCAGGCCAATTCAAGAAATGATGTGAACATTATCATCGGCGATCTGATTGCAGAGCTGAATGCGTCGCATACGTACAATGGCGGTGGTGATATGGACAGGGCATCTCAGATTAATGTTGGCTATCTGGGGGCAGATATGAAAGTTGAAAACGGAGCATTCCGTATTCATAAAATTATTAAGGGTGCTCCCTGGGATATCGAAGTGCGTTCGCCATTGGATGAGCCTGGAACAGGTGTTAAAGAAGGCGATTATATCCTGGCCGTTAACGGACAGAAAATGGATGTCACCAAGCCCATTTCGGCTGCATTTCAGGGACTGGCAGACGCAACTGTCCAGCTGACAGTTAACACTGAACCTAATATGAAAGAGGCGAAAAAAGTGGTGGTGAAACTGATGAATGATGAAACCCGCCTGCGCCATCTGGCCTGGATAGAAAGCAACCGCGAGAAAGTGGATAAGGCTACAAATGGCAAAATCGGGTATGTGTATGTGCGCAGTACCGGTGTTGACGGTCAGAATGAGTTGATCAGGCAGTATTATGGTCAAATCGCTAAAGAAGGATTTATCATTGACGAACGCTTTAACAGTGGTGGACAAATTCCGGATCGTTTTGTAGAACTGCTGAACCGGAAACCTCTGGCATTCTTTGCCGTAAGGGATGGTAAGGACTGGCAATGGCCACCGGCTGCCAACTACGGACCTAAAGTAATGCTGATTAATGGCTTCAGTGGTTCAGGTGGTGATGCTTTTCCTGATTATTTCCGCAAAAGTGGCCTTGGTCCGCTTATCGGAACACGCACATGGGGTGGTTTAATTGGTATCAGTGGTGCTCCAACCCTGATTGATAATGGCAGCATTACGGTACCGACATTCCGTATGTACGATCCGGATGGTAAATGGTTTAAAGAGGGCCATGGTGTTGATCCTGATATTAAAGTGCCGCAGGATTATCAGAAACTGGCAAAAGGTGATGATGAACAACTGGATGTTGCTATTAAGGAAGTCATGAAAGAACTGAACAGCCCGGACAGCTTTAAAATGCCAGAACGTCCGGCATACGAAAAACGATAAACTCAACTTTATATATTGTAAATAGCAGGACTAGTAAAGTCCTGCTTTTTCTTTATACAAGACTCTGTGAATGTGAGTATCAGAATTATTTTTTTAGTTGTTACATGCTTTCAGTCCTACAATTAATATTATCTGAATATTTTATTCCATAAAGACATTGGATTTATGTTGTGGTTCACGATGTATGATCTGGTTTTATCTTATTCATACAGCGTTGAAAGGTCTGATCACTTTGGTTCAGACTAAAAACTGATTATTTAAAAACACGTTCAACCTGTAAGATCACACTTTCATCTTATCATATCACACTTTCGGCATCTTAGGTTTTAAGTGTCTTTTCCGGCGATATACTTTTGTTTCATGAAATCACAACACTTAAATTTTAAAAACATGAAAACAAAAGGAACAGTATTAACAATGCTTTTAGTATTATCATTAAGTTGCTTTGCTCAGGAATCGGAAAAAAGATTTGGTATTGAACTGAACAGTGGTGCATCAGTGTGTACCAAAAAAACGGATGATGTAACATTCAACCCGGGATTTGGTTTTGAGGGAATACTGCATTACAGGTTTATGTCTCATCTTGGTGTTTATGCAGGATGGGGATGGAACCGTTTTGGTTCAGAAATGTCATTTGCAGGAAACGATGTGTGCTTCGAAGAAACGGGATATGTGATGGGACTTAACTTTAAACATCCATTGGGGCAGTCAAAGATGGATTATTTTTTACGGGCCGGTGCTCTATATAATCATATTGAAACTGAGAATAACGCCGGGGATATTATTAATGACACCAAACATGGATGGGGTTATCAGTTGGCTGGTGGCATAGCCATTCCTTTTGGAAACAATTGGAGTTTTACTCCCGGCCTTAAATTTAATTCTCTCGTAAGGGATACAGAATTTGAGGGCGATTCCCAAACACTGTTTTATCAGTATGTTTCAGTTCGGGTTGGTGTAATAAAACAGTTTTAGTTTTCAAGTAAGAGGACAGTTCGATATAACCGGCAGATTGTCCTCTTATGTTTATACAAAGATTAACCAGTTAAAAGTACAGTTATGAAAAAATATAGTATTATTTCGATTATAAGCATTATTCTGCTCATCTCTTGTGAGAAGGAGACAAATATACGATTTGGATTTGATTCCCGGATTGACAAGTCATCAGAAGGTTTGGTGATAGCCAACATTTCTGACGGTGTTGATCATATTATGCTGAAAGGAGTTTTAAGTCTTTCGGAAGGAGAAGTTGAAGTTACGCTTTTGAATAGTTATGGAGATATAGTTTATTCAGCCATCATAAAGGCACCGGAACAATGGTCAGTGGATGAAGATTTTGTAGCCAGGCCCGGGTACTGGAAGCTGAAGTATAAAAGCCGTAATGGGATTGGTGAAATAGATTTACACTTGTGGAAATACTGAAATCGGATCAAGGTTATTCAGGGGCAGTTTATTGTATCATAGCATTATTTTCTGCAAGACATTTTATACTTTTGAAAATAACGGATAGATGAAAAGACTCACATGCTTTTTAAACAGGTAAACAGTATTTTTCCCTTCAAGCGCCTTTTGAAATTTTTATTAGGCATTGCTGTTGTCATTCAGATTATTGTGATTCTGTATAATCATATGAGTGGTTATTTTGTTCTGGATGGTTATTTGCATTTTGTCAAAAGACTTTTAAGAGGAACATCGTTAAGTCTGCTTGCTGGTTTCTTAATTGCATATCCCGATTTATTCGTGATTGAATATTTAAACAGAGTCGCGCCATGGGGAAAGAATATATTTAAAAGGATTCCATTGCAGTTGATACTGTCTGTATGTACTTCTGCTGTTGTAGCAATATCGGTGACATTGTTTGCACACTGGATTAAGCCTTATACTGATCATGCAATAGTAAGTATTGTTCTTACCAATATACTGATCTACGCCGTAGTCAACATTGTTGTTATGGCAATTTTTGAAGGATGGATCCTGTATATTGAACGGACGAAGGCAAAGCAAATGGCAGACAACCTGCAGACCGAGCTTTCCCAGATTAAATTCGAAGTGCTGAAAAGCCAGATAAATCCGCATTTTATGTTTAATAGTCTGAATGTACTATCAGGATTAATAAACAGTGATGTGACAAAAGCACAGCAGTTTATTGATGAATTCTCTATGATATATCGTTATGTACTTGAGACTATTGAACAGCCTGTTGCTACATTGGGGAAAGAACTCGAGTTTATGCGATCCTATCTTTTTTTGCAGCAAATCAGGTATGGAGAGAACTTAACCTATTCAGTAGATATAAGTGCCGGACTTATGGAATTGTTTCTTCCGCCCCTTTCGCTGCAGGTCGTTTTGGAAAATGCCATGAAACATAACATTATTAATGAATCAAAACCGCTACATATTAAAATAACAGATGAAGCTCTAACCTTGATAGTAAAAAATAATTTGCAACCAAAGATTTCGAAAGGTGTTTCAACCGGACTGGGTTTGAAAAATCTGGTAAAACGGTATGCCTTAATCAGTAATCTTGAACCTGAATTTAAATTGGATACTAACCACTATATAGCCAGGCTTCCATTAATAAAAACTGAACTCCATGAAGGTACTTATCATTGAAGACGAACAATTCGCAGCCGAAAAACTGGAACAAATGGTTTTGGAAATTAATCCATCCATAAGCGTTGCTGCAAAAACAGGTTCTATAAAAGAGTCCGTCAAATGGTTAATGAACAATTCGGTTGATCTTATTTTTCTGGACATCCAGTTATCCGATGGTATCAGCTTCAGTATTTTTGAGCAGGTAATGATAAACACTCCGGTAATTTTCACAACGGCTTATGATCAGTATGCCATTAAAGCATTTCAGCTCAACAGTATTGCTTACCTTCTAAAACCAATAAGGAGAATTGAATTAGAGGAGAGTCTGCAAAAATATCAAACACTGAAATCTGCTTTTGCCATTGATTTTGAAACGTTGCTGGCAAATATTCAAGGCAGGGAGCCAGAATACAAAAAGCGGTTTCTTATCCAGCTTGGTGAGAAAATACGAAAAGTTGAAATAGGAGAGATTGCCTATTTTTTTGTGCTTGAGAAAGCGGTTTATATGAGAACTTTTCAGGGTAAATCGTATCCTGTGGATTATACGTTGGATAAACTCGAAAGTATGATTAATCCGGAGAAATTTTTCAGGATTAACCGAAAGTATATTGTAAGTATAGATTCGATAAGTAATATGGTAGCCTATTCCAGATCGCGTTTTAAGCTTGAATTGATCCCGGTAGCCGATGATGAACTGGATACAATTGTTAGTATTGATCGATCTGCCGATTTTAAAAAATGGCTGAATGCCTGAACTGTAGTGGAATAATTCTGCTTAACAGGATAAAACTTGATGGCGAATATTAGACTTCAACAATGTGTAATCATTAACCCGCGGTTGCTAAGCTTGACGAAGCATCACCATCTATTCGATCACTCGCCAGTTTTTTTCCTTTGAACGTTTTAATAAGCGGCTGTCAGGCTGAACACATACCGGGTGACCCACAATATTCAGGGCGAATCTGTCAGACCATGAATCACCATAAAACCAGACATCCGATAATACGACCTTATTCTGCTGACAATATTCACGGATCTGTTTTTCCTTTTCATCATCAATGCATACAGGACCGTTGGGGTTTCCTGTATAATATCCGTTTTCAACTTCAGGATCAGAACAGATATAATCGTCGAATTTTAAATACTCAGCAATTGGTTTTACAATGAAAGTCAGTGCGGCTGAGAGCATGACAATTCTGCTGCCATTTTCGCGGTGTGTATGGATTTCTTTCTTGATTTCAGGGCGAATGAAAGAAACAAGCTTCTCTTCGACTACTTTGTCTGTAAATTCCTGCATAAATTTCGCTTCGGTACCCTTTAGCCATTTCATCATAGACAAAGAGGAACGTCTGCTGCTTTTTAGTTTTAATTTGTGTAATATCGATAGCCAGTACGCTTTCAGTAAATCGCTACGTGACATTACCCCATTCCTGTAGCATTCTTTAACCAGGATTCTTCCGCTGTTAACAGCCAGAATGGTTTCGTCCAAATCAAAAAAAGCGATATAATTTTTATGCATTCACCTATTTGTTTGAATCCGTGAAAAAATGGTTTCCATGAGGATTATAGATAATATTTACTTTCCCAGGCAAAATATCAATTTCAAAACGTGTATCGAAAAACAGTTCGCCATCCAGATGATATGCGGATTTCTTATTAACCTCAATAACCATTTTATCGGTTGTATAAAAGGTCACTTTTTTGTGATCCAAATGCCTTCCTTTGGGAACTTTCAATAGTATATTTAAACGTTCAGGCAGACTAACCTTTCCAACCATGCAAACATCCAACAACCCATCGTTTGCAAGTGCTTTAGGGGTAATGAGATAACCACCGGCAAATCTTCTACCAATTGCAATTGTATTCATGAAACCAAGTGTTTCATGCATTTCACCATTGGTTGACGTTTTGAATATCCGTTCTTTATAAAACAGCAGATTTTTTAAAATGTGCCATACGTAAAGGTTTTTACTTCTTTCTTTAACCTTATCCGGAGTGATATAATTTTCAGAGGCAACCTGAGCATCAAATCCAAGTCCCATGCCATTAAAGAACATATTTCCGTTGCAACGGCCTACATCCATCTTTTTTGTATTTGCTTCAAAAAAAATATCCCAGTCATTTTCCGAAAAATTCTCGTTTTGACCAATAATCTGAGCAAAATCGTTGCCCGTTCCAGCCGGAATCAGTCCTACAGTAAGGTCAGGAATTTTGGTAACAGAGCTTCCAACTTCGTTAAATGTTCCATCACCTCCCACAGCGACTATGGTATTGAAACCTTGTTCAGCAAGTTCTTTAACCAATTTTTTTGCATGGTTTTTTCTTTCTGTTCTGACCAGTTTTGCTTCAATGTTTCTTTTTTTTAGCTGGGCAACTAATTCCTTTTCGACTTCGAGAGAATGTCCGTTTCCTGCCACAGGGTTTATAATAAATGCCCATTGATTAGAACTTTCCACAGTTATGCAGTTTTATACGTTGGTAATACTGATTCAATGCGCGACTGAACCAGGTTAATTATTTCAGAATCAGTTAATTCTTTTAATTCAGAATAAAGCAGTGGTTTGTGAACCTTAACGGTTAATCTTACTCTGTATCTGAAATAAAACCGGTTTTTTGGTTTGAATTCAAAAAAACCGATAAGGCTAACGGGTAGTATGTCTCTTTCACTTGCTTTTAGTACATGCAAAAAGCCTTTTCTGAATTTACTGAGTTCACCTGTGATAGTTCGCGTTCCTTCAGGGAAAATTGCCACGGTGTGATCATGCGTATGACTAATCAACTTACCAACCATTTCTTTGGTATTCCTCAAATCGGTTGTTCTCATAGGAACATAATTTATTCCACGTAAGAGGGTTCCAAAAACCGGTATTTTTACAAGATATTCTTTCCCAAACCAGGCCACTCCCGGGAAAACAGACATAATCCCCATGATGTCGAACATGCTTGTGTGGTTGGCCATTAATATATACTTTTTCCCTTTTTCGAAGTTTTCTATGCCCTCTGCATGAAGTCGTTTTCCGATGATCAGAAACGATCCTCTTGCCCATAAATGAATAACAGCATTCATGGCCTTATCCATTCTCAGAGCATGAAAAAGCAGGCTTAACAAAACACTAATCGCAGTTAGTGTGTGTAATACTGTATAAGCCAGTACGGTGTATAAATAGTTTGGGACAATCTTCATTTAATACACAAAATTTAAACCCTGCAATTTAATATTTTATTTCAATTTATAGTACGGTAAGTTTAGGGCTGTATATCATCTATGGCAGAAGCGCTTTCATTCGTTTTTAATATGTTTCATAGTAGTAAGGCAGTGCTCACACTAAAAGTCTCAGTAGAAATCATTTTTTTTGAAGAGAAGGTGTACAACATTTAAACCATGTGTTCGCAGCTGCAATGCGGGTGATTCAGACTTCATATCGGGATTAATTCTTCAAAAATCCCGCTATGTGAGGATTATCATAAAACAGATAAATCAAAGATTTTATCCATAGGTACTCCATTCTTCCAGTCTTTGTCTGTCAGTGATCAGTAAATAACCATTACTTTCTTCTATAATGCCGTTTTTCTGCATATCTTTAATAACTCTAATTGCACTCATCATGCTCATTCCAGCCAATTCGGCCAGTTCTTTTCTCGAAAGAGCCAGATTAAAATCATCACTGAAATATACGTCATTCGAAAGATGCAGCAACGCATCAGCCATTCTTCCATTGAGTTGTTTTTGCGTTGCTGCAATTAATTTTTTAAAATGATAATACGTCAGCCTGTTGATGTCCTCAATAATGCTTCTCGCAAATTCGCCATTATTTTTCACCATATCTTCAATAACCTTTTTATCAATGGCGCAAATTATGGAATCTTCTAAGGCGGCTACTGAATATTGCATGGATTCTTCAGAAAAAATACCGGACAAGCCAATAAGGCTACCTTCACTGAAGATATTTAGGATCATATCCGATTCCCGCCCGGTCTCCATATATACTTTAACAATACCCTTCTGCAGATATAAAATCTGACTAACAAACGAACCTTGCTTGGCTATGTTTTCACCCTTTCGATAATGTAATTCCACTCGATTGGCATTTGCCACTTCCAGTTCTAGTATGCTAAGTTTTTTAAAACAGGTTGATTTTGTATTGCATTCCTGACAGGTCTTTTTCTGTTCGTACATTTTCAACCTCCTATTGTGAACTACCAAAATTAGTGCATTTTTATAACAGTATCCATAGCTCTGTTTTTTTTTTGCTTTATATCTGTTCTGATATCAACATAATTTTATCAACTAGTAAACATATTTATACTTGATTTCTGGTTATCCTAGCTATGAGCTTAATAGCTTTGAAGTGCTTTAAATTCATTTACATGAATGTGAAAAATTTGTCCTTAATTTTTGTGTTGTCATACATTACCTGGATGGCTCTGAATTGGTCAGTTGCTGCAGATGTCCTTATTACCGGAGCGATTATTTCTGCGTTGATTGCTGTAGCTGTTTGCAGCAGATGTGAAGTATTACAACACGTACGATTAACTCCTAAAAGCTTTCTTTATTCAATTGCCTTTCTGGGAGTGTTTTGGTGGGAACTCATAAAGTCAAATATTGATGTGGCTTTACGTGTGCTTAATCCATCTCTACCTATCAACCCTGGTATTGTAGAGGTAAAAACCCGGTTGAAAACCAATATTGGAAAAATGATGCTTGCTAATTCCATTACCCTTACTCCGGGTACACTCACGGTGGATATTCGTGATGACAGCATGTTTATTCATTGGATTGATGTAAGCAGTACACGGACCGAAGAAGCAACTCATGCTATAGTATCAAAATTTGAAAAATATCTGGAGGTAATGTATGGTTAATATTATTTTGTATATATCAGGCGGATTTATACTGCTGGGTATGTTGACAGCCCTCTGGCGCTTTATAAAAGGGCCTACTTCAGCCGACCGTATCATGGCTTTTGACGTGATGACTGTTTCATCAATTGCCTTGATTACCCTGATTGCCTTTTTTAATAACCGGTTTATTTATCTTGATGTAGCATTGGTATATGGTCTGCTCAGTTTTACCGGGGTCATCGTTGTAGCACGTTTTATTGAAAAAGGGATGTAGATATGGAGATTCGCACGTTAATCGGAAGTATTGTTACCCTCCTGGGATCAATTTTTATTTTCCTTGGGGCATTGGGAATTGTGCGGATGCCTGATTTGTACAATCGCCTTCAAACAGGAACTAAAGCCAGTACATTGGGAACCATCCTTTCCATAGCGGGTATTGCTATTATCAACCTTACCTGGGCAGGCAAGGCCTTTATCCTGATTTCGTTTGTGATCATTACTAATCCTGTATCCTCTCATACTCTTGCAAGGGCCGCGCATCATATCGGTATTACGCTTTCTAAAAAAACAGTGATTGATAAATTAAGCGAATCAGAGTCAGAAGAAAAGAAAAAGGAAAAGTAATATGGGAACTATCATTTTAGCTTTAATCCTGAGTTTGGTTATGATAAGTATGGCTATTGCAACGCTCATTGTTCGCAAAGTTCGGACGGCTGTACTTGCGTCGGGAATTTTAAGTCTGATTGCTTCCATACTGTATCTTTTATTAGCCGCACCAGATGTGGCAATGACTGAAGCTGCAATCGGAAGTGGACTCACTACCATTATCTTCTTTTATGTTATCAATAAAATAAGGAGATCCGATGTATAAAAACATATTCATAATTGTTATTTTGATCGGTTTTGGGGTACTTTTAGGACGTTTTCTACTGACGCATCATGAAAATGAATCACTCCCTGAACTTCCGGCATATTATGCCGATAATGCGGATCATGAAGTTGGAGCAGCAAATATTGTAACTGCCGTAGTGGTTACATATCGCGGTTTCGATACCCTGGGGGAAGTAACCATTCTTTTTGTTGCAGCTTCTCTGATTGCTATGTTTCTGAAAAATGGTGGAGCAAGAAAAAAACATGACCCACGGCCATCTTCTATCATACTTTCAACTGCTCAGAAACTGCTGTTTCCTCTAATTCTACTTTTTGGTGTGTACGTTTTTGCCAACGGCCATCTTACTCCTGGAGGAGGTTTCCAGGGGGGGGCAATCATTGCTACAGGATTCTTACTTCTGCTGATGGCTAATCCTCAGACAGAATTCCGGCATGGTTTGTTCAATACCATTGAGAGTATCTCAGGAATCAGCTATGTCATAATAGGCATACTGGGAGCTATTCTTGGACTGGGTTTTCTTGACAACCGCATTCTACCTCTGGGGCATTTGGGGAGACTGTTCAGTGCAGGAGTTATCCCGATTATCTACAGTTTTATAGGGCTCAAAGTCGGAGCTGAACTTTCTAATATCCTTCATCATCTTAACGAAGTTCAAAACAAGGAATAATGGAACACATAAGTTTACAGAATATAGGTTTGGTAACAGGTTTTCTCCTGATACTTCTGGGCTTGTATGGGGCACTGACCAATAAAAATATCCTGCGTATAATAGTATCCTTTACAATCTTTGATGCCGGGCTGAATCTGGTTATCGTCGCCTTGTCTTACATGAAAGGTCGTGTAGCACCAATCATCGACAAAACAACCGGAATTCAACATCTCTCAGAAAAGTTTGTTGATCCGGTTCCGCAAGCTCTGGTACTTACTTCTATCGTTATTGGAGTGGGAGTTACCGGTGTGATGCTTACCTATGCTCTTAAAATGTTCAGGACCCGTCAATCATTGGATATAAAAGATTTTAAAGAAACAAAATGGTAAATCCGGTTCATATTGTCTCCATCGCATTAATTAGTGCATTCCTTTTGAGTATTACTGGAAAACGCCAGCAACACAGGCTTGTTTATGTCCTTTTGATAGCAATAGCAGGAATGTTGGCTATCTCAGCATCGTGGTTAACAGGCATTCTGTTGGGATCTATAAAATCTATTGAGGTTTATACAGCTGGCTTTAAGCCTCCATTTGCGATTAACCTTCGTATGAGCCTGGTTGAAGCAACGCTTACTACCATGATTAATCTATTGGGTTTAATGACGGTAATATATCTCTTTGATCTGTTGAAGAATTCAGGGAAATATATACTTTCGATTCTTGTCGTTTTTCTGTTTGGTCTTAACGTGATGGTAATGACCCGTGACCTCTTTAATCTCTTTGTTTTCCTTGAGGTTACTTCCATTGCTACTGCCGGTTTGTTGGTCCTGGTTCAGAACCAAAGGAGTATTGCAGTCGGTTTTAAATTCATGATTGCTTCTTCAATAATATCCGGACTGTTGCTGATTGGGATTATTTTTACCTACGCCTATACAGCAACTCTCAATATCGATTTTATGGCACATCTAACCACAATTAAGGGAGGTGCCATTGCAGCTTTCTTTGTGATAATTGCACTGGTTCTTGAGAGTAAACCCTTTCCGGCCAATGGATGGGCACTGGATATGTATGAAACGTCCCACCCGGCTATTGGTAGTGCACTTTCAGCGGCATCAGTACCCGCCGTGTTGTTCGTTATTTATAAACTGATGCCAGTAGTACCCGAAGGCTGGCATCCGGTCATAGCTCTTTTTGGGATCATTACCTTTGCCACATCCAATTTTCTGGCCACACGGCAGGAAAATGTTCGTCGCATGCTGGGGTACTCATCTGTAGCACAGAGTGGTCTGATGCTGTCTCTGGTGACTATACCGTCATTTTATGGAAATAGTTTCTGGTTTATTATCCTCGGATTTCTCATTACCAATTACTTTGCTAAAGCCGGACTGTTCTGGCTGAACGGATTGGTTGAAAGTGATGAACAATCAAAATGGGGTATTCTTCGAAAAAAGACATTCCTGTATTTTCTTTTTGGAGTTTTTGTAACTGCTCTGGCAGGCTTACCACCATTCCCTTCATTTTTTGCTAAATGGGAAATGGTAATGCATCTGTCAGGTGGTCACGCCTGGGGGTGGATCGGACTGATATTGCTTGGCAGCGTTTTCGAAATTCAGTTCCTCTTTAAATGGTTCGGAAGAGTCTTCCATGCAGAAGTTGATTCGTCTGCAAAACCTGATATGCCCTGGTTCAGACAACTGCCGGTAGTGGTATTTGGTGCAGGACTCTTTATTGCCTCTTATTTCTTCATTGATAACCTTAATCTCAATTCACTTTTCGTACTATTGCCGATTCTGCTTATTGCCGTATTTTTTATGTTTGACTTCCTACCGGTTTTTATTAAAAACAGTTTACTCATCATCTCCCTGATGATTTTTGGATATCTGGTATATCCGGAAATTAACGGTAACCTGCTGCAACTGATTTTCATCGGTGTTTTTCTTTTGGGAGGAGTACTCACGCTCATTCCCGGCTTTGTAAGAAAAGGAAAGCGTCCCGGATTTTATCCTTTTGCTGCAATGACTATTTATGGGTTGATTATGTTGGTTCATCCTGAAGATAACCTCAGCTTTTTTCTGGGCTGGGAGCTGATGGCTCTTGGTAGCTATATACTGATCCTTCGTGGTAAGAACGCAAGGGAAGCAGCCTTGCGTTACATGATGTTTTCAGCCGGAGGCGCTTTCATTATGCTTTTCGCCTTTGGTTTATTATCATTAAAGGCCGGAGATGTGTTTTTCGGCAATTTGGGAGGTTTTGTCGCTGGTGGCGGCATACTGTTTATATTGTTTGCCATTGCATTTATGATTAAAACAGCAGCTATTGGATTGCACATATGGTTGCCTGGTGCATATAGCGAAGCTGAGGATGATGCCACACCACTTGTTTCAAGTGTGCTGATAAATGCGGGAATACTGGGGCTGTTCTGGCTGGTTACTTCTTTTGGCCCTCAACAACTCTTTGGCTATGATATCTATTATATTATAGGCTGGATAGGGGCTTTTACTGCACTGGCCGGTAATATGCTGGCAATCTATGAAGAAGATATGAAACGGCTGATTGCGTATTCCAGCGTGGGGGCCATGGGTTATATCATGTTTGCCCTGGCCATGAATAACAGACTTGGATTACTTATTGCTCTCTTCTATATGGTTTTGCACTTTGTGTATAAAACCATGCTGTTCCAGTCGGCAGCAGGTGTGATATATCGAACCGGAACACGAAATATGTACGAAATGGGTGGGCTGATTAAACGTATGCCGCTATCATTTATCGTAGTGCTGATAGGTATCATCACAGTGGCAGGCATGCCGCCTCTGGCAGGCTTCGCTGGTAAATGGATGTTTTACAATGCAGTAATGATAAACGGATGGTATCTGCAGGGTGCCGTGATTTTCTTTTCTGGTATCGTGGCTTTTCTTTATCTCTACAAACTTATCGCTTCAGTTTTTCTTGGACAATTAAAGGACAACCATCGTAGGGTGAAAGAAGCACCCTGGTATTACTTACTGCCACAGGTAATTTTTATGGTCGCAATAATGGTGCTTTCGGCAGATCCGGGTGTACTCCTTAAACCGCTGGCTACACTGATTCCGGTATCTGTATCAGGAGAAACTCTCAAATGGTCAGGAAGTCTGGCTTCAACCTCCTTTGGCTATTGGAATGCTTTTGTTATAATATCTGTCGTGGTCGTAATGTTTGTGATTATATTGGGATGGCTAATGTATCACAGCCGGAAAGCACAAAAAGTTAAGCAATTCAACATTGTATTTGCCGCTGAACGTCCTTTCAGACCTGAAACCACACACATATCCTACAACATGTTTGCAGGTTATAAAAAAGCACTGGGTTTTCTGATGACTCCGTTGGCATCAAGGTTTTGGGAAGCTGTTTCAGAGTGTTCTGATGCGATAGCCGATAAGATACGAACCTGGTATACAGGTAACGGACAGACGTATGCTCTTCACATGCTGATTTATGCTATTATTCTCTATTTCTCATTTAGTGGAGGAAAATTGTTATGATTATTGACTGGACAAAACTGTTGTTTACCCTTTTAGGACTATTTATCGTATTAAATTACGGCTTACTACAGTACGGTTTGATACGTCGGATTACGGCAAGAATAGGTAAGCGGATCGGTATGCCTTTTTATCAGCCTTATATAGACCTTATAAAAAACTATACAATGCGCAGTCAGATAACCCATGGAGTGATGTTTTACCTGGGGCCGGTATTTCGCCTTTCAGGTGGTGTGGGAATCTTTCTTTTTATGCCTCTTATTTACGGAAGTGAACTCTGGAGTAACTATTCATTTTCAGGTGATGTGATTCTGGTCATGTATTTCATGTTTTTTGGAACGTTGGGAATGGCGTTGGGGGCGAGTGAGGGAGGACATCCTTATTCATTTATTGGAATAAGTCGTGGATTGTCACAGGTGACTACTGTGGAAGTACCCTTCACCCTGGCGGTGATCGCTGTGGCTGCAAGTCATCATTCCTTCTCACTAACTGAAATTGTAGCCGGTCAGCAGGGGGGCATTATGCACTGGAACATTTTTACGAATCCTTTTGCAGGAAGTGCAGCGATGCTTTCCTTTCTCGGGATGATGATGGCTGCTCCGTTTAATGTTGTGCAGGCTCCACAGGAGATCCCCATTGGTCCGCCAACTGAATATCATGGAACTTACCTGGGGCTGATGCAAACCAACCGCGCTATTCTGTATGTGAGTGAATCCATTCTGATGGTAAACCTGTTTTTTGGAGGAGCAACAAATTGGATTGAACTGATTGTGAAATCATTCTGTGTATTCTTCTGGCCTGTATTTGTTGGGCTGGTTTTTCCGCGTTTTCGTATTGATCAAAGTATCCCGTGGTTTCTGAAACTACCGCTGGCACTCAGTATTGTTGGAATTTTTATGATATAATCCTGATCTCATGGCAATTAAAAAAGAATTTATCGACAAGGATTTAATGAAACGAACAGTGATTGGTCCGGAAGAGGAGGAGATCACAGTTGATCCCATCCAGGATTACTTCTGTGATGCAAAGCCAAAGATACATGAACCCAGGCGTACAAGGATATTTGAGAATTTTTTTAACTGGGCGAGAGCCGAGAGTATCTGGGTACTGGCATTTGGAACAGGATGTGGTAGTATCGAATTGTACCCTCTGCTAACACCGCGGTTTGATGCATACAGGTTTGGTGTACAGATGCGTCCAACCCCTCGCCAGGCCAACCTGATGATTATTTCGGGATATCTCAGTGTAAAGACATTGAAAAGGGCTATCCGTAGTTACGAACAGATGCAGAATCCAAAGTTCGTCATGGCCCTGGGAAGCTGTACCATAAACGGGGGCATGTATTTTGACAGTTACAATACCATCAACCGGTTGGATAAATACTTGCCTGTAGATGTTTATGTGGCCGGGTGCATGCCGCGACCGGAAGCTATTCTGGCAGGTTTCGAGGCGCTTAAAAAAAGGATTAAGGCAGGTAAAGCCGAGGGCGCAAATAAATACGCCGAAAACTTTAATGAATATAAAGCTAATCAGAAAAAAATCATTCGGGACTGGAACATGCCCGATTATAACTGGTAGCCGTTTATGGAAAAGATTATAGAACGTTTACGGTCAACCTTTGAGGTGATGGCCGTTAAGAAACAGAGGGACGACCTGTATTTTGTTACAGTACCAAAAGATCAGGCTATATCTGTGGTTACACACCTTCGAGATATGGAAGGTTTTTCCCATCTCGTGATGATTACAGTGGTCGACTGGAATGAAAAAGGTATTTTCAAACTCAATTATATAGTGCATAATCATGACCTGCATGCAGATATTTCGATTGTTACCAATATAAACCGCGAAAATGCGACGATGCATTCGGCACATCATCTCTGGGCGCAGGCATGGACCTACCAGCGCGAGCTGAAAGAAATGTACGGTATTGATTTTCCCGGAAGTCCCCGGGTGGACGAAAACTTCGTGCTGGAAGGCTGGGATAATGTACCGCCCATGCGCCGAGATTTTGATACCCTTAAATACAGCGAAGAAACCTATTTCCAGAGACCTGGTCGTATGACCCATGATCCGGCCACGTACATGAAACAAAAATTGTATCCCGATGAGTAGCAATAACACTAAAATATTGATTCAGCCTGACCGAAGCGCTTACCCACAACCTGATGAAAGCGGACAACTACAGTTTGATCTCAGTTCAGGTAAATATGTCAGGTTGTGGCATGGTCCGAACCATCCTGGTGTAACCGGTAACATGTCTCTCGAACTCACAGTCTGCGGAGATGAAGTTGTGGAAGCAAAGTCCCATGTTGGTTATCTTCACCGCGGGTTTGAGAAATTATTTGAACGCCGTACCTGGATGCAGTGTTTCCCAACGGTTGTACGTATGTGTGTGCCTGAACCGGATAGCAACGAATACAACCTGGCTGCTGCTATGGAGGAACTTACAGGTGTAAAAGTACCGGAATATGCCCAGTGGATGCGTACCCTGGTGTTGGAGATGGCCCGAATCGGTAACCTGCTTCGTTTGTTGCCTGCACATGGTGGTACCTTGGGACTTGGGCTTGGTGTTCAATGGGGAGTATACCTTCGTGACCTGATCCTCGACCGTTTTGAGGAACTTACGGGTGCGCGAATCTACCACATGTACATGATTCCGGGAGGTGTACGTGGCAAAATGCCTGAAGGATTTAAGGATCGGCTCACCGGTAACCTAAATGATATTGACGATTTTCTGATTCGATTTAAGCGGCTGGTAATCGACAATGCCGTATTTAAAAAACGCGCTGTTGGCACCGGTTATGTTGATCCATCCTGGGTTGATCATTATGGTATCGTGGGTCCTAATGCACGGGCTGCCGGATATAACCGGGATGTTCGAAAAGACAATCCTTACCTGGTTTATGATCAACTGGATTTTGAACCCTATGTGGATAAAGAGTCTGCCAGTGATGTGTTCAGTCGCACCTGGGTGCGTTACATGGATTTGAAGTATACAGTCGATCTGATTCGACAGATTCTTGGAAAAATGCCTAAAAGAGGGGAAATCCTTGGAGAAATTCCTAATGCACTGAACTGGAAAATTCCTGCGGGGCAAACTTATGTTCGCAGTGAGTCATCCCGTGGAGAATATGGTTTTTTCACCGTGAGTGACGGTACAGAATATCCGCGCCGTATCAATCTGCGCGGCCCCAGTTATACACATGCCATCGCGCTTCTGGAAAAGTTGCTGGTGAACGCCAATATTTCTGATATAAGTGTGATGATGGTTTCCCTGGCCACGTGTCCGCCTGAAATTGAACGATAATTTTCAAGTATAAAGCACAATGAAGATCAAAGATATAATAACCCCTTTTACGGCATGGAGTAACATTGTTAAAAATCCAGTTACTGTCAGGGATCCTTTTACTGAACGTCCCGGGGCGGATCGTTACCGGGGTTTTCATAAGAATAATGTTGAAGTATGTATAGGATGTGGAAGCTGCGAGGCCATATGTGAAAACCGGGCCATTGATCTGGTACCTGTTGAGGGGATTGAGACTAAAAAAGGCGACAGCGGACTGCGTCCGATGGTCGATTATGGCCGTTGCTGTTGGTGTGCTCTCTGTGTGGATATTTGTACCACCGGGTCTTTGACTATGTCAAACGAATATACCTGGGTGGCCGACAATCCTGATGAATTTCGGTATATTCCCGGTGTGGAAAAGAAACCATGGGATGATGCCGAAAAAGGTTGGACCAATCCCGGTTATTCTCTTTATAATCCCGAACGGGTTGTCATGGAAGAAGTTGAACCAGACAGTCGAACAACCAGTTTCATTGAGATTGTAAAAGGATATTCAAAAGAACAGGCAGAGAAAGAGGCCGACCGTTGTGTATCCTGCGGCATTTGCGTGGCTTCCTGTCCGGCTCATATGGATGTTCCAGGATACATTAAAGCTATAAGGGATGAGAAGCTGGAAGAAGGTTTGAAAATTCTCTATGAAACCAATCCACTGCCAGAGATTTGTGGTCGTGTATGTACTCACCGTTGCGAAGAAGTATGTTCTGTGGGCGTGAAAGGTGATGCACTGGCTATCCGCTGGTTGAAAAGATATATTGCCGATCATGTTCCTTTCGATCGGTACAAAAAAATACTGGGACTTGATTCCCTGCCGGAAGGGAAAAAACATATTGCCATTATTGGTGCTGGTCCTTCGGGCATAAGTGCTGCTTATTATCTGCGCACGTTGGGTTACAGAATTACTGTTTTTGAAGCAAAAGAACATCCAGGAGGTGCTACCATGTATGGAATTCCAAAATACAGACTACCAATGGATATGCTTGAAAGAGAAATCGGGTTTCTCGGGGATATGGGCGTTCAGTTTCAGTTCAATACCACGGTGGGTAATGAAGTAACGTTTGATGAGTTGTATACTGCTTATGATGCTGTATTTATGGGTGTGGGGCTTGAAAAGCCATACCTCATTGCTATTGATGGTGAAGATGCTGCTGGTTCCATGCAGGCGATTGATTTCCTGAGAAATGTAAATGAAAACAAAGAAACTGGCCTGGGCGCGAAAGCTGTTGTCATTGGTGGTGGGAATGTGGCAATGGATGCAGCCCGGGTTAGCCGTCGGTTGGGAGCTGAAGTAACCATTCTCTACAGGAGGAGGGTTCAGGACATGCCCAGCGATCCGGAGGAGATTGAAGGCTGTGAACAGGAAAGCGTACATATTATTCCTCAGGCTATTCCTACACGCATATTGAAAGACGAGGAAGGGAAGGTGAAAGCTGTTGAATACCTGCATGCTAAAATGGTTGATGATCCAAAGGGACGTCGTCCCCGGCCAGTACCTATTGAGGGTAGCGAAACGATTGTTGAAGTTGATACTGTGATCGGAGCCATTGGTCAGGAAGCCTATTACGATTTTCTTGGTGTTGAATGGATTGAAAAACTCAAAACGGAACGGGGACATATAGTTACAAATTCACAGATGCAGACCTCCATCGAAAGGCTTTTTGCTGGCGGAGATTCTGTTAACAGAACGGCAGATGCCATCAGTGCTATTGCCGATGGCCACCGTGCTGCCAAAGGAATTGATGCCTTTTTATGTAATCACTAAACTTTAAAACTTACGATCATGGTTAAAGATTTTCAAACTTCTGATGATATTTTGCAATTTGCGATTGAGCGCGAAGAGGAAAGTGTTGATTTGTATGTAGACCTTTCGAAGACTGCACGCAATCCTGAGATGAAAAATGTATTCCTTTCTTTTGCCGGGGAAGAACGCGCTCATAAAAAGCGTCTGGAAAACATCCGAACCAGCAGACAGTTTAAGTTTACTCCTAAAGAAATACAGGATATCAAAATAGGCGATTATCTGGTTGATATTGTACCCCATGCCGGCATGAGTTATCAGGAGATATTGATTGTCGCGATGAAGAAGGAAAAAGCGGCTTTCCATCTTTATACTAACCTTGCCCAAAAAGTCACAGACCAATTGCTACAGTCCTTGTTCTTCAGCCTATCTCAGGAGGAATCCAGACATAAATTACGTTTTGAACTGGAATACGATGAGGTGGTGCTAAAGGATAATTAGTCCGGTAGTATTATTTATTGTTGGCTCATGCATAAAAAATAAATGAACCAAATTTCATATCTTAGGATGAGTCAATTTTCATATTATCAATAAATGTTTGAGCCTATACCGTACCCGTTATAGATTTTATTATTCTTACTGGTTATTGTGAGGGGGGACACGTATGTTAAAATTTGAATTTATGTTCAATATGTTGTTTTTTAGGCATGTTATGTAAGAAAGCAATTGAAATAGGAGTGATTAAACTTATAAATTTCATCACTACTGTATCCAAGTCGGGAATAAACAATTGCGACTTATTAAAATTCAATGAAAATATTTTAAATTGCATTGGAATTCAAAATATTAAAGCAAAATTTCACAATGAATATTGCGATTTATGGAGCCGGATCATTGGGTACTATAATTGGAGCTTATTTAACAAAGGCAGATTTAAATGTTGATCTGGTAAACCGAAATACATCTCATATTGAGGGATTAAGGAAAAAAGGGGCAAAAATTATCGGCACCGTAGAAATGAATGTTCCGGTTAATGCAATCTATCCAGAAGAAATGACCCGAAAGTATGACCTGATATTTTTGTTGACCAAACAGTTGGAGAATAAAGCTACAGTAAAATTCCTTAGCGCTTTTTTAACTAAGGATGGGGTTATCTGTACGGCTCAAAATGGAATGCCTGAAGCTTTAGTTTCGGAAATAATAGGTGAAGATAAAACATTTGGATGTGCAGTTAGTTGGGGAGCAACAATGATTGGAAACGGCGTCTGTGAATTGACTTCCAGCCCTGATAGCCTAACATTTAGTATAGGCACTCCAGGACGGGACATAAAGAAATTACATGAAATTAAGAATGTTCTTGAAAAAATGGGAACGGTTACCATAGAATCAAATTTTATAGGTGCCAGATGGTCCAAGTTGTTGATAAAT
The DNA here is from genome assembly GCF_042219825.1 of Quyinboa mangrovi. NCBI lineage: Bacteria > Pseudomonadati > Bacteroidota > Bacteroidia > Bacteroidales > Quyinboaceae > Quyinboa > Quyinboa mangrovi. The sequence goes on from NZ_JBHJHQ010000006.1 coordinate 355,885, forward strand.
AGTTCTTTTAGTGGTGTTTCAGCCGTGTTGGGATGTACATTTGGAGAGGCTGCAAATAATAAAAAGTCCAGATTATGCATTCAAAGGATCATCAAAGAATGTATTGACGTTGCGGATAAAGCCAATATTAATATTGAACCGATACAGGGAAAGAACATTCGAAAACTAATGAACTATAATAATAAACTGAAGGAATACATAACTTTTCTTTTAATTCCGCTTGTGATAAAGAAACATGCTTCATTGAAGCCGAGTATGCTTCAGGATTTAGAGAAAGGAAAACCCTGTGAAATACAATCTATAAATGGTATTGTTTCGGAATATGGAAAAAAGTTTGATGTTCCTACGCCCTATAATGATAAAGTTATTGAGATAATTCATGATATAGAAAATGGAGAATATAAGCCTGAACCAGATAACGTATATCTTTTTGAGGAATGTAAGTAATCAAACATTTACAAACATAATATTTGGGCTTGTATGCGAAAATGTGCAGTATGTTCGTCCAATCAGCCAGTGCGCTTTAATGTAAATTTTCCGTCTGTAATGACCATATCCGGTTTTCCAGAGGCTTTCAAAATTCCACTAAACGTACCGCTTACAGACGTGTCGGTTATAGAAGAAATACTGACAATTACGTCTCCACCGCCTTGGGAAAAAACAGTTCCGTCATTATCCTGATATGTCATCAGTACACCGACTAATGCTGTGCCCGATGTGGCATATCCCGAATAACTTTTCTTACTTACAGGTTGATCGTCGTATGCCGTAATATTCATACTGGATGTAGCATCATTACCAGTAAATACTGCAAGATATTGAGCTCCAGTATTTGCGAAATTAGCCAGTAATGAAGCTTGTGATGTATATTTTACGGTTGTTCCATTAACAGAGAAACTCATTTCATAGGTTTCTCCAACTCTTGAATCATCCTTGGTGCAGGACGGTACCACTAAAATGAATAACATTATAGCAGGCAAGAAATAGAAAGGTCCTTTAAAGGAATGTTTGTATGTCATGTCGAGTTAAATTAAACGGTTTTTAATATTCCTTTTATCACTCAGAACTAGTTTAAAACAGCAGGAATGATAATTTGTTGTGAATTTGTTTTTTCTTTTAACACTACTCGTCATTAGTTTTAAAAGGTTTAACATTTGAGGCTATCATAAAATAAAAAGTCTGGAAATGTTGTTTTTTTATGTTGCTGTAAGGACGGATATATTTCATATCTTTAAGCCATAAACTTATGCAAATAAAAATCTGATTTATATAATCAATTTACCTGGCTGATGAAGATTTACCAGTTTATAAAATTTGATGAAAATACGACTATCTCTCATATTAAAAATGCCGGAGATGAGAGGCTAATCATATGTTTTGATTTTGAGGATGGACTTATGAAACATGGGGATTATGAAGGTACTGTTAATTTGAAAAAAGAAGGCAGAAAAAAGTTTTTGAATGTTTATGGGCAGTTTAACAAACAATCAAAATTAGGTGTCAGACTTAATGCTATAAAGAATCCGGAATTTGAAAAAGATGTCCACGCATTAAGTAATTTAACATTTCATTCTGTGTTTTTACCCAAGATTCAAAGTGTGAGAGTATTAAATGACATCATCAAAGAACTGCATCGTTGCCACATTGGTTATAAAGAAATAATTCCAGTTATAGAAAACAGAGCAGGCTTAGATAGAACATCTGAAATTGCAAATCATCCGGAAGTAAACAATATAGCTTTTGGTCACTGTGACTATAACTTATGTGCAGGAGTATTTCCGTTTTTTCATCAGGAAAACTTTGAGTACTGGAAGTGGATTAAAAAAATTCTGTCTCAAATTGAGCCCGATAAAACCTGTTTTATTAATTCACCTTATTTGCATTGGTCAAATGAAAAATTCTACATTGCAATGCTGGGATACTTGAAAACATTAACAGGTAACAACTTTGGTCAGATAACATTAACGAATCAACAGACTACAAAAAGTTTAAAATTTTCAGGTAGTGATTTGAAATTTAATATGTTGTTGCAAAACCGTCTTAATTACTATCCGGCAGAGAATTATGCGGAGAACATCATAGCTGAATATGAAGAATATAATTCTGGAAAAGGTTTATCGAAAAGCGTTGATCGTATAATATCCGTTCAGGAATATCAAAGCGCGGTGAAACTCGCATCAGAGAACAACAGGAACAAGTTAAGAATAGCATTCATAGGAGGTTGTTTTCCGGTTCAGTATGATATTCTTGCAGAGGATATTTTTCTAAACATTACAGGAAAACTGTTTATGGAAAACAGCAGTGTGATGCTTGAAACGGATATCATAAGATATGAGCGGTTTTCAGATGTTTTTGGGAAATTGAAAGATAAGACTAGAGACAGAAATTTTAAAGCTGTAGTGTTGAGTATAAGGCCTGAACCATATTTAAGAATGATTAAGTTATATTACCGATACAGAAATAATGAAGGATGTCTTAAGCATTCATTAAATTTTCATTTAATAGATATTAACGAGTCTGAAAACTACGATCTGTTATCGATTGGTCGAACCTATTATCAACCACAAAACAAACGCACTTCAAAATATCATAATTCATTGGTAGATTTAAATTATATGGCTGGCTGTTTAATTGGCAACAGATGGTTTGCATTATCCAAAATTAAACGATTAATAATTGAAATTGAGGATTATTGCCGGTCCAACAGGATTGAATTCATTCTCATGGGGCCAAATTTAAGATCGCAAACAAAAATAGAACCAGCTTTATGTACTGATCTGGATAATATGATACACGCAGCATTCCCAAATCTCAGCTATATTAATGGCTTATATAAAGAATACGGCAAAGCTGTTTTCAGGGATAACGGAACTCATGTGAATGAACTGTATCATCAGTTAACAGCTCAAAAGCTTTTCGTTAAACTGAGTGAATACGATAGTTAAATAAGTAGTTTGTAAGATAAAACAATGAACGAACAATAAAGAAGTTCTGTGCAGATGCTTAAATTGTCCAAAAGTTAGTGTATTAAAAAATCAGCTCCTATAAGAAGCTGATTTTTTATTATCCGATAAACAGTGCCTACCTGTTTAGAATCATTTTTTGTACTGCACTGAACTGGCCAATATTAATCCTGTATAAATATATTCCATCCTGTAGTGTCTCAGCATTGAATGGAATTGTGTAGGATCCAGCATCTTGTCTGCTGCTAACCAGCTGTTTAATCAATCTTCCGTTAATATCATAAACCTCCAGTTTTACATAATCTGATACCGGCAGGTCATACTTAATATAAGTTGTATTCCTGAATGGATCAGGGTAATTGTGATACAACATGTAATTTGAAGGAGTTCCTGAATTTACATCATCAAGTCCAACATTTAATTCGACATGCAGTGTAAATGTCTGGGTATCGCTTCCACCATTTCCGTCAGTTACCTCTACTACCACAGTATGGTCTCCCACATCTCCTGATGAAGGAGTTCCGGAAATCAGACCTGAAGCATCTACGCCAAGGAATGTAGGCGCTGTAGTCAGGCTATACGACAATGCATCACCATTATTATCTGTTGCTGTAACCTGATACTCATAAAGGTGCTGTACTACGGCATCCATAAAAGGTTCTGAGGTTATTTCAGGAGCATAGTTAAGCCCGTATGTAAACTCATCAGCGCCAATATCCGGAGTTGTCTCATCACGCACTTCTCCATCTATATCTTCAGTGACATCTGCCAATGGTGTACCTGCACCATCTATCCCCTGGGCCTTGACATGCAAATCTGTACCGGATATGAACTGAGGATCAATGGATATCGAATTTGCATCTTTACTGCTGGCAGACTGGAGATCGGCAAGGGTTGCTTTATTTGCACCCCAATAACCAACAACAGATCCATTAGAATATATATCGTTATAATCACTTGCATTTACTGATGCTGCGGTATAAACATAATAGGCAAATCCACTATTGCTATTAACCAGTATGTTATTAACGATGTTATTATTGCCGCCAGAGTAAATATAAAATGCAGTGGAATTTGTATTGCCACCTGTTAAGTTAACACTGTTATTATAGAAGTTCTGATTGCTACTGCCATATATATAGGTGCTATAATTGTTACCTGAAGTAATAAAATTATTAGCGATGAGTCCGGGGTTGGATTCCAGATTATTACCTCCCGTACAGTTGTATACATTCAGACCATAGTTTGATGAATAGATCTTATTATTCAAAACTTTGGTTCCACCATGACAGGTATGCATGTATATACCGTTCCCTGACGGTGCATTTACCATGTTATCCATTATAGATATGCTATCTTCATACTGTACCTGAACCGCATAATTACGTTGATCGTTGAACTCATTATTAGAAATAATGGCATTTAAGCTGCGGATGTTTCCATTTACACCGGAGCTATAAACCCCATACGCTCCACTATTGAAACTGTTGCCTGATATGAGTCTGGATTTATACAAAGAAGTTTGTGCGGACAATAATGCTGCATTAGCATTCGCATTTTGAGATCCCATTAATTTACAATCTTCCAGTTTAAAATGGTTTACACCGCCGGTCAGGGCAATGTTTCTGCTAAACTGAGATGTATTTGTATTCCCTGAAAAGCCCAGATTTCGTAAATGAATGTAGTCCGCACCATGCAAGTGTAAAATATAATTCTGACTGGCGTCTGCGGCATAAATATACAGGGTTACATTATCGCGGTTTTCTGTTTCTGATTCAAAAACAACGGGGGCATCTTTACTTGTTCCGGGAACGGTGTAGATCGTCTGTTGGAAGTTGTAATTCCCGTTACGAAAATCCATAAATACGGAATCAGATACCCCTTTAATAAGTAAATCTGTAACCGCATCTGCAATTGATTCATAATCAGGAGAACTACCGCCAATGGTATAATGTCCGGCAAGAGGCGTTGTATTAGCAGCATCAGGTGTAAATTCATCGGCGCCAATATCCGGTGTGGATCCATCACGGTTTTCCCCGTCATAATCCTGGGGCACTTCGCTTAGATAAGTTCCCTTACCATCGAGCCATGGTGTCATGGTATGCAGATCGTTGCTGGAAGAATAATTGGGATATACCGATACCGAATGAACATCTTTGGTGCTTAATGCCTGGAAATCCGGCAGATCATAAACGCCATCATTTCCCCATTCCACAAGGTAATTCCCATTGCTGAAATAGTTGTTGTAGTCCAGCTCGCCAAGTGAGGATGAAGTTTGTATTTGGGCCGCAACACCGTATCCCATATGTACAAAACTGTTATTGATAATGTTGTTGTTCCCGCCACTGTTGATATAGAAACTAACGGTCCCGCTGTTACCAGAAGTCATGTTAATGCTGTTGTTGTAATAATTCTGGAAGCTGCTGGCATACATATAGGTTCCGTAATTGTTACTTGCATAAAACATGTTATTGGCAATTAAACCTGGCCCGGTCTCTAAATCATTACCGCCTGAGCTACTGTACAAATTCAGGCAATAATCTCTGGAATATATCATATTTCTTAATACCTTGATTTCGCCATGACAGGTATGCAGATAAATTCCATTCCCGGATGCTGCATTTACCATATTATCTATTATGGAAACACCATCTTCATACTGAACTTGTAATGCATAATTTCGTTGATCGTTGAAATCATTATTTGAAATAATAGCATTCATACTACGAATATTTCCATTAACTCCTGAGCTGTAAACGCCAAAGGCTCCGCCGTTAAAACTGTTGCCTGAAATGAGCCTGGAGTAATACAAAGAAGTCTGTGCGGATAACAATGCTGCATTAGCATTTGAATTTTGAGAACCGTTAAGGTTACAATCTTCCAGTTTAAAATTATTCACACCACCGGTCAGGGCAATATTCCTGCTGTAAGCCGAATTATCTGTATTCCCTGAGAATCCAAGCTTACGGAAATGAATATTATCTGCACCATGTAAATGTACCATATAATTGTCTCCGGTACCTGTAGCATAAAAGTAAAGGGTCACATTATCACGGTTTCCTGATTCTGATTGAAATACAACAGGAATATCCGTAGTCGTCCCCGGAATGGTATAGATGGTTTGCTGAACGTTGTAGTTTCCATTGCGAAAATCAAAGAATACAGAATCTGATACCCCTTTAATGAGTAAATCTGTAACTGCATCAGCCATTGACGCATAGTCGGGGCTACTTCCTCCAATGGTATAATGCCCGGCAAGAGGCGTTGTATTGGCAGCATCAGGTGTAAACTCATCAGCACCAATATCGGGAGTTGACCCATCACGGTTTTCCCCGTCATAATCCTGGGGCACTTCGCTTAGATAAGTTCCTTTTCCATCCAGCCATGGTGTCATGGTGTGCAGATCGTTGCTGGAAGAATAATTGGGATATACCGATACCGAATGAACATCTTTGGTGCTTAATGCCTGGAAATCAGTCAGATCATAAACGCCATCATTTCCCCATTTAATAAGGTAATTGCCATTGCTGAAGTAATTGTTGTAATCCAGTTCATTTATCGATGACGAAGACTGAATATGGGCGGCAAAGCCATATCCCATATGTACAAAACTGTTATTTACAATGTTGTTGTTCCCGCCACTGTAGATATAGAAACCAACAGTTCCGCTGTTACCAGAAGTCATGTTAATGCTGTTGTTGTAATAATTCTGGTAATTACAGGCATACATATAGGTTCCATAATTATTATTTGCATAAATCATGTTATTTGCAATCAATCCAGGGCCTGTCTCTAAATTGCTGCCACCCGTACAGCTATAAACATTTATTCCGTAGCTTGATGAAGAAATCATGTTTTTCAGAACCTTGATTTCGCCATGACAGGTATGCAGATAAATTCCATTCCCGGATGGTGCATTTACCATGTTGTCCATGATAGAGATATCGTCTTCATACTGAACTTGTAATGCGTAATTTCGTTGATCATTGAACTCATTATCAGTAATCACAGCATTCATACTACGAATATTTCCATTAACTCCTGAGCTGTAAACGCCAAAGGCTCCGCCGTTAAAACTGTTGCCAGAAATGAGCCTGGAGTAATACAAAGAAGTCTGTGCGGATAACAATGCTGCATAAGCATTTGAATTTTGAGAACCGTTAAGGTTACAATCTTCCAGTTTAAAATTATTCACACCACCGGTCAGGGCAATATTCCTGCTGTAAGCCGAATTATCTGTATTCCCTGAGAATCCAAGCTTACGGAAATGAATATTATCTGCACCATGTAAATGTACCATATAATTGTCTCCGGTACCTGTAGCATAAAAGTAAAGGGTCACATTATCACGATTTCCGGTTTCTGATTGAAATACAACAGGAATATCCGTAGTTGTCCCCGGAACGGTATAGATAGTTTGCTGAACGTTGTAATTTCCATTGCGGAAATCCATAAAAACGGAATCTGATACCCCTTTAATGAGTAAATCTGTTACCGCATCAGCCATTGAAGCATAATCAGGAGAACTGCCGCCTATTGTATAATGCCCGGCAAGAGGCGTTGTATTGGCAGCATCAGGTGTAAACTCATCAGCACCAATATCGGGAGTTGACCCATCACGGTTTTCCCCGTCATAATCCTGGGGCACTTCGCTTAGATAAGTTCCTTTTCCATCCAGCCATGGTGTCATGGTATGCAGATCGTTGCTGGAAGAATAATTGGGATATACCGACACCGAATGAACATCTTTGGTGCTTAATGCCTGGAAATCCGACAGATCATAAACGCCATCATTTCCCCATTTAATAAGGAAATTGCCATTGCTGAAGTAATTGTTGTAATCCAGTTCATTTATCGATGACGAAGACTGAATATGGGCGGCAAAGCCATATCCCATATGTACAAAACTGTTATTTACAATGTTGTTGTTCCCGCCACTGTAGATATAAAAACCAACAGTCCCATTGTTACCTGAAGTCATGTTAATGCTGTTGTTGTAATAATTCTGGTAGTTGCAGGCATATATATAGGTTCCGTAATTATTGCTTGCATAAATCATATTATTGGCTATCAACCCTGGGCCGGTAACTAAGTTGTTCCCTCCGGTACTGTTATATATATTCAGACCATAATCATAGCAGCTTATTTTATTATTCAAAATCCGCATTTCTCCCTGTGAGGTGTGCAGATAAAAACCATTTCCAGCACTGACTTCATTTCCGGTCAGATGAATTCCACTTTGATATTGCGTATATACAGCATAGTAACCTAAACTGTTAAATACCGTATTCTGTATGACATTTGATCCGCTCAAATTGCTGCCGTTAACGCCCTGAAGATATACACCAATTGATCCTTCGTTAAATGTACAGTTATCAACAGTCAGATTTTCTATCAATGTATTATTACCTGTAACCAAATATTGATTGGCAGAAGTCGTAGCTGATTCATATCCATTTAATACCGAATTACTCAGTGTAATATGATCGGAAGCATTAAATATTTCTACGACACGTGCATAAGTAGTTCCTAATGCAGATAGTGTCAGTGTATTAAAAGTAATATATGATGCTCCATCTAACCTGACAACATAATTATCTCCGCTGCCACTAGCACTATGAAGTAATGTCACATCGGATGCATTATTTGTCTGTGCGTGGAAAGTTATTGTATTGGATGCACTTGCTCCGCTAATGGCAGGAATAACAATCTGTTCACTGTAATTTCCTGATAAAACATCAAAGGTTACAGCACCGTTTACGCCACTGGTGGTAAGGGCGGTTACTGCATCATTAAAGTTGCCATAATCGCCACCTGAACCAATGGTATAGGTTCCCGATAGCTGGGCCGATAAATTACCTGTAGAAAAAAGCAGAAAAAAAATTAGAAGTAATGGTATACGATTCATGACTTATCCTCCTGTTTTAATATTTATAAGGGATTTATTTTTAGATGATTTATTTTGTTAAATGTAATCTGAGTATCGACACTCAAGTTCGATTTACAGTCCTAAAGCTTCTAAGTAGAATTGCAAACATAAAATCCATAAGGTGCTATTAAGTACATTTATTAATTGAAGAATACACTGTTTAGAACACAGCTGTAAGAAGTATGATTAGTTTTATGGGTAATCATAAAACACATCAACGGGGACATATATCTAGGATAAATTGAGTCTTTTTTGCCTTTCAAATATATGACATTTTTTAGTGATTATAACAATTTTTGGATATGAAATAAAATATCTAAAATATTGAATATGAATAATTTAATAAAGAAAAATTTCCTTATTCTTAAGCGGAGATAAGCTTTAAATGCAGGTTTTGTCAGTGTTAGGTGAAGTGTTAATATTAGGGGTGTTACTTCATAACGAAAAGCTTTGTAGTATAAATGTTATAACTGGTAGAAATTTTACAGATATATGTTCCGGAACTGAGATTGCCTGTTGTCCATGAGAAATTAGTTTCGCCCTGAGGAATGGCCCCATCAAAAACGGTATCAATCAGTTTGCCCTCTAGGTTTAAAATATCAACTTTCACCGTTTCTGATTCTGAGGCATAATATGAAATAGTTACTGACTCGTTAAATGGATTCGGATAACAATTTAATTTTGTTGAAGGAATAATTTTCGTTGTATTATTACCTGTAATGAGACCTCCTGTTTCAAGTTTAATACAATCGTACATTACACCGCCACGGTTTCCGACATTGTTCATTCTTAGCCGGATGGTATTGGCGCCCGCATGCAGGTTTGATGCAGAAAACGAAACAGATTTTACCGTGTGTTTTCCACCGAGTACAGCACTACGATAAATACTGCCATCGTTACTAAAGGACCAGGTGTCTTTTCTGGAACCATTAACGTATACATCAACCTCAGGACTATTTGCTGCTCCGGCAATGGAGGCAGTCAGGTAGGCTGGTCCGCTATAGGTTCGATCTAAATTAAACTTTATATCCCAGTTGCCCTCTTTTGTTTGTGCATAATACCAGTTTTTATCCGGTGTACTTGAGCCAATAGTATATGTCAGATTTGCGGGAGGTAGTTCATACAAGCCATATTGTCGAATGGTATCGCTGTACTTATAACCATCAGATAAGCGATCGTTTTCACCAATTACCCAAAGCAGATTTTCTCGTTTTTCTGTTTCCCAATTCAGCTCTCCAAGGTTAACATCAGAGCCTGAAAAAGTTGCGTTTTGTACATAATATTCATCTGTTACATCGCCTGATGTGGCATATGCATAAACCGAATATTCTCCGGGACGTACATTCTTAATGCTGAAATTTCCATTGGCATCTGTTTTATCCCAGAACATATATTCCTTGCCCTGTTCATATATGTGCGAACCGGGTTGAGCCAGAACAACCTGAATATCCTTTTTTGAAACTCCCCAGGGTACTTTTATACGTCCGTTAACGGTGCATCGATCCAGGGGATAAAGGTCATTTTCCAGCCAGTTGAACGGCCATTGTGCTTTCTGTACGGCTACCTGGGCTTTGGCATCATTTACCAAGGCCTCATGAGATTCTCCTGAATTCACATAAATAAAAAAGGGACCATAAATTTTGTTATCACCTGTTTCGTAGGTTTGCGCTGAGGCACCAAAGTGTTCGCCCTGCAACATTTGTAATACAAGCGGTGTTTTGGTTGTTGTATGCACTGTAAGTTCCTGCTTCATAGGGCCACCATTCATATATTCATTACTTACCGGTATGGCCCACAATCCATATGCATCAGACATGATGCCATGAAGGCTGTCGCGAACAATGTAATTTGCCCAGTTGTATTTAGTATATATTGATCCATCAGGAAGGGGATAAGTAGCATCCATTATGGCGTTGGCATCAACAGCTTTCATCACATCAACAGATGGCAGGTAGCCTTGCATGGAGTCATCCACATACCCATAGTCGAACTGGTTTGGATCCACACGATAAACAACGCGCATTTCGCGTAATCTGGTAGATGTTGCTGTCCCTCTTACAATGACATAGGAGTACAATCCATTCACCCCTGATCTGATGATGAATCCCTGTTCAACTTTTATGTTTCCTGTTGTATTGGAATAAACAACTTCAGCATAATCATCCGTTTGTTTCTGAATGTGGATGGCATTTGGATTCAGTTCATAATAATCATTCTGGTCGTTGTAACTGAAATAAAATTTCCCTCCATTCGAAACATATTCGTGTCCGTTTAACTTCATGCTGCTAACCTGACCTTTACTGTTTATTGAAAGGGAAATCGTTTCGTTTGACATGGATGCTGTCCGGCTGCCTGCGTCAATAGTGACGGTAACACTGCTGTAAACAGACATAACAGTTACCTGAAAAAGAAAAATAATAATTGAAAAGTAACGGTATAAAAGCATTATTGTAAACGGTTTAATTTTTTAATGTTGATTTGCATAGCCATGAAAGATCATCCGGCTCATTCTCCATGTCAGAATTAAAAATCTTTTTAATGGTATATTTTTTAGCTTCTTTATTTGATAATTGATGACTCCATGAGACTCTTTCGCTTGCGTTTGCACCTGATCCGGAATTATTATACTCGGCATAATAAGTAGTTGTCAGATTTTCCTTATTGGACCATTGTTTCCATCCTGTTGAGGCAATATGATGGCCCAGATCACAGTTCATAAATACTACATTTGCATATGGCCGCCAGGGTCTGCCAAGATATGCGCTTTTGACATTTGGTTCAGCCGTTATTTTACAGTTCATAAACACATAGCCATATATTCTCCCTTTAGGAGTACTTGCAGCAGTGATATACGAGTTTGATAGATTATGGATGGTGCATGCGTTAAAAACGGCGGTTGCAGCTCCGAAAATGAAATCTGTAGTCCCTTCAATATAACACGAATCATAATACTGTTTGCTGTTTTGACCGGCTGCATATAACGTATCCTGTTTCCCTTTTATTTTACAGTTTTTAAACGTGCAACGGTTGCCTTCCACATGTAAGGCAACAGCCTGCCCAACCGGACCGGCAGAATTTATAATCGTCAGATTTTCCGCATAAAAATCATTTGCTTCTACAAGTAAAGTATACGTCATAAACGTACTGTTTCTTCCACGATCAATTTTTTTGAAGAAGTCATCGTATGTGATAATAGTATGTTCGGCACTTTCGCCTATCAGCGATAGTTTATTATTCCATGATGGTACTCTGACTTTTTCGTGATATATGCCGTTCTTAATAAAAATAGTTACGCGCTGAGGAGGAAATGCTTTTGTGGCGTCAATCGCTTCCTGTATCGTTGAGAAGTCACCGGATCCGTCCTGTGCGACAACCATTTCATACTTATCGGCAGCAGCAGTTTTGGCACTAATTAAAATTAACACGGTAAGTAATGCAAATAACGTATTTCGTCTGAACATGGCGTATTAGTTAGCATATGCGAAGATAAGCCTAAGATGAGGATATTCAAAAATGCCACCACAATTTATAATCAGTTTTAGGAATAATTAAAAGAATGATCGAACTATTTTTTTATCTTTATTGTCTGTTTGAATCAATTAGGATTACTAGGAACTAATATTAACTTAAAAAATTGACAGATGAAAAAAATCTTATTTGTAGCCATCGCTGTGTTTTCATTAGCTGTGTTAAATGCTCAGACTTCTAAAAAAGAAACAATTGCAAAACTTTTTACCGGTGTTATGGTTATGTCAGATGCAAATCTGGATGATCAGTTACCTATTAAAAGTGTAAATGAACTGGCTTCCGAAAAAGCAGATAAAACAGCCGAAGTTACAAAGGAAACTCTACCGGACCTGCTTAAAGAGGCTGCAGGATATTCAGCAGTATTTATGACTGTTGGCAATCATACGATTGTAAAAATAACTGATTTGAAAGATTGTCAGGCCTCAGGTGCATGGGGAACCTGTATGCCAAAAGGAGAGGGATACGTTCAAAAGGGTGAACTGCAACCTAAGGAAGGTTATATTAATTTTATTATTGGTGTTCCTGATGGTCAGGTCCGGAAGATATTTATGTTCAAATAGAAAATTTTACCTCTGCAGGATATTGCATGGAAATGCAGTGTAGTGAGCCGTGTTGGCGAATTAAAGGGGAACAGTCAACAGGTATAATTGTATGTCCGGGAAAGGCTTTTTGTAAAGCTTTCCCGGCTTCAGTATCTGTGGGTAGGTTGTATACCGGCATCATGACGGCATCATTAATTATCAGAAAGTTAGCATATGTAGCGGGTAACCGGTGTCCATCGTCTTTATCATAAACCGCTTTTGCCATTGGAAGTGCAATGAAATTATAGGGATTCCCGTTTGCCTGAACAAAGGTTTTTAGTTGCGCTTCCATCTGATTCAGTGCCTGAAAATGCACATCGTTTTCATCGTTGCATTTTACATACACTATGGTATCCTGAGAGCAAAAACGTGCCAGCGTATCAATGTGACTGTCGGTATCGTCCCCGTTTAAATAGCCATGATCCAACCATAAAATGCGATCCGCACCAAAGGAATTTTTGAGATAATGTTCGATTTCTGTTTTGCTGTATACGGGATTTCGCGTTGCAGACAGCAAACATTCCGACGTGGTTAGAATAGTGCCCTGACCGTCTGATTCTATGCTGCCACCTTCCAGCATAAAATCGTTATGATCTTCGTATCTGCAATCTGAAAATGTATTTTGGACCAACAAATTTTGGTTAATTTTATTATCGTCGTTAGCATCAAACTTATTCCCCCAGCCGTTGAATCCAAAATCCAGTAAAACAGGTTTTTCGTCTTCCAGAACCGTAATGAATGCATGATCGCGGGCCCAGGTATCATTTATTTCCGCCTGTACCAAGATCAATTGGTGTGGATCACAATGAGAAAGGAGCGGGGCTGTTTGTTTTGGGTCACGGCAGACCACCAAAAGGCGTTGCCGGTCACTGATGATTTTTGCAATATTTTGATAACACGAGATTACTTCGTCAAGTATGTAATTCCAATCTGTTTTTGCATCAGGCCATGTCAGTTGGATGGCGCTTTGCGAATGCCATTCTGCCGGAAATATGCGGTTAGACGAATTACTTTTCATGCTGACAAAAATAGAGATAAACACAATACATTTGCCATTGTTATTTAATAAATGTAAAGAATGTTTAAGGATTGATCTTAATCACTTATTCGGAAAAAGCTTATTGCTTATATTTGCATTCTTTCAAAATAAAATAATAGCAATGAAAATTTGTGTAATTGGAACCGGCGGAGTAGGCGGTTATTTTGGCGGACGAATGGCTCAAGCCGGATACGATGTGACTTTTGTTGCTCGTGGAGAACATTTGAAAGCGATCCAGGAAAAAGGGCTGGATGTGAAAAGTGTAAATGGTGATTTTTTGATTCACCCGGCAAAAGCTACTAATGAGCCCGATATAACCTTCGATCTGGTAATTCTGGCCGTGAAAGTCTGGCAAATTGAAGCACTGGAACCAATGATAAAAAAAATCACAACAGAAGATTCCATACTGTTACCTATTGAAAACGGCATTGATGCGCCTGCTATTTTACAAAAGTGGGTGAGTCCCGGTCAGGTTTTGGGTGGTCTTTGCAGAATATTCAGCTGGATTGATTCTCCCGGAGTGATCAGACACGCTGCCTATGACCCTTCTATTACGTTTGGGGAACTGGATAACAGGGTAACATATCGCGTTAAGGAAATCGCAACCATTTTTGAAAAGAGTAATATAAAATACCATATAGCAGAGGATATTGAGCTTGAGATGTGGCGTAAGTTTCTGTTTATTACTTCAACCAGCTCTATAGGAGCTTTAACCCGTGTTCCGTTCGGTGTATTTATGAAACTTCCGGAAACCAGACAGTTATTGACAGATGTTGTGAGTGAAATGATAGATGTAGGGCTGGCAAAAGGAGTGAACGTTACAAAAGGTATGATACCGGAAGTCTTGACTTTTTCCGACAAAATGCCTGCCGATGCTACCACTTCCTTACAACGTGATATTATGGACGGCAAACCTTCGGAGTTGGAAGGCCAGATAGGTACGGTGGTTAGGCTTGCCAATGAACTTAACGTAAAGACAGATCACTGCAGATTAGTCTATACTGCCTTACTGCCTCAGGAAAAAGTGGCCCGTGGTGAATTTTATATGAGCTAGCAGGAGTAAAGAGGCCATTCATGCCGTCTGATTTAATAGGGCAAAAAACAAAAATGGCAACCGGGCGGTTGCCATTTTTTGAACTGAATAACTATTAATCCCCGAAAATGATAGAATTATATGAATCTGCGTCAATAACCTGAGGCTCATATACCACGCCCCAACGGTTTAAGTTCCTCACAAATGCCCGCAGGTGGTTTTCAGAACCTTTCAATAAATTGGAATATACCGTAATTATTGGGTCCTTATCTGTTAGAGCCAGTTCTTCTTTCAGATCCGCTATATCCACTTCCTCAATTAAGGCACCGACTTTTAAAGCCTCAACTTCTGAAATATTTCCCGTAACAACCAGAGTGTCATATAAGGCTTGTAATTTCTCGTTTACGAATACACCTACAGGATTATCGCCAGCTATATCGTCAATTTCATAATAATCCAGCAATGTTAGTACAGCTTCAGTATGGCGTTGTTCGCTATACGAAATGTTATTAAATACTCTGAATCCCCATTTTTCGTACAGTGTTACATATACATCATGTGCCAGTTTTTCTTCTTCACGCATAAAAAGCAGATTGTTAACTTCACTGCTATCCGCTGCAATAACCGCTGTATCTGTAACCAACGAATCAAGATATGATTGCAGTTCGTAACTTTTGTAATCTTCCATATCCCAGTCTTCGGGTATTTCAGCTTGTGTACATCCAAAAGCTACAAACACCATTATAAACTGAAATAAAACTACCTTATTCATAATTGTATCAATTTTAGTGAAACTTCTTTGACTCATAACCGAACTTAAACAGGTTTACCCTACCTGAAAAATTTAAAAATATAGATAATTACATATGAAAGTTCTGATATAACGTTTAAACTCTTACATAAATCATTAAAAATTAGAAAATAAGCAGGTATCTTAGCGCCTGAACATAACCGGAATAATCTATAAGTTAAGATGGTAATAATTTTCTTTAGAATATGGAATTGGAAAAGCATTTTGAAATTTTCAGAGAAAATATAATTGGACACGATACTGACTTTGAAACTCCCTTTGGTAAAAAGAAGGTTATTTATGCCGACTGGGTAGCCAGTGGAAGATTATATAAGCCTATTGAAGAAAAATTGTGTCATGACTTTGGACCATTTGTGGCCAATACGCATTCCGAAACCAGTGAAACGGGGATTTTAATGACCAAGGCATACAAGTTATCGCATCAGATGATTAAAAAAACTGTAAATGCCAACGAAAATGATGTCATTATTACTGCGGGGTTTGGAATGACAGCAGTCATCAATAAATTTCAACGCATACTTGGGCTAAAATACTGCTCACTGAATAATGGAAAAAAATGCATCAGGGAGCGGGAGCGGCCTGTGGTGTTTATTACACATATGGAACACCATTCCAACCATACATCCTGGTACGAGACCAATGCTGATGTTGTTATTATTGAACCGGATGAAAAGCTTTTGGTAAGTACCGAAAACCTGAGAAAAAAACTGGAAGAATATAAGGATCGTGAATTTAAAATCGGATCATTTACGGCATGTTCAAATGTCACGGGAATTCGCACGCCTTATTTTGAAATGGCATCCATCATGCACGAATACGGTGGTGTTTGTTTCATCGACTTTGCGGCATCTGCGCCATATGATCCCATAGATATGCATCCGGCTGATCCAATGCAGAAGCTGGATGCCATTATGTTCTCACCACATAAATTCTTAGGAGGTCCGGGCTCGTCAGGTGTGTTGATTTTTGATAAATCCATGTATAAAAATGAGGTTCCTGATAATCCGGGTGGAGGAACAGTGGATTGGACCAATCCCTGGGGAAAATATAAATATGTGGATGATATTGAAGCCCGGGAGGACGGAGGTACACCGGGATTTCTGCAATCTATTAGAACGGCGTTGTGTTTTGAACTGAAGGAGATGATGGATCCCCATAAAATTATGAAAAGGGAAGAGGAGTTGCTGCAAAAAGCATTTGCCGGATTGGATAGGATAAAAGGTGTTCATATTCTCGCCAACAATGAACGTAAAAGATTAGGAATAATTTCGTTTTTTATGGAGAATATCCATTATAATCTTGTCGTTAAACTTCTTAATGATTTGTATGGCATTCAGGTTCGTGGTGGTTGTGCCTGTGCGGGTACCTATGGGCATCTGCTTCTGGAGGTTTCGCATGAGCGATCTGATTTAATTACACAGAAGATCAACCAGGGAGACCTCACAGAAAAACCCGGTTGGATTCGATGGTCACTTCATCCGACCATGAAAACAGAAGAAGTTGATCTGTTTATTGAAGCTGTTCAATATATTTCGGATCATGTGATTGAACTGGAAAAGGACTACACATATGTACCCAGGAAAAATGCTTATTATCACAAAAATGAACCAGACTCTGATAAAAAAGTTGAAGAGTGGTTTAGGTTCTGAACGTAATTTTAGTTGATTAATATTACAACAAGTCTATGTTATTTGGATTAAAGGGAGGGGAGCATTTGAAAAAATGATTTATTACCATTTTTTCAAAAAAAAACACGTAAATTTATATACATTTATGATGTTGATAATGATGTATTAAACTGTTGAAGACATGTTCAGTGTCATTCTTTTGCGTCATGCTTTTTTGTTGTAAATCAATTTAAAATAAAACCGTGAAACAGATAGTTACCATTCTAGGAATTATATTCCTGTTCGCTTTTAATCTCAATTCACAGATTTCAGATGTACCTGTGAAGATAGGGTATAATAATGTTTTAATCACCGAAATGGACAAATTCCATTTTGAAAAGGAGTCTTGCCAGTTTGGATCGGATATAAAACAACGCCTTGATAGTGTCTTAATATTACAACTGGATACAGCTACAGATAATTGGAATTTATATCAGAAAAAAGAGTTTGAATTCGATGTAATTAATGATAAAGTGTCAATATTCAACTATTTAAGGGATCTTGATACCGAGGAATGGGTGATGGATGTCAAAAAAGACTATTCTCAGAACGAAAACGGAAACCTCATTCAGTATGCAGAATATGAATGGATGGGTGAACCTTTAACGTGGCTTCAAAATTGGGATGAAACGTACTTATACGACAAGAAAGATATATTATCTGAAAAAACAGTATATCTAAGGAGTTCGGGCAATTGGCATCCTTTCAGCCATAGTGAATATTCTGAGATGAATAATATGACTATTGAGTATGAAAAATTGTGGGACAAATCAGATAGCACCTTTCGACCAACTTATAAAAAGGATGTTTCCTATAATTCCAACGGTAATATATCTGAATTAACCGTATATTCATGGAGCAAAGTTGATAACACCTGGAAACCAAATACTAAAACAGATTTTTTCTATGATGTTTATGGTAATGTCACTCAATATATTTTTTATTTCTGGAATTCAAGATACACGACCTTTGAAATATCCTATAAAGGAGAATACCTGTATAATGAAGACTTTAATATGTCAGAATACAACAGGTATATCTGGGATGGGAAATGGAAATCAGATTTTACAATTGTGTATAATTATGATGCATCGTATTCCACTGATATGTTGTTGCTGCCTCCTAACTATGTTGGCCTTGATCAACTCAATTCTCATTTAAAATTTGGTAATAAATTGATTGGAAGAACATTTTATAATAATGGTTCAAAATACACGACTAAAGAAACATATTATTATTCGGAGCAAAGCGGCACACCTGTTCAGAATACTGTAAATGTAAAATACCGGCTTTATCCAAATCCTGTCAGAGACTTTGTTGAAATTGATATAAACAGTAATGATAATGTAACGTTTGAATTATATGATTTGCAGGGGCAATGTTTACTTATTGAAGAGGTATGTTATTCTAAAAAAGTCTATGTGAAAAATCTTTCGCCTGGACTATATATTTATAATCTTAACGTAAATGGCAAAAGGAGATCCGGAAAATTGCTGAAGGAATAATCAATTCTTAAATCACTATACATAGTAGCTTAAACTATACTTATTTTCTTTTTCATACAGGGGATATAAGATATTCGATGGAATTTTTCTGTTTTATATTTATTTAAATCCATATAGTTTGGTTTTATCATCTAATAATTACCGTTTAATGCTTATTTTTACTTTTTTTGCATAAATTTTCAGATATGGAATCAACACGGCAGGAAAAGATTGCAAAACTTTTGCAGAAGGATTTGGGAGAGATATTCCAGAGAGAGGCGCAGCTGCATGCACCGGGTAAACTTATTACAGTAACAGTTGTAAGGGTATCGCCGGATTTAGGCATTGCTAAGGTTTATCTCAGTGTATTTCCTTCATCAGGTGCCGCTTCAGTTGTTGAAACAATCAACATCCACAAAGGGCATTACAGAAATCTTCTGGCTAAAAAAGTTAGACACCAGTTAAGAGTTATTCCTGACCTCCAGTTTTACATGGACGATTCAGAAGATTATGTAAGAAATATTGATTCACTGTTAAACGAATAACAATGCAATACGATCCTATTAAACGTTCTTTGGGAAATGTGTTTAATAAAACTCCCTTTTTAAGAAAACTCTTTTACCGTTTACTCGATATTCTTTTATTGCGCACCTGGCATGTAAAAAAGGAACTGCGTCTTTGGAAGAAAAACTATCCTGACAAAGCCATGTTACTGGATGCCGGATCAGGTTTTGGCCAGTATACCTATTATCTTTCCGGGGTGAACCCAAAATGGAACGTGTTGGGTGTAGATGTTAAGCAGGAGCAGATAGATGACTGTAACCACTTCTTTGAACAGATCAACCGTTCGGACAGGGTGAAATTTGAATATGCAGACCTGACTAAATTCAGCAAACCTGAAACATTTGATTTTATTCTTTCTGTAGATGTGATGGAGCATATTCTGGAGGATGTTGAAGTGTTTAAGAACTTTAATGCATCGCTTAAAAAAGGTGGAATGCTGTTGATAAGCACACCTTCGGACCAGGGCGGGAGTGACACCCATCATGATCACGAGCACGATGAGGTGACCGGTTTTATTGATGAACATGTACGGGATGGTTACGGCATCAGGGAGATTGAGGATAAATTAAAAACTGCAGGGTTCACAAAAGTTGATGCCCGCTATAGTTATGGAAAACCAGGCTCGCTATCCTGGAAAATTTCCATGAAATATCCCATCCAACTGCTGAATGTAAGTAAAATATTCTTTATTGTTATTCCGTTCTACTATCTCATTTTATATCCGTTTGCACTTATACTGAACTATTTTGACGTTAAGAATAACCATAAAACAGGAACAGGGCTGATTGTTAAAGCCTGGAAATAATGCGACTGGCACTCCAAATAGCACGCCGGTATTTATTTGCAAAAAAATCACATACCGTTATCAATGTCATTTCGATGATATCGGTTGCGGGTGTAACTATTGGAACCATGGCATTAATTGTAGTTCTTTCTGTTTTTAATGGGTTTGAAGACCTGATCGGTAAATCTTACAGTGCGTTTAATCCGGATCTTAAAATTCTGCCTGCTTCAGGAAAAGTTTTCAATTATACTGCGCATATTGATTCAGTGCTGGGTAACTCAGGTGCAGAATGGTGGTCTAAAGTTATAGAGGATCAGGCATTCGTGTCATATGACGATAAGCAAAGTCCGGTAATAATTAAAGGTGTAGATCAAAATTTTGTGCGTGTATCCGGCCTTGATACTATGTTGGTTGAAGGCAGATTTACGCTGTGGAACGAAGAGAAACCAACGGCTGTGGTAGGCTATGGGCTGGCAAGAACTTTGCGTATCGGACTGAAATTTATTGCACCTATCGTGATTCATGCTCCAAAGCGTGAAAAGCAGGTTTCAATGATTAATCCCGAGAGTAACTTTATCAGCGATTATCTTTATCCTAGTGGATTATTTGTTGTATATCAGCCTGAATATGATATGAATTATATCATACTTCCAATTGAAGAAGCGCAAAAATTATTCAACTATACAGATCAGGTTACCCAACTAGAATTAAAGGTGCCGGACAGTAAGGATATAAGAGACGTACAGTCATACCTGGAAAAGCATTTGGGTTCAGACTTTAAAGTTTTAAACCGTTTTCAACAACAGGAAGAATTCTATAATATGATGAACATTGAAAAGTGGATCACATATTTAATTCTGATGTTTGTACTTTTTATAGCAACATTTAATCTCATAAGTTCACTTTCCATGTTAATGATGGATAAGAAGGATGACATTGATACGCTTAGAAATCTGGGAGCCAATAGTAAATTAATTCGAATGATCTTTGTCTTTGAAGGTTGGATTATTTCTCTTGTCGGTACTATTCTTGGTTTAATTCTGGGAGGAATTTTCGTTCGGTTACAAATGGTGTATGGATTATTAAAGTTAAGCGGAGGTGGTAATTTTATTATTGAGTATTATCCGGTTAATGCACTTGCAACAGATTTCGTTATTGTCTCTGTTTCTGTTATTGCCCTTGGTTTTCTTGCTTCCTGGTATCCAGTTCGAAGAATTACTTCAAAGATCTTAGGGTGAAATTGATCAACGGCAGGATGAACAATTAATCTAATCATCCTACAAGGAATCTTATAAACGAAAAACTTCCAAACCAATATTATTTAAACAATACATGTTATTTTTGTACTCCATTAATAAATTATGATCTATCCGATTCAGTTTGAAGAGAAAATTGGTTTTGACAGAATCCGCAGGATGCTGAAGGTTGAGTGCATGACCACACTGGGGGAGCAGCTTGTGGATGAAGTTACCTATTTAAAAGATTATAAAGCCATTCAGTTACAACTTGGACTGGCATGGGAATTTGTGGTCATACGTAAGGAGGAGGATGGATTCGAAATAGGTTTTTTTACCGATTTACGTGAACCGCTTGGTGGAGTTAGGCCTCTTGGAACCTGGCTTAGTGAAAAGGTTTTTCATGAACTCAGGAAATCTCTGGAAACATTGGGTCGTATTGCGGGATTTTTTAAAGGTGAACGCAAAGAAAAATACCCGAACCTTTCTGATATAGCGGGTGAGGTTTTACAGTTTCCTGATCTGATCCAAAAAATAAAACGGGTATTCGACGATGAAGGCCGGATGAAGGACAATGCTTCACCGGAATTATTGAAGATTCGTCAGTCGCTCAGGCAGGAGCAGCAGACCTTGTCCCGGAGAATCCAACGGGTTTTGGTTAAGGCAAAAACAGATGGTTTGATCGAAAGTGATGTGTCACCTTCTGTGCGCGACGGGAGACTGGTTATTCCGGTAGAAGCAAGAAATAAACGAAAGATCAACGGCATTATTCACGATGAATCGGCAACAGGAAAGACGGCGTTTATTGAACCGGCCGAAGTAGTGGAAGCCAACAATCGCATTCGTGAACTTGAAATAGAGGAACGGCGTGAGATCGTAAAGATTTTGATTGAGCTTACATCTCACATCCGACCACATATACAAGAGATCGGACAATCCTTTCATTTTCTGGGATTGATAGATTTTTTAAGGTCAAAATCAATTTTGACTGATCAGTTGAAAGCCATAAAACCTGTTGTTAAGGATCAACAAACGTTTGACTGGAAAGAAGCTGTTCATCCCTTATTGTTTCTTTCGTTTAAAAAAGATGGAAAGAAGGTTGTTCCGCTCTCCTTAAGGTTGAATAATAACAACAGGATTTTGTTGATTTCCGGTCCGAATGCCGGTGGTAAATCGGTCTGTTTAAAAACGGTTGGTTTGATCCAGTATATGCTGCAGTGTGGCATTCCGGTTCCGGTACATGAAAGCTCAGAGATGGGTATTTTTGATGATGTTTTTATCGATATTGGCGATGAACAGTCTCTGGATAATGATCTGAGTACTTACAGTTCCCATCTGCTCAATATGAAACATTTTCTGAAAAACGCGGGATCAAAAAGTCTGTTGCTGGTAGATGAATTTGGTACAGGAACGGAACCTCAGATTGGTGGTGCCATCGCAGAATCTATATTACAGCATATTAATAATACAGGTGCTTATGGTGTTCTGACCACACATTATTCCAATCTGAAACATTATGCATCGCAAACACAGGGTATTATTAATGGAGCCATGATGTTTGATCAGCAACATTTGCAACCGCTGTTTCAGTTACAGGTTGGTAAACCGGGGAGTTCTTATGCCATCGAAATGGCTCGCAAGATAGGTATTCCGGAATCGGTAATTGAGTTGGCAAGTGAAAAAGTAGGACAGGATACACTTGATTTCGATAAGCACCTGCGGGAGATTTTGCGTGATAAAACCTATTGGGAGCGGAAGCGGGATAATATCCGAAAAAAGAATAAACAGGTTGAAGATCTTGAGAATGCTTACAAAGAGCAGCTGCAGAAGTTAAAGGCTGAACGGTCTAAAATTCTGGAAGAGGCAAGGAGAGAGGCAGCAAAGCTAATGGATAATGCCAACGCTACGATTGAAAATACAATTCGCAAAATCCGAGAATCGGAAGCTGATAAGCTCAAAACTAAAGATGCACGACATGAATTTGAGGTGCAGAAAGAACAGATATCAGGTGATTCATCTGATGACAAAGTGCTGCGTGAAATGGAGAAGCTGATCCGGCGGCAGGAAAGAAAAAATACTAAGAAACCGGATCAAAAAACTGAGAAGAAACTTAAAGTTCAAAAGAAGGAAGTTGTACAAAAAGGAGATACTGTAAAAATTTTATCCAGAAATGCTTTTGCCGAGGTGTTGGATATTAAAGGCAAAGAAGCGGAACTTGCGTTGGGGCATCTTAGAATCACGGTAAAACTAAATGATCTGGAGAAAGTAAGTAACCGGGAAGCTAAACGCAGTAAAAAGGATAATTACAAAGCATCTGAAACATATAGCAACACTGATATTCAAAAGCGCAAGCTCAGTTTCAGAAGCGACATTGATGTGCGTGGTATGCGTGGAGAAGAAGCCGTAAGGGCCGTAATGAATTTTGTAGATGATGCGGTGATGGTTGGTGCGACTCATTTGCGAATTTTGCATGGAACAGGTACCGGAGCCTTACGACAGATGATACGGGAATACCTGAATACCGTGGAATTTGTGGAAAGTGCCAGAGATGAACATGTGCAACTAGGCGGCGCTGGGATTACTTTAGTCGATCTTAGCTATTAATGAACAATTGAAAATTTGTTTCAAATTTAGGATTCACGAATAACGTATTATGATTTACTTACCAGTCACTTTTTACCTTCAATTTTTAACTTTAAACTTTTTACTTTTACCTTTTAACCTGTAACCCGTCACCCGTCACCTGTAACTCGTCACTTGTCACACAAAACAAAAAGCCACAGGATGAATGCCGGATAAATATTCACCCTGTGACCTTATGGAATCAATTGAATGAAGTTATCTTACCACTATAAGTTTTATTACTATTGGTAATTCTGTAAAACAGAACAGAATTTTCAAGACCTTTGGTGTTTAAAATGCCTGTATTTGTCATGGTCTTAAATACGAGTCTTCCTCCCGTATCATAGAGCGATACAGATGTATTGATATAATTATTCAGACCGTTGATATGAATCTCATTGTTGTTATACCAGACATCCAGCGTTGGTTCATCCGCCGGATTATAATCTGAAGAACCTCCGGTTGAGTAGGCAGTATCTGTGAATTCAACCCCTTTTAATTCAAGTTCTGAAGCTTTGGTTTTTCCTGACCGGTCTGCCAGATATATATTGGTCCAGTCTGGTCTGTCAGGCGCCTGGCTTTTCCAAAGCATTTCAGTCCATTCATCATCATTTCTGCGTTCAAAGTTTTCAGTAATAAATTTGTAATATGACATCACGGGACCGCAAAATAGTGTAGGTTTATAATTATTGGCAGGAGCTGGTGCAATGAAAATGCCCATATTAAATCTTCCTACTCCTGTATGCAAAACTTTGCCTACCATATTCCCCAATTCATCAGTTGGTTGCGTATGTACATCTGCTACGGTAAAGTCTTCCTGAGATGCCTCGACCACGTTCCAGAATAATTTCAGCATCCAGCCATCGTATGTGGGTGGTTCACCGCAAACACCATATTGAATAACTCTGAGTGCCTGTTGCAAAAACTGAATCTGTTCGCTGCTAAATGCTTCACCATTGACTTCTTTAAGTGAAATTTCGAGTAAATTATCCGCAACTTCTGCAAAACCTTTCCAGAAGTTTTCATATTTGTCAGAGTTAAACCGGTCCTTGTTCATGAATAGGGCAGCATCAGATGCAAATTGTTTAAGGGATAAATAAAAAGCAGGGTAGGGCTCAATATAACCGTATGGATAGGAACAAGAAATGCCACCTGTGTAAGATTGTTTCGCATATAAAATGTTATCATGTCTCAATTGTGACCACGAAGCCAGCTGGCTATTGATTTTTTCGTGTTGCCATGCTACAGTTTTCATAAAGAATGGGGTATAATCATTATTTTCAGCTACACTTAGATCCTTTATCGATTTGAGCCAGATGTTATACAACGATTCACTCCAGTATGCATCATCGTAAGCATCGAAAAGGTAACGCATGGCATCTGCTGCTGAGCTATACGGGTACTTATCCAGATCTTTTCCCAAAAGGTGAATGGCATTATTATTTCCCAGGCAAAACATCACGTCAAGCGGATTGGGCATCATTCGCAAAACTTTTCGATTATTATAAATGATCCGGTCGTAGGTTACGTTATGCAATACATAGGAATCTATTACAAAACGCTGCCCGAATAATTTGTATGATATGGGTAGCTGAGCCGGTTCAGAGGAAAAAGGATCTGTCATAATAATATCCGAAAGAATCTTCTGTCCGTACATTTCATCAGACTGAAGTTTGTCCTGAAGTTTTTTAAAATTAGCATCATCTGCCAAATCTGAAACTGATGAAAGATTCAGTTCTGCCAGAACAGACTTAAATTCCAGCGGAGTAAGGTTGTCCGATTCACCTACAAAATACTTTATAATTTCATCAATTTCGTTTAGTTCTTCATCTGCACCTGATTTATATAGCACATCGTTCACCATTGCTGATAACATAGCCATACGTTTTATATCTGTGCTATCCATGGTCAAGTCTTCCGGGGGGCGCGTCAGAAAAATATTGATAAAACTCAGCCACATCATGCTACGGAAATATGATTCCTGACCGTCAGTGTAATGGCCGCGGGGCTTGAATTGGCTAAAGTCAATATTTCTGCTATGATATGTAAACAGCGGAGTGGGCTTGTAATCAGCATTATACACATACTTTTTAATTGCATCAAAATCTGCCTGTGCACAGTAGGTAGGTTCAATAACCAGGTTGCTGTCCAGTAATACCCGAGCCATCAGGATATAAAGTTCTGCATCGCAAACAGTATATTTTAATTTCTGATCCGCGTTGTAAGTTGGTGCATCAGCAAGAAACCTGTCGTACATTTTTTTTAAAGCCTTGCTGAGGTTTGCTTCAAGGTAGTTAATTTCAATGTCCTGAAGCATGTTGTCGTAGGAATTATGTAATGCGTGAAGTAAAACATCTGTGGTTATGAATACAGGTAAATCATTGTGGTAAACCTGATCCAGTCCTTCCAGTACCGAACTATAAGATAATCGTTCCGTAACCACAAAATGATTCTTTTTTAATAAGTCCAGTTCGTTGGGTGTAAGATTAAATTTTTGTACCACAGAGTCGTAATAGCAGGAGGTTTTAATATCGAAAGGTCCCTCATCGGCAGTAAAGAATTCGCCGTTTTGCGGATACATGCTGTACAATGTTTCTTTCGACATGTTTTTGTGCTGTTCCAGGTAAGTCTGATAAACATCAGGATCAAATCCTTGTGCATAAAGGCTTCCTGCAAACCATAGAGATAACAGAAGTGTAAAGATTGATTTCATATGCCTGTAATTTGTATGTTGTAAAGTTATGAATTTAACTCAGAATCATTACATTAACAGAGAGTCTTATTATTTGAAAAAGGTTGTATGAGAGTTAATTTATTTTGTTTGATTTTGTAAAATTATTTCAATAACTATGCACTGCTAATCCTGAATCAAATCCTGACCCGTAATTGAAATTTTTCTTTCGAACCCCGATCATCCACATTCACCTACAAAAAATGGATGTTGGCTGAAAATTACTGGTTACGGAGTTAATTTATTCGCTCTTTTGTTGACGTAAAAACCAACAAAACGGAATATATGTTAAAAACTTTAAATACTATGGAAACTTTTGTTGTAAATATTGTTTCCTGAGTTTATTTTGGTATATCTTTGCCGAAAATATTATTTATGAGTGAAGAAGAGTTAAATAATATACTGGATAAAGTGAAGGATCTGTTCATGCGTTATGGCATTAAAAGTGTTACGATGGATGATGTTTCACGTGAATTAGGTATATCAAAAAAGACCCTTTATCAGTATGTGTCCAACAAAGAGGATCTGGTTGAAAAGGTACTGGAGTATCTGCATGGCCAGATAGACAAGCGGGACAAGATGTGTGATACAAGGGATAAAAATGCGATTGAGATTTTGATGATGGTTAGCGATAAAGTTAGCTATATGATGAAAAACCAAAATCCTTCCATGCAATATGATCTGAAAAAGTACTATCCTGAAATCTTTAGGAAATTTTATGAGATTCAGAGGGAAGAAATATATAAGTCCATTATTTCCAATATTAATAAAGGTAAAATTGAAGAATTGTACAGGGATGAAGTAAATCCTGTTTTGGTAGCTAAATTATACCTGAGCAGGGTGGTAACAATTATGGACAGGGATATTTTTACTGAAGATGAGATCCGGACACCGGGATTCTTTTTATCAATAATGGAACTCCATATCCGAAGTTTAGCCACATCAAAAGGGCTCAAAGTATTAGAAGAGAAATTAAAAGCATATAACAACTAAAAATCCGATTTAACAAGATGAATACATTAAAACTACTGATTGCATTGAGTCTGTTGCCTGTTCTGGCTGTTTCAGCCCAGGACAAAATGGACTTATCGCTGGATGAGGCGAAGTCATATGCGTTGGATCACAACAAAACGATTCAGAACGCAGAACTTGACAAAGAACTGGCAAAAAAGTCCGTATGGGAGGCGATATCATCCGGTTTGCCACAGGTAAGTGCATCGTTTGATTACACCAACTTTTTTAATTATGAATTTGCTTTCAGTTTTGGTGGGAATACTACATCGGCAGAAGATTTAAATAAGATTTATGCTGATGCCGCTCAACAATTTCCCGATGCCAATTTTTCAACCATCCAGGCCAATAATTATATCACACAGCAAATTCAAAGCATGGCGAATTCAACTATTTCAATGAAAAATCAGGCCAGTGCCAAGTTGCAGGTGAGTCAGCTTTTATTTAGTGGGCAGTTTCTGGTTGGTGTTCAATCTGCCAAGCTTGCAAAGGAATTGATGGAAAAGAGTTATAATAAAACGGAAAATGATGTCACTAATCTGATTATAAATTCTTATTACAGTACGCTGATAACTAAGGAATCAATTCGTATTTTGAAGGAAAATATTGGTAATATGGACAAGATTGTAAGTCAGAGACAGGCCATGGTTGATGCCGGTATGGCTGAACAGATTGATGCAGACCAGTTGAAAATTACCAGTGTTCAATTAAAGAATACCTTAAAGACAATGGAACGTAACCTTGAAATGAATTACAACATGTTGCGTTTTCAGTTGGGTGTTGAACCGGGAACACCTTTGAACCTTACTACAACACTGGATGAAGTGATTAATGATCAGGAAGTTGTTAAAGCAACACTTTCACCCTTTGTAATTGAAGATAATATTGACTACCAGCTATTCAAAGGTCAGGAAGATGTTCAGGAAAAACAGGTAATGCTCCAAAAAAGTGCTTATCTGCCTACTGTTTCAGCATTTTACACATATAACGCAAAGATTATTACTACAGAGTTTGATATAAACCCACCTCATACAATTGGTTTCAGCCTTAATCTGCCTCTGTTTACGTCATGGAATCGTCAGACAAAGGTTCAGAAAGCAGAAATCCAGTTGGATAAGGTGAGAAACAGTAAGGCAATGCTGGAAGATCAGCTGAACATGCAATCCGAACAGTTGAAATATAATC
Source organism: Quyinboa mangrovi (assembly GCF_042219825.1). NCBI lineage: Bacteria > Pseudomonadati > Bacteroidota > Bacteroidia > Bacteroidales > Quyinboaceae > Quyinboa > Quyinboa mangrovi. The sequence continues at coordinate 385,052 of NZ_JBHJHQ010000006.1, forward strand.
TTAAAACAGCTATTGAAAATTATAATCTGCAAAAGGAGAATGTTGAAGTTGCCAAACGTGTTTACGATACATACAACCGTAAATATAATGAGGGTGTTATTTCCAGTCTGGAACTCACACAATCCAACTCAACCTATCTTGAAGCTGAAAGTAATTATATCCAGTCCGTAATGTCGATGTTACAGGCGAAACTGGCGTTGGATAAACTTAATAATAATTTGTAAAACATAAAAAATCAGATATAAAATGAAAAAGCTACTTTATTTACTGCTTGTTAGTGGTGTTTTTGTTACATCGGCATGCAAACCCGGAGAAAAGAAAGAGGAAGAATCCGGTGCCAAAAATACGGAGATAAAAAAAGATGAGGCAGCACCTGAAGTTGTTGCCCCAAAGGATAAGACTTATAATGTTCGGGTTATGACATTGGCCGTAGATACATTGGAAAATTCAATAGATTATACAGCTACTCTAGCTGCTTTTGAGGAGGTTCATTTTGCATCTGCTTCACCGGGAAGGATTCAGAAGATCTACGTGGAAGTTGGTGATCATGTTAAAAAAGGTGATTTGATTGCAGAAATGGATAAAACTCAGTTGATGCAGGCCAGAATCCAGCTCGAAAATGCAAAAGTAAACTACCAACGTTTGAAAGCTCTGAAGGAGACCAATAGCATAAGCGACCAACAGTTTGATCAGGTCAAGACGCAATATGATGTGACCAAATCAAATGTTGATTTTTTGGAAGAAAATACACGTTTGGTATCCCCGATAAATGGTGTGGTTACCGGCAAGTATTTTGAAAATGGTGAGATGTACTCGGGAGCACCCAACACACAGGCTGGAAAAGCAGCTATTGTTTCGCTGATGCAGATTGATCCGCTGAAAGCTATTGTGAATGTATCAGAGGCATATTTCCCAGATGTATACGAAGGAATGAAAGCTGATGTAAAGCTTGATATCTATCCCAAAAAGATGTTTGTTGGAGAAGTTTTCAGAATATATCCGACACTTGATCCTATGTCCAGGACATTTAAGGTAGAGATCAAACTGAATAACAAAGGTGAAAAACTTCGTCCGGGGATGTTTTCACGGGTGAGCCTTGATTTAGGTACCTATAAAACCATTGTCATTCCTTCTATTGCCTTAATGCAGCAGGAAGGTACAAATGATAAGTATGTATTTATTGCTGAGAATGGTATTGCCCATAAAATTAAGGTGAAAACGGGAAAACGTTTTAACGATAAAATAGAAATTATTGCCAACGAAATTAAACCCGGCGTAAAGTTGATAGTAACCGGGCAGGGTAACCTTATGGATCAGTATAAAGTAAAAATCGTTGACTAATAAAACCGACAAAAGAAATTTATCATGAGTATATATTCTAGTGCAGTAAAAAAGCCGATCACCACATTATTGATATTTGTTGGTGTGATCATATTCGGCCTCTATTCGCTGGTGAAGCTGCCGGTGGATTTTTACCCGGAGATGGAGTTTCCTGCCATTACGGTTTTTACGACCTACAGTGGGGCAAATGCTGCTGATATTGAGACAAATATAACCAAACCCATCGAGGATGCTTTGAGTTCAATCAGTGATATAAAGGAAATTACTTCAACATCGCGCGATAACATGTCTGTTGTGATGGTTGAATTTGAATTTGGGAAGAACCTTGATGAAGCTGCAAATGATATCCGGAATTCACTTTCGTTTATTAAACGTTTCCTGCCGGAAGATGCAGAGGATCCAACCATATATAAGTTCAATACGGCTATGATGCCTATTCTTTTCTATTCTGTTACTGCAGACGAAAGCTTTGACGGATTAGAGAAGATAATGGATGAGAAAGTTATTAATCCCTTAAACAGGATTGATGGAATTGGTAACGTAGGTCTGGCAGGTTTGCCGGGGCGTGAAATAACAGTTGAAGTTGATCCGTATAAACTGGATGCATATAACCTTTCTGTGGAACAGATCGGTAATATGTTACGGATGGAAAACGTGAATACTCCGGCCGGTAATATTGAAATGGGTGAGATTGATTATCCCATACGTGTTGAAGGCGAGTTTGAACGCAGTGAAGATATCCGGAATATTGTTGTCGGAAATGTGAATGGTCAGTCCATTTACCTAAAAGATGTGGCCGCAGTTCGTGACTCTGCCAAGGATATCAATGCGTCTGAAACGGTTAACGGCGAGAGGGCAGCCCGTATGTTTGTAATGAAACAGAGTGGCGCAAATACAGTTAATATTGCAACGCAGGTAAAAAAGCAGATAGAAGAAGCCAAGCAGAACCTGCCGCCGGATGTAAAAATTGAGACTATATTCGATTCGTCGGAATTTATCTCAAATTCAATCTCGAATCTTTCGGAGACTTTCATGTATGCCTTGCTGTTTGTTGTGCTGGTCGTTTTGTTCTTTCTTGGTAGATGGAGGGCAACATTTATTGTGGTTCTGACTATACCAATATCACTTATTGTTGCATTTATTTACCTGGCTAATACAGGAAACTCAATTAATATCATCTCACTTTCCTCGTTATCCATAGCGATAGGTATGGTGGTGGATGATGCGATTGTGGTTTTGGAGAATATTACTAAACATATTGAACGCGGAGCAACACCACGTGAGGCAGCTATATACGCTACGAACGAGGTGTGGCTGGCGGTTATTGTTACAACATTAACAGTTGTAGCGGTATTCTTCCCGCTAACCATGTTAGGTGGTTTAACCGGAACATTCTTCCGTCAGTTGGGATGGATTGTTTCTATTACAGTTGTAACATCGACTATAGCGGCCATTTCACTCACGCCGATGTTGTCGTCCAAACTATTGCGTTTGCGTTCAGCCGAGGAGAAGAAGAAAAAGCGTACACTGCACCAGCGTTTTATTGAACCTTTCCTTGACTGGATGGATAATTTCTATGAAAAAACGCTTAAATGGGCTATTCATCACAAGTTGGTTGTTGTTATCCTTTCTTTTGTTATTCTTATTAGTTCTGTTGCTTTGGTTTTCCAGGTAGGTGGTGAGTTCTTACCCGAAACAGATAACAGCAGCATTAGCATAGAAGCGCACATGCAGGTTGGAACACGTACCGATGAAGCTGTGAAACTAGGTGAGAAAATTGATAATTACCTGTCAGAAACATTTCCTGAGATACAATTGATTTCCAGATCGAACGGTTCAGACGCTTCCGCCGGTCTACAGGCATTGTTTCAAACTACAGGAAGTAATATTATCAACTATAGTCTTCGACTGGTAAAACCAGAAGAAAGAAATCGTTCGGTTTTTGAGATTGCAGAAGATATCCGCGAGCATTTGGGCACATTGCCGGGATTGGTTGAATATTCAGTTTCTACCAGTAACAACATGGCAATGGGAGGAAATAATGATGTTGAGGTAGGTGTTTACGGATATGATATGGATAAAACCACTGCGTTTGCTAAAATGCTTCAGGATAAGATTGAACAGATTCCGGGAGCCCGTGAGGTACAAATCAGCAGAGATGATTTCAAGCCGGAACTTCAGGTTCATCTTGACAGGGATAAAATGGCACAGCACGGCTTAACGACTGCCACCGTATCTTCTGCCTTGAGAAACAGGATAGAAGGATTAACGGCAACACGTTTCCGTGAGTTTGGAGACGAATATGATGTAATTGTTAAGTTCAAGGAGCAATACAGAAATTCGCTTTCTGACATCAAGAATATCTCAATAACCACGCCAACCGGAAAATCGATCCGGCTGGAAGAAATCGCAGATATCAGAGAGGAACTGACTCCTCCAAACATTGAACATAAAAGAAAAGAACGTATAGTAACCGTTTCTGCCATTCCTTACAAAACATCATTAGGTGAATTGGCAACATCTATTAAAGAGGTATTGAAAACCATGGATACTCCACAGGGTGTGATGGTCGAAGTTGGTGGAGCCTACGAAGATCAGGAAGAATCATTTAGTGATCTGCTTCTTTTAATGTTGCTAAGTTTAGCATTGGTTTACATTGTAATGGCCAGTCAGTTTGAATCCTTTAAACTGCCCTTAATAATTATGATCTCTATACCGTTTTCTTTTTCAGGAGTATTTTTAATCCTTTTCCTTACCCATACAAACTTAAGTGTAATTGCTTTACTGGGAGCTGTTCTTCTGATAGGTATTGTGGTGAAGAATGCGATTGTGCTTGTCGACTTTATCGACCTTATGCGTGACAGGGGATATGAATTGTATGAGGCGATTGTGATCTCCGGAAAATCCAGATTACGTCCGGTATTAATGACAGCACTGACAACCATTCTGGGTATGACCCCGATGGCATTGAGCCGTGGTGAAGGTTCGGAGATCTGGAGTCCTATGGGAATTTCAGTAATTGGTGGTTTGGTATTTTCAACCATCATTACCATGATCATGGTTCCTGTAATGTATGCATTATTCTCAAAACGGGGGGAAAGAGATAGGATAAAGAAAGTGCGTGAACGTTTCAAATTTATGGAAACACCTATTAAAAGTTCAAACTAAAAAAACACTGAAAAATGGATAAACCAGCTTTAAAAGCCGTTTTTATAACATATAATCAGGCATTGACCGAAAAGGTGGAATATGTGCTTGACAGAATGGGGATCAGAGGATATACCCAATGGGAAAATGTGATGGGGCGTGGATCTGTGGATGGTAATCCGCATATGGGTACGCATACCTGGCCGGAAATTAACAGTTCTATTCTTGCTATTATCGATGATAGTAAAGTGAGTGATCTGCTCGACAATGTGGTGAGATTGGATAATGTGAATAAGGACGTGGGTATCCGGGCATTTGTCTGGGATGTAACTCAAACAGTATAAAAACCGATAACCGTTAAAATACGTATACGTATGTTATTCATGCAGCTGCAGCAATGCAGCTGCATTTTTTTATTAATTTCAATCCGTTCAGAAAAGGATCATAGTATAAATTTTTAAAATAAAATCTTAAACCGAAGCAACCTTTTTTAATTCGTCAACCTCTTAGTACTATAGAATTTAATTTAGCCAGTATGAGAAAATATACACTAACAGGTTTATTTGCAGCAATTATCCTTGTGTTCAGTGCGTGTGATGAGGTTGTAGATGGAGATTTGTCCGGCGACAAAGCTGGGTCTGAGTCTACGTACCTTGCGGATGGTATGGCAGGAGGATCTGTTACCGGTGGCTCAGGGAATGGAGATTCTACGCAGGTTGATATTGTAGCAGGTCAGATAACAGCTGGTGAGTGGAATGATTTATCAAACTGGACTTTTTGGCTCAACCTGGGACAGGATGAGGACTATAAAGGAATGCCGGAGCACTGGAATTATGATATAAGTACAAGAATTTCAGTACAGGTTACAGGCTCATCGGGTAATCCTGTGATTAATGAAACAATCCAGCTTGTGGATGGATCTGATCAGGTTTTATGGTCCACAAAAACGGATTATTCTGGTATGGCAGAATTTTGGCCAGGTTTATCCGGTTCTGATGCTGCAGTTTCGGAAATGAAAATTAAAATAGCAGGAATAACATTTACAAGTCTAAAAAAATACGCTGAAGGGATAAATGAAATTACGCTGGATGATTATAATGCTGCTATTGCAGGCTCAAAAATTGACATAGCATTCGTTGTGGATGCTACCGGATCAATGTCTGATGAGCTGGAATATCTGAAAGTGGAATTAGTCGATGTTATTGATAGCGTTAGGGAAACTAATCCGGATGCTGTAATAAATACCGGCAGTGTATTTTACCGTGATGAAGGTGATGAATATGTGACAAGACAAAGCCCGTTTACTACCGATATATCAACTACAGTGAATTTTATTAAAGATCAGTCAGCAGATGGTGGAGGCGATTTTCCTGAAGCTGTTCATACAGCTTTGAATGAGGCAATCAATAACCTTCAGTGGTCCAATAGCGCTAAATCCCGCATTTTGTTTTTAATGCTTGATGCGCCACCGCATCATGAAACTGATATCATTTCAAAAATGAATGAGTTAGTTAAGGATGCTGCTGTAAAAGGCATAAAAATAATTCCGGTAACGGCGAGCGGAATAGATAAGGAAACGGAATTTTTAATGCGATATATTGCGATTGCAACAAATGGTACATATGTATTTATTACCAATCACAGCGGTATTGGTAACGAACATTTAGAACCTACAGTTGGTGATTATGAGGTTGAATACCTGAATCATTTAATGGTTCGGTTGATTAATCAATATCTCGAGTAAAATAGCTTCGTTCAATTCAATTCAATTAAATTAAAGTGTTTCTGCACTTTAACATCTGTTTTTTGTTTGAATAATTTTAAGAAGCGTGAGCCGGAAGGATGACGGTGAGCGCTTCTTTTTTTTCAATAGATAAATTTAATATTCTACTTACCTGATTTAATTAAAATTTCTCAAAATTTCCGTAAATTTAAAGGCCGCCTCAGATTTTGTGATCAAAGTGATAAAATATGCCTGATAGAGTAGTATCGGAGTAATTAACTTCTGCTACAAATATGGATTTTGTATAAACCATAGTCAGTGATATATTACATTGGAGTAATTTCCGAAGTCTTTCGTAATATCCGTAAGGTATATTAAAAATTGATTGTTTTGTAAGTGTTTGATTATGTGTTAGTAGTATTAATGGCAAAAATAAATGCAACTTTCATTTTTATATGAAAATCTGAGTCTAGTTATCCAATTTAAAAGAAAAATTTGTTTATAAATGTTAATTTGTTAAATTTATACAAATTTCACCTGTATTGATTTTGATTTTGTGATGTAGGGAAGCAGATGAATATTATTTTCTGATTTAGAGTGTTTTAATATAAAATATAGTAGGGAATTAATTAAGTATTATAAATTAAACTACTTAATTTTTTTAAGTAGTTTGTTATAAACACACAAAATTATTGATATGAATAAATATGCTTACTTTCTGTTTGTTCTGGTACTTTTAATTAGTTGCGGGAATCCAAATTCGCGTGAGCAAAACATTGGGGAATTGATAATTAACAGCGATTTAAATATAACGCTGGATACTGTTTTGAATAATCTCAATGAACCAGATGACGTGTATGTATCCGGTCAGTCGATATATTATTCTGTAAAGAATAATGAAGCTAAGGGTGATGAAGGCGCCTATAATATCATGGCATTTGATGAAGCGACTCAGAAATCCAGGGTTGTATATACTTCAAACACCAGACCATTTGGTCTTATTGTAAATGACAGTTGTATGTTTATCACATCAAGAGAAGATGAGCAGCCAACGGATAATGCTCAGTTGTTAATGTACAACTTTAAGAATAAGCAACTGACTCATATTACCGATAGTCTGGCAGAACCGTTTGATATTGATACGGATAAAGATGGAAATATTTATGTAGGTGCGATTATAAAGGATAATGAGAGAAGTCCGCTTGTTAAGTACAAGGCCCCCGAATATATTGAATATGACAGGGAGCTTGATGGTCATGGTGAAATTCTGAGTTTTGACTACGGAAACGATTTTATATGGTTTTCTAATGCAGGCGGTATTGCTAAAACCCAGGACAGAAGTACGTGGTCTGTAAGTTTTATAAATGGTGTTACAGGTTTGCTGGTTACGCAAAATTACATTTACTATACCAAGTACGAATATAACCTCTTAGGTAGAATAGATATGTTTACCGGTGAAAACGAGGTGCTGCTTGAAAATGTGCTTCGTCCTTATAAAATGACTTATAGTGACAAGGATAACGCTCTTTATTTAATTGTAAATGATAATGCCAAAGAGCACACTTCCAAATTATTAAAATTGGTGGTGGAAAATGATCTTGCAAATTTATATTAGTATCGGTCGGTTTACTCTGTTTGTGTAATTAATCGATAATTATTCTACTTGTAGAGAAAACTATTGTATAAAATATTCATTTAATCTGTTAATAATTAACTTAATAAACCAAATGATGAAACGTATTTTACTTATAATGGTAGTAAGCATGATGGCAACTTTTATGCATGCAGAAATTACTGCTGTCAAAGACATAAAAGAAAATCCTGCAAAATATAAAGGCGAAGTGGTTACCATAAAGGGTCTTGTAACACGCTGGGTACCGGGCAAGGAAAATACAACTTCCCATTACCTTGTTGAAGGAGACTATGGTTTCACAATTCAAATCAATACAGCTCAGGTGTCACCCGAAACCAATTATAAATACGAAATTACCGGTATCGTTTATATTGAACCGGATACAGGTGAACCATTTATCAGCGAGCAGGGAAGAACCAATCTTACACTCCCCGCATCTGCAACAGCTCCTGAAGAAAAGTCAGGAATAAATACCCTTATGATAATTCTGATTATTGGGGTGGTAATTATTATAGCGCTGATCCTTGTTTTAATATTCAGGAAACCGGGCGGAAAGGCCGGGGGCGAAGTCGCAGACATAGATGAAGATTTTCAAACCATAAAATTGTCTGCTGCAGGCGATCCCAAAACGTTGAAATTTATTCCTGGTGAATTGAAAATAATCTCCGGTACCGATGAAGGAAAAGTATTTAAAATTGCCGGATATCCTACACCTGAAGGAAATATCGTAACTATTGGGCGTGAAGATATTAAAGGAGAGAGAGGATATGCGCATATTAGGTTAATGGAAAAGACCATATCACGAAAGCAGGCAGAATTAATAGAATCCGATAATAAGTTAAGGTTAAAAAATGTAAGTAAAACAAATTTGACAATTGTTGACGGAGTGCAGTTACAACCGGGCGAAGAAGTTGAGATAAAGCCAAATTCAACCATTAAGACCGGTGAAGTGGAATTTCAATATATTTTATAACTGTTTGAATGTACAATATTGAATTTTCGCCATACACATTTCATGGCCGTAGAGAATACAATCAGGATTATCTGGCTGCAGAACAGCTGAATGAGAATACATGGATATTTGCGGTGGCTGATGGTATGGGGGGTGCTAATGGAGGTGAATTAGCAAGTTATGTGGCAATTAATGCCTTAATCAATCATTTTGAAGATAGCAGTATTGTGTTAAACGAGACAAATCTCAAAGAGAATTTGGGTATGGCTGTCGAAAAAGCACATGGTGCAATTAATGATGAGATTTCCCGTGACCGTAATCTGAATGGTATGGGAACAACGCTGGTTTGTATTCTTATTCACGACAATAAGTATGTTTGGGCGTCTATTGGAGATAGCAGAATATATTACTTTAACAGTAATGAATATAAGCAGTTAACAACAGACCATTCTTATGTTCAGGATTTTATGAAAGCAAAAGGTGAGAAGTTGCCTAAAGATATTTTAGATAATTATTCGCATATTCTCACCAAATGTATTGATGGCGGAATGGAGAAGGCTGATCTGTTTCCGACAGACAGCAATTGTTTGCAATTAAATGAAGGTGAAAGCTTTTTATTATGCTCCGATGGATTATTGACAGACAGAATTAATACTAACATTAATCTGTTCAAGAATTTTATTATGGGCAGAAAGGATCTGGATGAGGCCGCCAAAAGTCTTGTCGCATATGCCTATGAAATGGGAAGTGATGATAACATTTCAGTCGTTCTCGTCAGAGTTGGCGTAAAACATATAAAAGAATTAAAATTAAGAGAATTCAGTTTACCTGTGGAAGATTCTGCAGATAATAAGAACAACTTATTAAAACGAATTTTCAATAAGAAATATAGCTAATGGCTGAAGAAACTAAAAGATGTCCGTTTTGTGATGAGCTGATACGAAAGAATGCTATCAAGTGTAGGCATTGTGGTAGCATAATTTCTTCTGATACTCTATCTTTTGTCGCAGATAGTCAGCCGGATACGCTTGTAAAACAGGTGCTTGGTGAAACCTATGAAATAAGTGGCGTGGTCGGGTCCGGTGGAATGGCTGTTGTTTTTAAAGCTAATCAAAAAAACCTGCAACGTCCTGTTGCATTAAAAGTTATACATCAGAATTTAATACATGAAAAGGAATTTGTTGATCGGTTTTTAAGGGAAGCAAGAGTTGGGGCATCATTAAATCACGATAACATCGTTAAAATTTATGATGTAGGCTCCATAGGTACAGTTCATTATATGGCTATGGAATTCCTTGAAGGTGAGACGTTAAGGGATATTATAAGAAAAGGCGGTAAACTATCTGTTGCTCAGACGATAAGATATATTATTCCCCTTGCCGAGGCTTTAGGTTATTTGCATAGCAAGAATCTGGTTCACCGCGATATAAAAACCGCAAACGTTATTGTCACCAAACAAAAACCTGTATTAACAGATTTCGGAATTGTGTTTGTACGCGGGGAAACCCGTTTGAGCCAGGCAGGAACTGTTGTGGGGACGCCTGAATATATGAGTCCTGAACAGGCAACCGGTAAAGTAGAAGTGGATCACCGGGCAGATATTTACAGCCTTGGTGTAATGATTTACGAATGTTTGACGGGTAAAGTGCCATTCCACAGTTCAAATCCGCTGACCACAGTTCACAGTTTGCTGAATGAAAGGCCCAAGGAGCCTAAGTTTTACGAGAAAAGCATTCCAATGTGGCTCAACCGTTTGATACTGGATTGTTTAATCAAAGATCCGGATGAACGTATACAGGATTGCTCAGTTTTGGTTGAGGCGCTTAAAAACAAAGATTATAAAGGAAATCCGGCCGGTTCTAAAAAGAAACAAAAAGGGAAAAAAGATACTGGTTCAGAAAATTTCGCTACATTAAAAATTTCCGGTGATGAGAGTCAGGTAATAAGTGGCGGTGAGTATAAAGATGATTTCTCGCACAGGAAAAGAAGACGGTGGGTCTTACCTGTATCAATTGTGTTTGCTGTTTTAATTGGCGCAGCGGCATATCTGTATTTTGCAGCACCTCCGGGATTTCTGCCAGAATCATTCAGTAAATCACAAAAAACTGAAGCAAAAACGCCTGAAAAGGAACTGATTGCAGGAGCACGGAATGAAGAAAAAGAAAAGCAGACAGAGGTGTCAACTGCCAATGTTATACCTGCCACAACAACCGAACAGCCTGTTATCCAGAATTCTGATCCCGTAAGTACAGAAAAAACAGCAGAAACCGGAAATGACAATACCCCGGCTTTAAGTGCAGAGGAAATTGAAAAAATTAAGGAGGAAGAAGCAGATAAAATTAGAAAAGAACTGGCTGATAAAGCTCGTAAGGAAGAGGAGGCAAATCAGTTAAAACTTGCGGAGGAGGAGAAAGCACGAAAGGATGCGGCAGAAAAAGAACGCCTGAAGCGCGAAGCAGAAGCTAAGCGAAAAGCAGAACAAAGGTCAATATTGAGTAGTGATCAACTTTCTATGCTCGATAATATGGGGATTCCATTAGTTCTTGTAAAAGGGCCTAACGGTAATTATTACCTTGGGAAATATGAAGTAACGCAAAAGCTTTGGCAGAGCATTATGGGAAATAATCCCAGTGTAAATAAAGGACAGAATAATCCTGTGGAAAATGTAAACAAATATGATATTCTGAACTTCCTGACTAAATTAAAATTACAGACTTCTATGGATTTTCGTCTGCCTACCGTAGATGAATGGAATTTTGCTGCAAGAGCCAATGATTCATTTAAGTACAGTGGTAGCAATACACTTGGCGATTTTGGATGGTATGAAGGAAATACCAATATGGCATCTACCAGGCCTGTTGGTCAGAAAAATCCAAATGCTTTTGGTTTATACGATATGTCGGGAAACGTAGCAGAGCTGTGTGCGGACGGAAGTGTAAAAGGCGGAAGTTATGTGAGTCCGTCTAACCAGTGTGAATTAAATTATGCTGAAAGCTGGGATCCTGATAAAAAAGACTGGACGACAGGTTTCCGAGTCTTGTTGAGATACGAACGGAAATGAAAAATTTATTGACGATGAGAATTTATACAATTAGTTTATTCCTTTTTATTCTGAGTGGATTACAGCTTGTGTCAGCCCAGGAAACCGGGACATTAATAATTGACAGTGACTCAAGTTATTTGCCGGTAATAATAAACGGCAGGGAAACAGGATTGTTTACTCCGTATAATGAAGAGGTGGAAACAGGAGAATATGCGATTGAAATAAAGTTCTCTCCGCTTTTTTCATTTCGTGATACCGTTGTTGTAACAGCAAATCAGGTGACAAAAGTATTCGAAAATCAGCCGCAGACATCAGGAAACCTTTTGATAAGCAGTATGCCGACTGAATCATCAGTGTATATCGGAGAAAAGTTGCTGGGTGAAACACCTTTGGCTTTAAAGGGTATATCACCGGGAGATTACAGGTTTGTGGTTAAAAAGGAAAATTATAACGATGCTGTCGTAAATGTCAGTGTCGGGAATAGCGAACTGGCTAAAGCTTTTGCTGAATTGACTGCCGGATACGGAACCATTAGTATCCTGGCAAATCCGGAAGCTGACATATATATTGATGATAATTTTGAGGGCACAAAAATGTACAATGGACGATTGTCCACCGGATCACATGTTATTGAAGTGCGCAAGGAAAGTTTTGATCCTCAGGTTAAGGTTATAGAGGTAGAAGAAGGGAAGGCTTATCGTGAATTCTTTCAGTTGCAACAGGTATTTGGAAAAATATCTATCACTACAAATCCGTCTTTGGCAAAAGTCTATTTGGATGGAAAGATGGTTGGTTTCTCTTCTATGATTCTGGATTCAGTTCCGGTCGGTGAACACACTTTAAAACTCGTTAAAGATGGTTTCCTGGCGCTGGAAAAGAATATTGATGTTGTGAAAAATAAGACAAATTATATTGGTGAGGAATTAAAGAGCGGATTTATTGTAGTGACTGAACCAGCAAAAGCAAAAATTTACCTGGACGGAGAATATGTGGGGTTGAGTCCTAAGTTTCTTGTAGATATGGAACCCGGAAATCATGAAATTCAAATTGAAAAAGAAGACTATCCTGTAATCAGAAAAGAGGTAACATTTAAAAAGAATACTGCAGATAGCATTATTGTGGTTTTGGAGCAAGGGTTTCTTGTCTCTTCAAATCCTGAAGATGCAAAAGTTTATATGGATGGTGCACTATCAGGAAGTACCCCTCTCTTATTAAAGGGCCTGGAAGGAAAGCATCAGTTCATTATTAAAAAGGATGATTTTGCTGATGAAACATTCGATATTGATTTTGCTGCAACAGATACCTTAAATTATCATGTGAATTTGATGGCGGGTTGTAAGGTTAATGTTTTAACTAATTCTAACGATGCAGAAATATGGGTTGGAGATGATATGGTAGGAACAGGTAGCGTCTCAATTCCACTGGCATTAGGTGAACATACACTATCCTTTAAAAATAGTAAGTACTACAATGATTTTGAAAAGACTATTGATGTAAAAGAAAATGGTCAGGTTGAGGAAATTGAATTACCGTCAAAAATGTGTAGCGTTACCATTATATCAAAACCTAAGAAAGGAACAGTTTTGCTTGACAGTACATTGAAATTTAATTCCAATGAGAAAAACGTGCTGTTGGGCGGTTTATATTCAATGAAACTCAAAGCAAAAGGGTTTAAAACCATTGAAGATGAGATTACTATTGAAAATGCTGATGAAAAGTTTGAGTACCTTATGGAACCTTTGCATTACAGAAGTAAAGGAGCAGCGGTATTACTTACAATGATCTGGCCTGGTGCCGGGAGATCCTATTTAACCCGTGGGGAATCGTCAGCAATAGGAGGATTTCTGTTTTATGGTTTGGGTGCCGGATCCTATTTTACAAATGAGAAATCCATGGATCTGTCTGATGAAGCTGCAGAAGCCATGCTTCAAAATGATTATGCGGAACATGACAGGTTGATGCAGGAATCGGATGATTATAAATTATACTCCGATATCATGTTATATACGGCAGTTGGCGTATGGGGCATAAATATGATTCGTACCCTGGCAACACCATCAGAGAAGAAAAGATACGAAAAGCTGAAGATGACCGGGTATTATAATCCAAGGAATCAAACGACTAATATTGGATTAGTTTATAAATTCTAAGTTAAACATATAGAGATAAAAGTCCGCTTTAAACTGAAGCGGACTTTTTGTTTTTAGGCACCTTTGCTACCCCGAAATTCGTCATTGTTTGTTAATAAATTCAATTTTGTAGCTCTGTTATTAAGATTGCTTTTTGTATTTTTGCGGCACAAAGCAGAAACAGGAACATCATGATACTCTTTTTTCAGTCTCCCGACAAAAAAATCATTGCTACAGAAGTTAGTAATCCCCTCTCCGCGGAAAATATCAGTAAATTGTCATGGCTCTATTCAGGAGCCGTTTTTGTTGATACAGATGCCATGAATGGATGGTATGTAGGACCACGTAAAGAGATGATTACACCGTGGAGTACCAATGCGGTCGAAATCACCCAAAATATGGGCATAGAAGGCATTAGCCGGATTGAGGAATACTTTCCGGTAAGCAGTGAGGATGCAGAACACGATCCGATGTTGCAGCGTATGTATAGCGGGTTGAACCAAACCATTTTTACCATCAGTAAAAAGCCTGATCCCATTGTGTATATCGAGGATATTTCCTCATACAACGAGCTGGAAGGATTGGCTTTGAGTGCAGACGAAATAGAGTATCTGGAAGATGTAAGTAAAAATATCGGACGAAAACTGACGGACAGCGAAGTGTTCGGATTTTCTCAGGTAAACTCGGAACACTGTCGCCATAAAATATTTAACGGAACCTTTATCATTGATGGAAAAGAAATGGAAAGCTCCCTGTTTCAGTTGATAAAACGCACATCAAAGGAGAATCCTAATTTTATCATTTCTGCGTATAAAGATAATGTAGCTTTTCTGGAAGGGCCTGTTATCGAGCAGTTTGCACCGGAATCGCAGGATAAGCCTGACTTTTTTGCCGTAAAGGATTATGAAAGTGTTATTTCCATAAAGGCTGAAACACATAACTTTCCCACTACAGTTGAACCATTCAATGGCGCATCAACGGGGTCAGGAGGTGAGATCCGGGACCGTTTAGGTGGCGGAATTGGTAGTTTGCCAATAGCTGGTACAGCGGTTTATATGACCTCTTATGCCAGAACTGAAGAAGGTCGGAACTGGGAAGATGTAACGGAGCCCAGACCCTGGCTCTATCAAACTCCGGAGCAAATTCTGATTAAGGCATCCAACGGTGCATCAGATTTTGGAAATAAGTTCGGACAACCACTGATCTGTGGTTCATTGCTCACCTTTGAGCACTTCGAAAACGCCAAAAAGTTTGGTTACGATAAAGTCATCATGCTGGCCGGTGGTGTTGGTTATGCAAAAAAAGCCGATGCGTTGAAAGGGCATCCGAAAAAGGGCGATAAAGTAGTATTGCTCGGCGGCGATAACTACCGTATCGGTATGGGAGGTGGAGCAGTATCTTCTGTTGATACAGGTCACTATGCCAATGCGGTTGAGCTGAACGCGGTGCAACGGGCTAACCCTGAAATGCAGAAACGTGCGGCCAATGTGATCCGTGCATTATGTGAGGATGAAAAGAATCCGATCGTTTCGATTCACGATCACGGTGCCGGCGGACATCTGAACAGCCTCTCGGAATTACTGGAGGAAACAGGTGGTGTAATTAATATGGATAAACTACCTGTTGGTGATCCAACCCTGTCTGCAAAGGAAATAATTGGAAACGAGTCGCAGGAACGTATGGGTATGATCCTGAATACCGAAAACATTGATTACGTCTATAAAATTGCGGAACGTGAGCGCTCCCCGATGTACGTTGTTGGTGAGGCAACCGGCGATCACATGTTCATATTCAAACAGGCCGATGGCATAAAGCCGATAGATATTCAGTTGGAATATATGTTTGGTAAACCACCTCGCACTTACATGAAAGATGTGACTGTTGACGAGACCTACAATGATGTAAAATACGATATAAAGGACTTACACGAATATCTTGAGCAGGTGTTGCAGCTGGAAGGCGTAGCCTGCAAAGACTGGCTCACCAATAAAGTTGACCGGTCGGTAACCGGAAAAGTTGCCAAACAGCAGACAGCTGGTGAAATTCAGTTGCCATTGAACGATCTGGGTGTTGTCGCTCTGGACTACAGAGGGAAATCTGGGATTGCCTCTTCAATTGGACATGCGCCGCAGGCTGCAATGATTGATCCTGCTGCCGGTTCTGTACTGGCTGTGGCTGAATCGTTGACCAACATTGTTTGGGCTCCGCTAAAAGATAATATGAAAAGCGTTAGCCTGAGTGCCAACTGGATGTGGCCTTGTAAGAATGAGGGAGAAGATACCCGCTTATATAAGGCAGTAGAAGCCATCAGTGACTTTTGTGTGGATTTGGGCATCAATGTCCCAACCGGAAAAGATTCCATGTCGATGACCCAAAAATACGGGGACGAAAAAGTATTGTCCCCCGGAACTGTTATTATTTCAGCAGGAGGAGAGGTCAGTGATGTGAAAAAGGTTGTGAGTCCTGTCATCAGCAACGATCCTGAAAAGCCGGTTTATTACATAGACTTTTCGTTTGATAAATTTAAGCTGGGTGGATCTGCTTTTGCTCAGGCTTTGAACCGTATCGGAAAAGAAGTTCCGACGGTAAAGGACAGCGATTATTTTATTAAAGCATTTAATGCAGTTCAAAAACTGGTGGAAGAGGAGTTGATCGTTGCGGGACACGATATTTCTGCCGGTGGTATGATAACAGCCTTACTCGAAATGTGTTTTGCCAACACAGAAGGTGGCCTTGAAGTCAGCCTGGATGAGATAGATGAGGATGATCTGATAAAAATAATATTTGCCGAGAACCCCGGAATTCTGGTTCAGGTTACAGATAAAAACAAAGTAGATGCCATTTTAAATGAAGCCGGCATTGCGTTTACTGAAATTGCTAAACCAACAGATGAACGTCATGTTCTGGTTGAGAAAGATGGAGAAATCTATCAGTTTGGCATTGATTATATGCGTGATATCTGGTATAAATCATCTTATCTTTTGGATCGCAAGCAGAGTGGCGATAAATGTGCTGCTGATCGTTTCAATAATTACAAGACGCAGCCGCTTGAATTTAATTTTGATGCATCATTTACGGGTAAATTTGAAAACATTGGTGTTGATCCGAACCGGCGCAACCGGTCTGGTGTTAAAGCTGCTATTATCAGGGAAAAAGGTGTCAACGGTGACCGTGAAATGGCCTATTCCATGTATCTGGCAGGCTTTGATGTGAAAGATGTGCATATGACTGACCTCATCACGGGAAGGGAAACACTGGAAGATGTGAACTTCATTGTTTTTGTCGGCGGATTCTCTAACTCCGATGTTTTAGGATCAGCCAAAGGATGGGCCGGCGCTTTCCTTTATAATCCAAAAGCCAAGGAAGCACTGGAAAAATTCTACGCACGCAAGGATACACTTAGTCTCGGAATCTGTAATGGCTGTCAGCTAATGATGGAGCTTGGGTTGGTTTATCCTGATCACGATGTGAAACCTAAAATGGAACATAACATATCCCATAAATTTGAAAGTTCGTTCCTGACCATGAAGATAGAACACAATGAGTCGGTGATGCTGAAAACATTGGCCGGAAGTCAGCTTGGTGTTTGGGTCGCACACGGGGAAGGTAAATTTGCCATGCCTAAACCAGAGAATGCATATAACATTGCAGGTAAATATTTATACAATGAATATCCGGGTAATCCAAACGGTTCTGATTTTGCCACGGCAGCAGTTTGTTCTGACAATGGCCGTCACCTGGCAATGATGCCACACCTGGAACGCGCAATCTTCCCGTGGCAATGGGCACATTATCCTGCTGGCCGAAAAGGAGATGCATACACACCCTGGCTCGAAGCGTTTGTGAACGCCAGAAAGTGGGTGGAAGAACAGAATTAACAAGGGCTTCACTTAAAGCGAAACCCTCGCTAAAGATATAAAAAAGCGATCCAACCGGGTCGCTTTTTTATTGTCCGATACGAATGTGTCGATATTGTAGAAAATCCATTAATCGCGTCTCTACAATATTTTTCTTATTGTTGAAAATCCATTAATCGCACTTTCACTTCGCGAGATATCATTTGCTGCACTCACCCCTGGCCCCTAAAGGGGAAATCCTGAATTCAACGTTAGCGCGGCTCAAAGTCACCCGCTCACTTAGCGAAGGTTGGACTCCTATCGGAGTCCTATGTTTGTAGCAACGACGAATGCTACAAACATGTGACCCCATCCGGAGTCATACCTGATGAGATTTGAATAAAGGGATCTGAAATGTAGATTTAATCTCAAAAGAACAACTTAAAGGTAGTTTTTGTAAGAAAAATCGGGAGATCCCTTTAGGGAACCAAAGGGTATGGGGTGGATAAATGAGCACGATTTCAAATCAGCTGATGTATAGATATAGCCCGGTACGGGCGACAGTATGGTATAAAAGGAATTCCCAGCCAGCCAGAGCTTCGGCGGAGCGAACGGATTTGGGTTTAACGAGGGTTTCACTTTGAGTGAGGCCCTCGCTGGAAATATTAAAACGATCTTTTTGGGGCGTTTTTTTCTTTGTCCGGTTTGACAGTATCTCATTGTAGAGACGCGATTAATCGCGTCTCTACAATGAGAATAAAGATATATTGAATTGTTATCAATTTTAAATTTATTACTTTTGCACATCTTGAAAACAAGGACAAAAAAGAACTATGAATATTTCGTATAACTGGCTTAAAAGCTACATCAACACAGACTTAGACGTTCACAAATTATCAGGTATTTTAACCGATATCGGACTGGAGGTAGGTAGTGTGGAAGAGGTGGAATCTGTGAAGGGTGGACTGAAAGGTATTGTGGTTGGTGAGGTACTGACCTGTGAAAAACATCCCAATGCCGATAAATTAAGCCGTACTACAGTGAATGTTGGTACAGGTGAGCCTTTACCCATTGTATGTGGTGCACCGAATGTGGCTGCCGGGCAGAAGGTGATTGTTGCAACGGTTGGTACAACCCTTTTTATGGGTGATGACAGTTTTACGATTAAGAAAGCAAAAATACGGGGTGAGGTATCTGAAGGGATGATCTGTGCAGAGGATGAAGTCGGTTTGGGCAGTTCTCACGACGGCATCATGGTACTGGATCCCGAAGCCGTTCCGGGAACATTGGCCAGCGATTACTTCAAGGTGGAATCTGACTATATGATAGAGGTAGATTTGACGCCAAACCGTATAGATGCCGGTTCACACATTGGTGTGGCGCGTGACCTGGCTGCCTATCTGCAACAGGAAAACGAAGATATTACAGTCAACTGGCCTTCGGTAGACGATTTTAAAGTTGACCATACAAATTATACGCTGGATGTAGGCGTTGCAAATCATGAGGCCTGTCCGAGGTACAGTGGCGTAACCATTTCAGGTCTTACCGTAAAGGAATCTCCTGATTGGTTAAAGAAACGCCTCGTTTCTATCGGTATGAACCCGATCAACAATGTGGTTGATGTGACCAACTTTGTATTGCATGAACTTGGACAACCTTTACATGCCTTTGACGGAGACAAAATTGCGGGTAATAAAATAGTGGTCAGAACACTTGCAGACGGTACAAAATTTACAACACTCGATGAACTGGATCGTGAGATGAGCGATCAGGACCTGATGATCTGTAATGAAACGGATGGGATGTGTATCGGTGGTGTATTTGGTGGTCTGGATTCAGGTGTAACCGAAAGCACAACTAAAATATTCCTTGAAAGTGCCTACTTTAATCCGGTTTGGGTGCGTAAGACCGCACGTCGCCATCAGATTAGTACCGACAGTTCTTTCCGTTTTGAGCGGGGAATTGATCCGGCCGGAACAGTGTATGCACTGAAACGGGCTGCCATGCTTATTAAAGAAATTGCAGGTGGTGAGATCAGTTCTGAGGTCGTGGATATTTATCCGGAACCGGTAAAACCTTTTGAGGTGGAATTTTCGGTGTCCAGAACACAAAAAATCATAGACAAAAACCTGACTAAAGAGATTATTCTGAATATCCTCAATAGTCTTGAAATAAAGGTAGCAGATGACAAAGGTGATATTCTGAAACTTGAAGTGCCGACCTATCGGGTTGATGTTCAGAGGGAAGCAGATGTGATGGAAGATATCCTCAGGATCTACGGCTATAATAAGGTTGAATTATCCGATACGGTACACTCAACCATTTCATATGCCAAAAAGCCTGATGATCATCGGGTGAAAAACATGGTAGGTGATTTACTTTCAGCCCAGGGTTTTTACGAAATTATGAATAATTCGCTTACCAAAGCGTCTTATTATGAAGGTCTGGAAACCTTTAAGTCGGAGCATCTTGTTGAGATATTGAATCCTTTGAGCATAGATTTGAATGCCATGAGACAGACACTCTTATTTGGTGTGCTTGAATCTGTGGTATATAATCAGAACAGAAGAAACAGTGATCTGAAACTGTATGAATTCGGAAACTGCTATTATTTTGATAAAAAAGAAGATTTAAAGGATGGCGTTGCTTTGGCAGCATATTCCGAGGTACAGCATCTGGCGCTTGCTATTACAGGTTTCGGATCAAAAGAAATATGGAATCAGGCTCAGAAAGAGATGGATTTCTACGACCTGAAAGCGTATGTTCTCAATGCATTGAAAAAACTGGGTATTCATTCCGGTTCATTGATTGGTGGCGAGGTGGAAGACGATGATTTGCTTGATTACGGCATGACATATCTGACCCGGAAAGGCGATACGCTGGTGTATTTTGGTAAGGTGGCCAAAAAATTACAGAAACAGTTTGACATTGATAATGAAGTTTACTATGCCGACTTCAACTGGGACGTGGTTCTGAAAGAAATAAAGGAGGTAACCACAGCTTATAAAGAGATCAGTAAATACCAGGAAGTACGACGTGATCTGGCGCTGTTACTGGATAAAACTACACGGTTTGAGGAAGTTGAAAAGATAGCCTATAAAACAGAGTCAAATTTGTTAAAGGAAGTGTCCCTGTTCGATGTTTATGAAGGTAAGAATTTGCCAAACGGTAAAAAATCGTACGCGGTAAGTTTTATTCTTCAGGATGAGAACAAAACATTGAAAGATAAAGATATAGATAAAATTATGCACCGTCTGATAAAAGCCTACGAACATCAGTTGGATGCACAGTTACGATAATTTTCAAACGATCAGAGTAAAAAGATGGAGAACGTTCAGGTTCAGTTAAAGAAAGCTGTAACAGAAGCACTGGCAACATTATATCAGTTGGAACAGGAGGTTGAATCCGTTCAATTTCAGCAGACCCGGAAAGATTTTGAAGGTGATTTAACACTGGTTGTTTTTCCCTATTTAAAAGCATCAAAAAAGAAACCACAGGATACTGCAGAAGAAATAGGGTCTTACCTTAAAGAACAAGGTTTTATTTCAGATTTCAATGTGGTGAATGGTTTTTTGAACCTGTTGCTTGGGGAAGAAAAGTTAATCGAACAATTGAATACCATTGCAGCTACGGAGAACTATGGTCTTAAAGCAGTAAATGAAGATTCCCCGCTGGTGATGATTGAATATTCATCGCCAAATACCAATAAGCCGCTTCATCTAGGACATATCCGCAATAATCTGTTGGGATTTTCATTAGTTAAGGTCATGGAAGCCAATGGTAATAAAGTGGTTAAAACCAATATTGTTAACGACAGGGGTATTCACATTTGTAAATCCATGCTGGCCTGGCAAAAATGGGGTGAAGGTGAAACACCGGAATCAACGGGCATGAAAGGCGACCATCTGATTGGTAAATACTATGTGAAGTTCGATCAGGAATATAAAAAGGAACTGGCAGACCTGCAGGCTCAGGGCATGACAAAGGAAGAAGCGGAGAAAGCTTCCGTTTTGATGTCTGAAGCCCGTGAGATGCTGCGGAAGTGGGAAGCAAAAGACGATGAAGTATATACGCTTTGGGAAACCATGAACAGTTGGGTTTATGCCGGTTTTGATGAAACTTACAAGGCCTTGGGTGTGGCTTTTGATAAAATTTACTACGAGTCGGATACCTACCTTGAAGGCAAAGAGAAAGTATTGGAAGGCCTTAAAAATGGTGTATTT
Source organism: Quyinboa mangrovi (assembly GCF_042219825.1). Taxonomy (NCBI): domain Bacteria; kingdom Pseudomonadati; phylum Bacteroidota; class Bacteroidia; order Bacteroidales; family Quyinboaceae; genus Quyinboa; species Quyinboa mangrovi. The sequence continues at coordinate 407,079 of NZ_JBHJHQ010000006.1, forward strand.
TACCGCCGGAATGATGGCTCCGTATGGGCTGATCTTACCAAAGACGGACTGGATGAAAAAATACTTCTGAGAAGCGATGGCACATCAGTCTATATGACCCAGGATATCGGAACGGCAAAACTGCGATATGAGGACTACAACATCGACAAGATGATTTACGTGGTTGGTAATGAACAGAATTACCATTTCCAGGTGTTATCTATTTTGTTGGATAAGTTGGGTTTTGAATGGGGTAAGGATTTGGTTCATTTCTCTTACGGTATGGTGGAACTACCTGAAGGAAAAATGAAATCCCGCGAAGGCACTGTGGTTGATGCGGATGATCTGATTAAGGATATGACCAATACAGCCAGGGAAGTTTCTCTCGAACTGGGAAAACTGGAAGGTTTTTCTGATGAGGAAGCAGCAAACATTTTTCGAATTGTTGCATTGGGAGCTCTGAAATACTTTATTTTAAAAGTTGATCCGCGCAAAAACATGACCTTTAATCCAAAGGAATCTATTGATTTTAATGGGAATACAGGCCCGTTCATACAATATACCTATGCCAGGATTCAGTCTGTATTACGTAAAGCAGCAGATACCGGAATTACAGTTACCGGTAAAGCAGATCCGGATATTGAACTGAATGAAAAAGAGAGCATCGTAATCAAGCGCTTATCCAATTTTCCACAGGTGGTGAAAAGTGCCGGTGATAATTACAGTCCGGCGTTAATTGCCAATTATGCGTATGAGCTGGTTAAAGAATACAACCAGTTTTATCACGACTGTACCATTCTGGGTGAAGAAGATGAAAAGAAAAAGCAGCTTCGCCTGCTGATTTCAAAAACAACAGGCGAAACCGTTGAAACGGCTCTAAGTCTGCTTGGAATTGAAGTACCTGAGCGAATGTAAACGGCGTATAATGAAACATGAAGGCTTATGATTGAAAAAAAGGTTTCTGATAAACTTCATATTCAAAAGTATCATGTTTCAGAGTTGGCTGAATTTGTCTCTGGTGATTTTTATAGAAATCTGAGTATTAAGCCAATTTCACCGCAACGTGTACAATCCTATATTCACAATCCCCGGTCCGTTAAAGATCATATTTCTTTATATCTTTTAATTTCTGAAAAGCGACTCATTGCATTTAGGACCGTTTTTGCGGATCAGATCGTTCTGGGAAAAAAGCTTTACAACTTTGGCTGGTGCAGCGGAAACTGGGTGGATCCGGATGAAAGAAGAAAAGGATATTCTGATCTGCTGCTTCGGGAAATGTATGAAGATTGGGAAGGCCGCCTGATGTATACCAATTATGCTGATGCCTCACACAAATTATACCATAAAACCGGTCAGTTTAAGCTTTTAAGTCAAAGAACCGGAGCTCGTTTTTACGGTAATATTGATGTAAAAACATTCACCAGTGGAAGAGAAGAATATAAGCTTATTAATGCTTTTTCATTTCTTATTGATCCATTTATTACGTCCTATGCAAAAATAAAAGCACGATTGTTTTCCAAATATGACCTGAGCGCTTATTCGGTTTATCTGGATTCTTCACCAACTATATCATTTCTCAATAACTGTATGGATACCATTTCACCCTTAAAAAGAGCGGTGAAGGAATTTAAGTGGATTTTTAATTATACATGGGTATCAACGGATAAATTAGATAGAATCAATTATCCGTTTACATCCTATCTTGATTTTTTTGAATACCTTTTTGTCACATTGGTTCATAAGGTATCAGGAGAAGAAACCAGATTAATTCTTTCCCGTCAAAAGGGCAATCTGAAATTTTTATACCGATTTGGAAGTGCGGATCCGGATATTATAGCAGAGTTTCTGATGAACTATTGTGCTGAACACAAAATCAAAACATTAACGGTTCTGGATTCAGAAATGGCAGAAAAACTTAAATCTTTGAAATCTCCTTTTATAAAGCACCGTCCGTTCAGTATGAATATATATGCTTCATTTACGGAAAATGAAAATGACGGATTAACGTTTCAGGATGGTGATGGCGATGTGGTATTTACGTGAACCTATAACGAACAGTCGTGACGGTAGTAGCGCGGTGATTTAACAAAACCCAGTTCTTTCATAACGTCTTTCTTTTTCTCTTCCGGTGTATGATAAATGGTCTCACAGCGATCCGAGCAACATCCGTCGTGTTTGGTTTTGCATTCCTCGCATTGAATAAACAGAAGGTTGCAATGTGAGTTTTTACAATTGGTATGTGTATCGCAGGGTTTGCCACACTGATGGCAATGTGCGATGATCTCATCTGAAATCCGTTCTCCCAGTCGCTTGTCGAATACAAAGTTTTTGCCTTTGAATTTGTTCTCCAGGTTGTTGTGATTCACCTGTCGGGTGTATTCAATGACACCACCATACAACTGATTGACATGCTTAAATCCGTGATGTTTCAGGTACGCACTGGTCTTTTCACACCGTACACCACCGGTACAGTAAAGGAGTACAGGTTTGTCCTCATGGCCTTTCAGCATATCCAGTACTTCCGGTAATTCATCACGGAATGTTTCAGCCTGCGGTAACTTCGCGCCCTGAAAATGACCGATTTCACTCTCGTAGTAATTGCGCATATCCACGACCAAAGCACCTTCTTCAATCTTACGGTTCCACTCTTCAGCAGTCAGGTGTTTTCCAACGTTGGTCACGTCATAATCTTTTGGTTTCAGACCGTCAGATACTATTTGTCGTCTGACTTTGACCGATAGTTTAATAAACGATTTGCCATCATCTTCAATAGCAAACTTAAAAGGAACATCCCTGAATTCAGGAATGGAGTAAAGGTGTGACTTAAAGGCTTCAAAATTATGTTCCGGTATATTCATCTGTGCATTGATCCCTTCTTTTGCTACATAGATACGACCCAGACAACCAAGTTCATTCCATGTTTTAAATAGGAGGTTACGCATCTCCATCGGATCTTCGAGAATAACATAACGGTAAAACGAAATGGTTGTACGTTTGAATGTTTCGCTGTTCAGACGTTCAAGCAACTGTTCACGCCCGAGTTTATTGATGAGTTTTAATTTGCCTCCGTACGGATCCATAATCAGAAAATTTGCCTGCAAAAATAATTGATTAATTTATTTAGAACAAATTAAAATAATAGCATAGATATTCACCGGGTGATTATTTAAATATCTGTATTATTCACCCTGTGAATAATACAGAATATTGTTACTGAACCTGAATATTCATAACTTTATTACCCGGTTTTTTAAATCCACAAGTATGAAAAAGCTGTTTCTTCCTCTATTTGTCCTGACCTGGGTTTTGGTCTTGTCAGGAATAATTCTGTTTCAGACAAAAGAATCCGATTCAGAGGTCATGGAGATTGTTTTTATTGTTGTATTAGTTGCGTTTTTCTTCTCGGGAATTGTGTTGAGCTATGGCAGGATTAAAGGGAAAAAGGATGGATATACACCAGAGGATGAACTGGCAAGGAAAATTGCGCATAAAGTAGCAGCCATTTCCTATTTTACATCGTTGATTTTCTGGTTGGGAATGGTGATACTTCATCACTATATTGAGATTAGTACTAAAAATTTGCTGGCATCCGGATTGATTGGAATGGCTTTAATATTCCTGATTTTGTGGATTGTGTTTACGGTTCGTGGGATAAAAGAATAATTTGACTTAGCCTAATTTCCCATATTAAATTCATTTTGTTGTTTGTGAATAATTGTTAATTTAGTGTCGTAATTAAAGAATCTGTTTGTAAATATTAATTAACCAACAAAACCTATTTGTTATGAAGAAATTGCTTTTCTATCTATTGCTCATAATTATTAATTATAATTCCTTGTTGTCTCAGGATAAAATAATTACAAAAACGGGAGAGGAATTTGAATGTAAAGTTCTGAAAGTTGATGATGGGAATTTACGATTTATGATTTACAGTAATCAGCTGTTGATTAATATGTCCCTAAATGCTGAAAAAATTTCGGAAATAATTGTTGATGGTATTCAAATGGATCTTGAGGAGTTTATTAATTATAAAAATCGTATTGGAAGGGAAATTATAGAGCTTAATCAATATGTTAAGAATAGAGAGTTGTTTTATGTAGATGAAGAAAATCATATTATAAAGGCTAATTCTAATTTGATTTACAAATCTGTTGCATTTGGACAACCTTATATTTCAATGGACGGGAAAAAAATTAGAATGAATGAAATAAGGTTTTTTTCTGATGGAAGAGGATTGTATGCAAATGTTAGCATGATGGGGTATTCTGGTGGAAATGGGTTTGCCAAAAGGACAAGTTCAGGTAAAATAAACCTTTATGAAAAAACATCTACTCCAGGTTTAATTCAAACAAATAATTACGTTTATAACAATGGAAAATTTAGTAGTCAACCTGGATTTGGGGCCTCATTTGGAGGAACAAATCATTTCACATATTATAATATAGGCCTTGGTAATTTAAAGAAGACGAAGTATAGGTCTCTAAAATTTGATATGTCAGATAATGAAAAATCAATGGTATATATTAATGAGTTGAAAAATTTAAATAGTACAAGTACGTTTATATATATTTTAAGTGGCGCATTAATCGTTGGAAGTTTTACTACTTTACCTTTAGCAACTAAGGACATAAATAAATTTCCGGTTTTTAATGTCGTAGGAATAGGTGTAGGAATGGTGTGCCTTGGATTTTCCTGGCCGATTTATTATAAGAAAAAGGAAGTAATAAATAAGGCATTTGAAGCATATAATAAATAAAATAGCAATGAAATTTTCAGGTGAGCTTATTTGGCATGTTAAAAATAGTTTGAAGGTTTATTTCACTAGTTAATATAAATGATGACCCTGTAAGGGGCAAATATTGGTAGCCAATGGTAAATGAGTGTAACGAATGCAACCATGGGATATAGGCGCCGTGCAAATCAAGGCCGGGAATGTTGTTCATAGATGAAATACAAACAAATCAAGGCCGCAAGCAAAGTCAATTATAAATTACAGAACCTTTGCAACAAGGCTTCGGATCACATCGGAATGAGGAATTTCTGCATATCACCGGGCGATTATAGCCATGATGTAAATATTCACCTGGGGAATAGGTATCTTGATGCTTGTGTCTTGGTTCTATTGACTTTTTAAAATATCCCCGCTAAGGCGTATTTAGAAGTGTTGCAATAAATGATGGAGTAGAAGTGATACCCAACACGGTTGGTCTCAATCTTTCGTTCCAGGTTTAATACCGGACTGCCGGGTTTTATTTTCAGAAAGTTACTGATGTTATCATCAGCAATTATCGCTTTCAGGTTTTGTTCACCACCCTTAATTTCGACCTGATAGTTGGATCGCAGCACATCAAATAGGGACCGGTCTTCAAGCTTTAAAGTCGTAAACCTTGGCATATTGATGTTTGGCATATAGCTGATATCATAAAAAATAGGATCATTATTTAAAAACCGCAGGCGTTCAAAATAAATACACCCCAATGCTTTAATATCATCATCAACAGGAAAAATAAAATCTTCCGGCCAGGGGCGGATTTCCGGTTTTACAATGATTTTTGTTTTCAAATTCTGATCACCAACAGCCGAGGTGGTACTTTGTATGGAGAGAATGCCGATATTTTTCGGCAAGGCATTTACAATACTTCCCTTTCCTTTCTGCTTTTTAATGTATCCATCACTGACCAGAGCTGTTAAAGCCTGACGAACTGTGGGTCTGGTGATATTATGTATGCGGCACAGGTCATTTTCTGATGGCAACAGGCTACCCTCCGGATACATTCCGTTAATAATGTTCCGTCTCAGAATCTCATAAAGCCTTCTGTATTGCGGTAAATTCTGTTCCATTTTTGCCTGTTTTAGTGTGATTCAAAATCCAGCTTTCAAAAGTATGTAAAAAAAATTGTTTGGCCAACTTGTAAATACAAGTTTATTGTTATAAGTTTGTGGTGATTTTTGAATAATTCTCTGTTAATGGTTTATTCATAAAGATTTCAGAACGATTACATGTGTGTTAACATGTAAATATAAGTTGACAAAAAATTGAAATAATATCATATGGCACAAGCTGTTATCATGCCCAAACAGGGGCAATCTGTAGAGGTCTGCATCATTTCTGACTGGTTCAAAAATGTTGGGGACACAGTATCCAAGGGAGACGTTTTATTTTCGTATGAAACCGACAAGGCCTCGTTTGAGGAAGAAGCACCCTGCGATGGTGTTTTACTGGCGCGATTTTATGAAGCCGGCGACGAAGTTCCGGTTTTACTGAATGTATGTGTAATTGGTTCGGAAGGTGAAGATGTTTCTGAGTTTAAACCGGAAGGTGGTGCCGAAGCGGAACCGGAAACTGAGGTTGCGGCTGTGCCTGAAAAGGAAGAAAAAGCGGCACCGGTAGAAAAGAAAGCTGAAGCTCCGGTTCAACCGAAAGAGAATGTTGAATTTACCGGTGTTTCACCAAGGGCTAAAAACCTGGCTAAGAAAGAGGGGCTTGATCCGAAATCGCTTGAAGGAACAGGACCTGAAGGCCGTGTCATTGAACGTGATGTGAAAGATGCCATGAGTTCAAGACCAAAAGCCACACCGCTGGCTAAGAAAATGATGAGCAGCGAAGGCCTGTCCGCATCGGCAGGTTCAGGTTTAGGTGGACGCATCACCAGCAAAGATCTGGCTGCAGCACCGAATATTGTATATGGTGAAGATTATGAGATTAAGCCATTGACTCAGATCCGCAAACTGATTGCCAAAGCAATGCATGCGTCGCTACAGAATTCAGCTCAGCTGACGCACCATTTAAGTGCGGATGCACGCAGAATGCTGGAACTGCGCAAAAAAGTGAAAGCTGCTATGGCAGACGGTTATGATACCAACATCACACTTAATGATATGGTATGCTATGCTGTTGTTAAAGCACTGAAGAAATTTCCGCAGGCCAACTCACATTTTCTTGGTGAAGAGATGCGCTTATTCAAAAAGGTACATCTTGGTTTAGCGGTTGATACAGAACGCGGTCTGATGGTTCCTGCCATTAAAAATGCAGATGATTTGTCCATTAAGGGACTTTCCAATCAAATGGGCACAGTGGCCGCAGCATGTCGTAAGGGCGCCATTGATCCTTCGTTACTGGCTTCTGAAGCAGCGTCATTTACCGTTTCCAATCTTGGAAATTATGGTGTGGAGATGTTTACTCCGGTTATCAACCTGCCACAGTCTGCGATTCTTGGCGTTAACACAATTCTTCCACGTCCGAAAGATCTGGGTGACGGCATGTACGGATTTGTACCTCACATCGGGTTGAGTTTAACATACGACCATCGTGCACTGGATGGAGGAGAAGCAACCCGCTTCCTGAAACAGATCGCTATAGAGATAGAAAATTTAGAATTTGAACTTTAAATAAGTTACGGGTTACAAGTCACTGGGGACAAGTATTAAAGTAACGTTTAACCCGTCACCTGTCACGAAATAATAAAAACAAACAGATATGCCTAAAGTACAGTTTATCGACCCAAAAGCGGTCCGGAAATCAGGAGAATTGACGTTTAAGCCAATTCCCGTTAACCAGTATAACAAGACTGTTGAAGAAGAAAAAGCCAATTTTACAAACGAAGAGTTAAAGTCCATTTACCATGATATGGTGGTGATCAGGGAATTTGAAACCATGCTGAATCTGATAAAAACCACAGGTGAATACAGTGGTATCCCTTATAACCATCCGGGGCCTGCTCACCTGTCTATCGGTCAGGAAGCGGCAGCCGTTGGTATGGCCTACACCCTTGGTGTGGATGACTTTATTTTCGGATCACACCGTAGCCATGGCGAGATTTTAGCCAAAGGATTAAGTGCCATTCGTCAACTGAGTGACAAGGAGCTGATGGAGATCATGGAAAACTTCTTTGATGGCGCCATTCTCAACATTGTTAAAAAAGATTTTTCGGGTGATACCAAAGCACTGGCACGACGCTTTTTGATTTACGGTACTCTGGCTGAGATTTTTGCCCGTGAGACTGGTTTTAACAAAGGTCTGGGTGGTAGTATGCACGCGTTCTTTACGCCCTTTGGTGTATATCCGAACAACGCTATTGTAGGTGGTAGTGGTGATATTGCTGTTGGAGCTGCTTTATACAAAAAGGTAAACCGTAAAAAAGGGATCGTTGTTGCCAATATTGGTGATGCCTCTATGGCAACCGGTCCGGTTTGGGAAGGCCTTTCGTTTGCATCCATGGATCAGTTTACCCAGTTGTGGGAAGGTGATATGAAAGGTGGACTGCCGGTCATCATCAACATCATGAACAACCAGTATGGTATGGGTGGTCAGACCAGCGGTGAAACCATGGGATATGACATTGCAGCCCGTATTGGTGCCGGTGTGAACCGCGACCAGATGCATGCAGAACGTATTGATGGTTACAATCCTTTAGCTGTGATTGATGCTTATCGTCGCAAACGTGAGATTCTGGATGAGAAAAGAGGTCCGGTATTACTCGATACACTGACCTACCGTTACAGCGGACACTCGCCTTCGGATGCATCTTCATACCGTTCAAAAGAAGAAGTAGAGGCATGGGAATCGCAGGATTGTATTGCATCGTACGGAAAAGATCTGATTAAAGCCAAAGTAGCTGCTCAGAATGATCTGGATGCTGTTTGGGAAGATATAAAATCTGAATTACAGGCCATGCTGAAATTATCTATCGATGATGAAGTATCGCCGCGCATGGACATGGAAAAATATCCGGAACTGATTGGTAATATGATGTTTTCTGACGAGTCAGTGGATAAAATGGAAGACCGCGAACCGGAAGTTAACCATCCGTTGACAGAAAACCCACGCGTAAAACAGATTGAACGCAAAGAACGTTATGCCTTCGATAAGGATGGTAAGCCGTTCTCTAAAATGAAACAATACCAGTTACGCGATGGTTTGTTCGAAGCCATTGCCGACCGTTTTTATAAAGATCCGACCCTGATTGCTTATGGTGAAGAAAACCGTGACTGGGGTGGTGCATTTGCTGTTTACCGCGGCCTGACTGAGGCTCTGCCTTACAATCGTTTATTCAACTCACCGATTTCTGAAGCATCCATCGTTGGAACAGCCATCGGTTATGCCATGTGTGGTGGCCGTGTGATGCCGGAAATTATGTATTGTGACTTCCTTGGACGTAGTGGTGACGAGGTATTCAACCAACTTCCGAAATGGCAGGCCATGAGTGGTAACCTCATTAAAATGCCGGTCGTTATTCGTGTATCGGTAGGATCCAAATATGGCGCACAGCATTCACAGGACTGGACATCGCTGGTAGCACATATTCCTGGTCTTAAAGTGGCTTTCCCTGCAACGCCTTATGATGCCAAAGGTTTGATGAACGCCTCTTTACAGGGAACCGATCCTGTGGTATTTTTCGAAAGTCAGCGCATTTACGATATTGGTGAACAGTTCCATAAGGAAGGTGTTCCTGAAGGGTATTATGAGATACCGTTTGGTGAGCCTGATGTAAAACGTGAAGGTTCAGATATTACCATTTTGTCGGTTGGTGCTACCTTATACCGTGTACTGGAAGCCGCAGATAAACTTGAATCTGAATATGGTATGAAAGCTGAGGTGATTGATGCCCGCTCTTTGGTGCCATTCAATTATGAACCGGTAATTGAATCCGTTAAGAAAACAGGCCGTGTGATTGTAACCGGTGATGCCACTGCCCGTGGATCATTTCTGAACGATTTTGCGCATAACATTGCCGAACTGGCTTTCGATTACCTCGATGCACCTCCGGTAGTGGTTGGGTCACGCAACTGGATCACACCAGCTTATGAACTGGAAGAGTATTTCTTCCCACAGCCGGACTGGTATCTGGATGCCATTCACGAAAAAATTGTTCCGTTGAAAGGACATACCGTGAAAAGCAACTTTACCAAAGCCGAGCAGATCAGAAGAAACAAACTGGGAATTTAAGCATCAGTATAATATGACAAAAAATCCAATGATAATAAACAGCGAACTGGACATCCTGAATGTAAACGGGCATGTCCATTCGCCTTATTCATTCTGTTCTTTCGATTCCATTGAGCAGATGTTTAAAATGGCCAGGGAAGAGGATGTACATGTACTTGGTATCAACGACTTTTTTACCATGGACGGTTATCCTGAATTCAGCAGGCTAAGCAAACAATATAAAGTCTATCCTCAGTTTAACGTGGAGTTTATCGGCTTGCTGAGCGACCTGCAGGAACAAGGAATTAGAATTAATGACCCGAATAATCCGGGACGAATCTACTTTAGCGGTAAAGGCCTGAGTTATCCATTAGTGATCAACGATGAAAATAAAGCATTTATTGACGGACTGATCAGTGAAAGCCAGCGCCAGATAAAGGAGATGACACAAAAGGCGAGTGCGTTGGTTGAGGCCATCGATCCGGAACTAGGATTCACATATGAGTCGGTAAAAGCTGCATACGCTGAAGAGCTGGTCCGTGAGCGACATATCGCTAAGGCCATCCGCATTGCTGTATTTGAAAAATATGTAGAAGAAGCCGACCGTAAAGCATTTTTTGAAAAGCTGTATGACGGAAAGGCGGTAAAAGCCGATCTGAACGATATTGCTTCTGTGGAAAACGAACTGCGCGGAAATCTTCTGAAGAGCGGCGGAAAAGCTTTTGTGGAAGAAGACCCGGCGGCATTTCCACCATTGAAACGCATTATTCAGTTTATCCTGAATGCCGGTGGTATTCCATGTTATCCGGTTCTTCTGGACGATAAAAAAGGGAATATTCTGACGGAATTTGAATCGCACTGGGAAGCCATGGATACCATTCTGCAGGAACTGAATGTGCATGCCGTTGAATTAATTCCATCCAGAAACTCAGTGGGAAAACTGAGGGAATTTGTAGCGTACTTCAGGGCGAAAGGATATGCAGTATTTTTAGGATCAGAGCACAATACACCCGGTGTATTTCCGGTGGAAGTTAAGATTGAAGGTACACAGGTACTACCGGACGACCTGAAACATGTATCGTACGAAGGTGCCTGTCTGATTGCAGCTCATCAGCATCTCCATGCCAACGATCAGGCCGGTTATGTGGATGAGGAAGGCAATGCAGATAAACAAAATATTGAGAGCTACATTAAAATGGGCGATGAAGTGATCAAATCATTTATTAAATAACAGGGAAGAGACAGATATGGAACAACACGTTAAAGATCTGATTGAAATATCGCAGTTTTACGGGAAAAACAGTGAGATGGTGATTGCCGGTGGTGGGAATACCTCGGTAAAGACAGACGATAAAATCTGGGTCAAAGCCAGTGGAAGTGCCCTGAGCACCATAACCGAAGAAGGATTTGCGGTTCTTGATCGCGCTAAACTGAAGCTGATTGCACAAAACAGTTACAGCAGCGATCCGTTTGAAAGAGAACAGCAGATTAAAGACGATTTGTATGCAGCCACCATCACCAAAGAACGTCGCCCGTCCGTTGAGACATCACTGCACGACCTGATGAATTACAGCTTTGTGATCCACCTGCATCCAACCTATCTGAATGGTTTGTTGTGCAGTCAGAATGCTGAACAGGTTATAAATGAACTGTTTGGTGACACTGCCATTTACATACCATATACCGATCCCGGCTATATTTTATTTAAGGAAGTTGAAAGTCAGGTTGAGAAATATGTGAAAGAAAAAGGGGTTGATCCGAAAGTTATTTTCCTTCAGAACCACGGTGTTTTTGTTGCTGCAGATACAACGGATGAAGTCAAATCCATTTACGATGATATTTTCAGTAAAGTAAAAGCACAGATCAAAGAAGCACTACCGGAAGAAGTTTTGCCGGTAAAAGAGGGAGTCTCTGAATTTATTCCTGCTTTGCGTATGCTGGTTTCCGATGACAAAGTTAAAACCTTAAAAGTACGCCGAAATAAACTGACGGAACACTTTGCATCAAACGCTGAAAACTTTGATAAAATCAGCAAGCCGTTTACACCGGATATCATTGTCTATTGCAAATCCAACTACATTTACCTTGAGAATACAGAATCAGCAGCAGCGCTCATTGCTGAGTTTCAGCAGAAATATGAGGTGTTTCAGAAAGAACAGACACACGAGCCTAAAGTCATTGTAATTAAAGGCTATGGCATTGCAGCCATTGCTGAAACAGCTGCGCAGACCAACATTATACTGGATGTATTTGAGGACATGCTGAAAATTGGCTGGATTTCTGAATCTTTTGGAGGTCCGCACGCCATGACAGCCGAACAGATACAGTTTATCGATACCTGGGAGGTAGAGAATTACCGCCGTAAGGTAGCTGCCGGATCAGCAAAACCGGGACGGGTAGAAAATAAAACGATCATTGTTACCGGAGCTGCACAGGGCTTTGGAGAAGGCATAGCCAGGGAACTGATCCTTGAAGGTGCCAATATTGTGGTGGCTGACATTAATCCCGAAGTGGGACAAAAGACCGCTGTCGCTTTTAATGACATCGCTTCAAAGAACCGCGCCATTTTTGTTCAGACGGATGTGTCGAATATGGACAGTCTGAATAACCTGATGGACACGACCGTTGCAGAGTTTGGCGGACTGGATGCATTTATCAGTAATGCCGGTATCTTACGTGCAGGCGGACTGGATGAAATGGATCCTGCCACATTCGATCTGGTAACGAAAATCAATTACAACGCCTATTTCTACTGCACTAAAGTTGCTTCAGCAGTCATGAAGCTTCAGAATGCATATAAACCGGCATATTACACCGATATCATTCAGATTAACTCAAAATCAGGACTGAAAGGCAGTAAAAAGAATTTTGCCTATGCTGGTGGAAAATTTGGTGGCATTGGACTAACACAGTCTTTTGCATTGGAACTCGCACCTGACAAAATTAAAGTCAACTCGGTATGTCCGGGTAACTTTTACGAAGGTCCGCTGTGGTCAGATCCTGAAAACGGCTTGTTTGTGCAGTATTTAAACGCTGGTAAGGTTCCCGGTGCCAAAACCATTGATGATGTGAAAGCATTCTATCTGGCTCAGGTGCCACTCGGAAAAGGCTGTTCACCTAAAGATGTGGTTAAAGCAGTGCTTTATGCCATCGATCAGGAAAACGAAACAGGTCAGGCTATACCGGTTAGCGGTGGCCAGGAAATGTTAAGGTAATTATTACTTAAGCAGTTCGGCGTAGTCTCTGGACTACGTCATTTGCTTATATTCAGATTGACGTAGTCTGGAGACTACGCCTAACTATCAGAACAATATAAAAGTATAGACGTTAGTCTATAAAACACGAAACAATGAAAACAAAAGCAGTAAGATTATACGGTAAAAAAGATTTAAGACTCGAAGAGTTTGAATTACCGGCTATCAGCGATGATGAGATTCTGGCAAAGGTGGTCAGCGACAGCATTTGCATGTCGTCTTACAAGGCGGCAACCCAGGGAACAGATCATAAGCGTATTCCTGATAATGTAGCTGATAATCCGATCATTATCGGGCATGAGTTTGCCGGAGAATTGGTTGAAATCGGTAAAAACTGGCAGTACAAATTCAAGGCAGGTCAGAAGTTTTCCATACAACCGGCGATTTATTATCCCGAAGGACCTGTAGGTATTTTAAGTGCACCAGGCTACTCTTATCCTTACTGTGGTGGTGATGCCACCTATGTGATCATTCCGAAAGATGTATTGGTTCAGGATTGTCTGCTGGCTTATGACGGTCCCGGTTATTATCCGGCGTCACTGGCTGAACCATTATCGTGTGTGATTGGTGCCATGCATGCCAACTACCATACAACGCCCGGTTCATACGAACACAAAATGGAAATTGTGGATGGTGGAAAAATGGCCATCCTGGCGGGTGTAGGTCCGATGGGACTTGCCGCCATTAATTATGTGATAAACCGTATAGACCGCAAACCATCTTTGATGGTGGTAACCGATATTGACCAGTCACGTCTGGACAGGGCTGCATCGATCTTTCCTCCTGAAACTGCAAAACTGAACGGCATAGAACTGATTTATCTGAATACGGGTAATGTGGCTGATCCGGTAAAAGCATTGCGCGATCAGACAGGTGGAACAGGTTACGACGATGTATTTGTATTTGCGCCGGTTCCACCGGTGATAGAACAGGGAGATGCCATTTTGGGACAGGATGGATGCCTGAACTTTTTTGCCGGGCCATCTGATCCGAACTTTAAAGCAAACTTTAACTTTTATAACGTCCATTATGCATCAACACATGTGGTTGGAACCAGTGGCGGAAATAACGACGACATGGTGGAATCGCTGGAAATGTTCGCACAGGGACTGGATCCTGCCGGTCTGGTCACCCATATTGGCGGACTGAATGCGGTGCCTGAAACCACATTGGATCTTCCTCATATTCCGGGTGGTAAAAAACTGATTTATACCCATCTGGATATGCCGTTAACTGCGATTTCGGATTTTGCTGAAAAAGGAAAAACAGATCCTTTGTTTGCAAAACTCGATGAAATCTGTAAGGCTCATAACGGCCTCTGGAGTGTGGAAGCAGAAACTTATTTGTTACAAAATACTTTTGCCTGATAAGCATGAAAAAAGTGGCCATCATAACCGGAGCATCCAGAGGAATTGGAAGGCATATTGCGCTTGCCCTTGCTCAGGATGGGTATAATCTGGCACTGGTGGCACGTTCTCATGAAAGTCTGGCAAACATATCTGAAGAACTTAAAAGTTCAGATGCAGAAATTTTACCGGTGGCAGTTGATCTGGAAGACGACACTGCCCCGGAATATATTATAACGCAAACCATCAGCCATTTTGGCCGTTTAGATGTGCTGGTTAACAATGCCGGTATAGCTTTGAACCGACTTTTTACGGAGAGTTCGGTTGAAGATTGGCGTACTATTTTTAACGTCAATGTTAAGGCTTCCTATTTTCTCTGTCAAAAGGCTGTGCCTTACCTGAAAGAAACTTCCCGTCCGGTAATTATTAATATAGGATCGGTGGTTGATCACAAAGGCTATCATAATCAGAGTTTATATGCCTCATCCAAACATGCAGTGGCGGGTTATACCAGTGCGTTAGCCAAAGAGGTTCAGGAACTGGGAATCCGTGTTCATCTGATATCGCCCGGTGGTGTAAATACAGAAATGGTTTCAAAAGTCCGACCGGACATCAATACAGAAGACCTGATTCAACCTGAAGAAATTGCTGAACTGGTTGTGTTTTTATGCAACTATAAGGGCAAAGGAACGATTGATCGGATCGGGATACGGCGCTTTAATTCGCTGGCCTTTGATTAATTTTGATTTCCCGCAGATTTCGCCGATAAACGCAGATTTTTTCAATCGTTGGTTTAAGCTGTGTGTCATGCACAATGTTCCCGATTAGTTTTTATCGCAATTGTTAAAGGTTTCAACAATTTCTGGTAAATCGGCTATAAAAAATATTTCAGCCTGAACCAGGTTAACCACGGCACCACAATCCCCGAAGTATTGATTGATAAAAACTTTAAATTTTTGGTGAATCTTTTTAGATTCAATAATGGCTGTTTGCTGCCCTCTGACACCTGATGAGCTGTTTCGATCATATTCCCAAACCTTAAAATTGTCTTCATAGGGGCTAATGACCAGTAGATCATTATATTGTTGGAATTTTAGGTAGTATAAAAAGTGTTTATCCGAAGGAATATAATCCCGTTCATACAGATCAACCCTGCCGGATTTAATCTTTTGAATAAAAAAATCATCTCCTTGCGATGAATGTGACAAGTATAAATTATCGTCAATTTGATATCCTTTTATCTCATTTGCCTTGTAAACAGTGACTGAATCATTGGCATCCTTCGAAATACAAAACAAATAATAGTTACTCTTTGCTCTGCCTTTGAATGCAAGTAGTTTTGTGGCTATAGTATCGTTATTCATAAATACATATCCATCTGTAAAGGTCCCTTTTGTAAGGAGTTTGTCTAAACATTCCAATGTTTTGCTAATATACTTTTCAGTTTCATTTTCAGATTTTAGCAGTGTAACATTCATTAACAGGATTAAAATAAACAGGCATTTGTACATGGGTATACTTGAGATTTAGGTTAAAAATCTTTTCCAAAAAATTTCGAAATATCAAAATAGTATTTTACGGTTTCATCGGTTTGGGTTTTAAATTCAAGGATGTCGTAAGGTTTTTTACGTTCATATACCAGTGATTGTCCAACAAACTGGCAATCTTCACAGTTTTCCCTGGCATACTGGTATTCTTCTGGAACACTGTTCACAATGATGGCCCTTTCGAAGGAACTGCCATCCCGTTCTGATGCAGGTAAGCCACTGGTGGTTTTGCAGGCAGAAACTGCGAGAATAAGTAGTATGACCGCTGTTATTTTTTTCATGATTCAACAGGTTTAGTAAATAACATATTCTACAAATAAGGTTTGCTCAACTGCCATATTTCCTGTGTTGACCGGCATTTTTGATTTTGAGATACCAGTATTATTTTCTTCGCGCGCAAACATAAGTTCGTTTGCCGGACCGGATGTTGATAATTGTTCATTACTAATCCGGCCTATGGTTTTGTTGGTTTCAGGCAATTTTGTCAATAATTTATCTGCCAGTATACTGGCATTTTCAAGTGCATTCAGGTAAGCTTCGTTGCTCAGGCTGTCGATTTTACTGTGCTGGTAAGTTAAATTCCCAATGGAGAGGTCCTCCATAACCAGAAAGCGGGTATAAAAGTCGCCCAGGATATCCAGATTCCGGATCACCACATGAACCTGTGATGAAGCATTGTATCCGGTGAATACATTTGAATTATTTCGCCACTGATATTCTTTATTTAAGCGTAAACTGGTTGTGAGTATATCTTTTTCATCGATGCCCAGTTTTTTGAGTATGTCGTTTACCGTATTGGCTTTATTTATCAATTTTGTTTTGGCATTTTCCAGGTTTTTATCCACGCAGCTCAGATTAAGATCAATGGATGCCTGATCTGGTTCAGCCAATACATAACCAGAGGCTTTTAAAACTATGGTTTTATTTGATTTATTCTGCTGACAACTAATGAGAATTGTTGAAAGCATAGCAACAATAACTATTTTTTTCATTTCGGAAGGATATTTCGTTTATCAGGCTAAGTTATGAAAATAAAACTTAACAGAGAACAGCCATTAAAATTATTGCTTCTGACAGGTGCTTACCAATCTTATTTCTTAAGTCTTACGTCTAATGTCATTTAAATTATATTGACTTTCTGTTTTTATTAACATATATTTGACTGATTATCACTAAAAATTCTCCCCACATTAAATTAAATCTAACTTGCAATTGCATCCTCCAGGTTGCTACTCTCTACATTTTTCTGATTGGTTAGATATTGTAAACATTAATTATACTACTATGGAAATTTCAGATTTTACAGAAAATCCGGAGGTCTTTATGACCTTGCGTAATTTGAAGCAGGATGGAATTGATAAAAAAATATACTCTGATGTTGTGGATTCAGAGAAGAACCAATATGTGGAATTAGTGCAGGAGGGAGGTGGCGTTCTCGGTGTTGCGCTTATCGGCTATACTTATGTGATGGAACAAATGGGTATCCGCTTTTTCAGTCTGGCGGGTACATCAGCCGGGTCAATCAATGCATTGCTGTTAGCCTCGTTGGGTAAAGTCAATGAGTCGAAGTATGAAAAGCTTTTGAACGTATTAGCATCGAAAAATCTGTACGATTTTGTAGATGGTGATAAGGATTCCAAAGATTTTATTGAGGCCGTAGTGGAAAAAGCCAAACGCGTTAAGCTTATCTGGAAAGGAATGCAGGTGATTGATAACGTATTTGACAGTCTTGGCCTGAATCCGGGGAATGATTTTTACCGGTGGCTGGCTGATGTGCTCATGAAAAATGGTATTGTAACCACCAAAGATCTGCTTGATCAGTTCACCAGTTTGCCCGACGGGTTAAAAATACGTGATGGGGTGGACAGAACTTTAGAGGGGTTGAAGCCAAAATTTGCTGTGATTGCATCGGATATTACAACAGAAACTAAAGTGGAATTTCCCGCCATGAGGTCGCTATACTGGGCAAATGCCGATGAAATAAATCCTGCGTATTATGTACGGGCTTCAATGTCGATTCCGTATTTCTTTGAACCGTTGGTCATAGATAATTTGCCACAGGGTCCTGAAGCCATGAACCGGTGGTACGATATGGCCAAATTTAAAGGAGTCGTTCCTGAAAAAGCTTATTTTGTGGATGGTGGCATCATGTCGAACTTTCCCATAGATTTATTTCATAAGTTTAATACGGTTCCGCGTTTACCTACATTTGGTGTAAAACTTGGTGTTGATCGCAATAAAGCCAATACAGTGGAAAGCCCTTTAGGCTTGTTTGGTGCTCTTTTTAATTCCATAAGGCATCTGCATGATTATGAGTTTATACTTAAAAATCCGGAATTACGCATGCTGGTTCAGAATATTGATATCGGTGAACACGACTGGTTGAACTTTGGGATCACGGAAGAAGCAAAAATTGACCTTTTTGTGCGTGGTGCCAGAGCTGCCGATCAGTTTCTGCGCAATTTCAACTGGGAAAAATATAAGCAGGTGCGTGCAGGTAAGATTATAAAATAGTACTTCTCTTTTTCATACATGTAGATGTATGTATTTTCATTCATACAAGCAGAACCCGGGCATTCATCGTCCGGGTTTTTTATCTGTTTTCAATTCATTTTCTCTTTTCGCTTACCGGGGAATAATGACTCTGAAAGGTTCTGTACCAGACGACAAATATGTTGAATTCTGAATATGTTCCTACAAAAATGTAGGATATATACGCTATGATGTTGTCTAACCTGTTGATATTCATTTTAATTAAATTTATGGCATTTGTATTGTTTAAACCGGATCAGAATATAAAAGATAACGCATATGAAAGTGATTATTCCGGTGGTTGATACTGAGCGTTCAAGGAATGTTCTGGCAAAAAGTTTTCATAATGCAGAGTTTGCTTCTGTATATGATACCGATTCAAGAATGGTAGAGTGGATTGAAACCTCGTCGATAAGTGAGGATGTGGGAAATATAAGCATTGGCCTGAAAAAGATGGGTATTTATGCGGTTATCAGTCAGCAAATGCCGCCTATGGCTTTGGGATTGTTTGTAGAGAGTGGAATTAATGTTTACAGAGCTGAAGGAGATGATTTACAGGAAAATATACTGTATTTTATTGATGAAGAGTTGGAACTTTTTTCATCACAGATGGCTTTTGAGACAACTCCCTCGTGTGGTAGTTCCTGCAATTCGTGTAGTTCAACATCATGTGAAATTTAAATTTTTGAAATATGGCCCTGAGTAAAGCAATTCAGTTTCTGGGAGATGCGATCTCCAGCAAAGAGTTGAGAGATAAATGTGCAGAGTTTAAAACCCGCAGGGAGATGTTAAAATGGCTCGATTTTAACGATGTGGAATTCGAAGATGCAATAAATATGCAGTTGGTAAAATGTCGTTCTGCCGATGATGCCGAATTCTTTCACCAGTTACGTATGTGGTTCAAACTGTTATAGAAAAGACATGGCATATTACGATTTAGAAAAGGTGCGCGGAATAGTTAAGGAATCCACCGGATTGAATATTATGTACGCCTATGATGACCTGGTTTTCCCGGAACATGCGGCATTTATAATCCAATATGATAAGGAAGATGAAAACCATCTGCATTGCTATTTTCATATGGATTGTATTCCCGAAGAAAAAGATAAGATTTTCAGCGATCTCACCCAAAGTTGTTTTAAAACAATGACCACGATACAGAATAGTGGTAAATTTGAGATGGCGCAGAAGGGTGGAGAAGTGGAAATAAAGTTTATCTGAACGAAACGTCTGATCTATCCTCCGTGGGCAAAATCGGCATAGAGCTCCATTCCTCCGTCAACAAATAAGGTTTCACCGGTGATATATCCGGCTTCACTGGAAGCAAGCCATAAAACAGCAGAAGCAATATCTTCAGCCCTTCCCGCTTTTCCGAAAGGTATTTTACGGAGTATTTTCTCTTTCTCATTGGGATCCCTGAAGTTTTCGATGTTAATGGCTGTTTTTACAGCACCGGGAGCCACAGCATTGACCCTGATATTCTTTGGTGCGAGTTCCATGGCAGCGGTCTTCATCAGCATGGAAGCACCAGCCTTGGCTGCTGTATAATTGGCACGTTGTGCCCAGGGAATATTCTGATGAACCGAGGTAATAAATATGATATTGCCGGGCATTTCATCTTCATGCGTTTCTTTCTGCAGAAAAAGTTTAGCAGCTTCGCGAGTACATAAAAAATGACCTGTCAGATCCACATTTATTACAGCATTCCAATCCTGTAATGACATATCCCAGAACGGAGCATCCTTTTGTCTTCCGGCATTGTTCACAAGTATATCAAGTGTGCCTATCCTTTCCATTATTTTAGCAAACATGGCTTTGACCGCCGTCTCGTCACTGATATCTGCCTCAATATATATGGCTTTCCCGTTTTCTGAACGAATCTTCTCTACCACTTCCCTGGCCTTATCTTCCTGATTAAAATGATTCACTACAACCGTTGCTCCTTCCGCAGCAAAACGAAGTGCGATTGCTTTTCCTATTCCACTTGAGGCACCTGTAATCAGTGCCACTTTTCCCTTCAGTTTCATATCATCCATTTATATGTCTAATATCCTAAATCTTTTATCTTATGTCTTATATCTTAGATCTATTTTGTTTTACTCAGTTGGAGGGCTGCACTGATGAGTCCCAGATGGGTAAAGGCCTGCGGAAAATTCCCTAGTTGTTCTCCTTTCATGCTGATTTGTTCGGAATACAGTCCCAGATGGTTAGAATATCCCAGCATCTTTTCAAATGCCAGCACAGCTTTTTCTTTCTCGCCGGAACTTGCCAGACATTCTACATACCAGAATGAACACATGCTGAATGTTCCTTCCTTTCCTGTGAACCCATCACTGGCCCCTTCGTCCAGTCTGTACCGGTAAACAAGTGTGTCGGTCACCAGATCGTTCTCAATTGCCTTAAGCGTTGACATCCATCTTGGTTCTTTCGGACTAAGGATTCTTACCAGTGGAATTAGTAAAGAAGAAGCATCCAGACTTTTTGAGTTCCTGAACTGCACAAATGCTTTGAGTTCCGGATTCCAGTAATTATTATAAAAGTCATCGAAAATATCATCGCGTGTTTTTCTCCATTTTTCCAGTGGCGCAGGGAAAGAACGATGTTCCGCGATCCGTATTCCCCTGTCTATGGCAACCCACGACATGACTTTTGAAATCAGGAACTCACGTTTTTCGTCCCTCACTTCCCACATTCCACGGTCCTTTGTTTTCCAGTTGTCGCAAACAAAGTCGACAAACTTCTTCAGATTGACCCAAAATTCATAACTGATAGGTCCTCCGTGTTTGTTATACAGGTAAATGGTATCGATAAGTTCCCCGTAAATATCAAGTTGAAACTGGCTGTATGCACCGTTTCCTGTTCGTACAGGATATGACTTTCTGTAGCCTTCCAGAAAATCCAGAGATTTTTCTTCTATATCTTTTCCGCCATCCACTTTGTACATCAGTTTCAAATCGCCTGCATCATAAATTTCGTTACAACGATCCTCAATCCAGTGAATAAAATGTTTTGCCTCGTTCATATATCCCAGCTGTAAAAACACGCGCATGGTAAACGCAGCGTCACGGATCCATGTGTAGCGGTAATCCCAGTTACGGTTTCCGCCAATAACTTCCGGCAGTCCCAGGGTAGCTGCTGCTATGGTTGATCCAAATTCATAAGAAGTCAACATTTTAAGTGTAATGGCAGACCTGTTGACAATCTCCTGCCATTTCCCTTTATATTTAGATTTGCTGATCCAGTTTCTCCAGAAACTGATGGTTTCTGAAAACAGCTTTTCGGTGAAGTAGGTCGCGGGTTTAAGCTGTATAACCGAGTCTTCATCGCCACCACTGATAAGGATGAGGAAGATTTCATCTTTCGAATTCAGTTTGGCTTCTGCTTCAAACCTGTCATCCTTAAATGAAAATTCAAGATTGCTTTTCAACACCAGTTTTTCTCCATTTTCAGATTCAATCATGATCCGGTCCATTTTGTCTGTATATTCAAAGCCGGCCTGACCAAAGTTGAATGCCGGTTTAAATACCACTCTGAAAGTATGTGTGCCTTTAATGACTTTTAGCTTTCTTACCAGAATAGTCTTTTCCTCAAATACTACAGGTGGCATAAAATCAGTAAGTTCTGCAATACCGTCTTCTGCCAGATACCGTGTAAGCAAGACAGCAGTGTCCGGTAAATACATTTGTTTATAATTAATGTCTTCACTTTCAGGTTCTATCAGAAAAAAACCGCCTTTATTTTTATCGAGCAATGAACCCAGAACCGGTGGTGAATCAAATCGGGGATATGGCATATAATCAATGGATCCTTCAGTTGAAACCAATGCTCCTGTTTGAAGGTTGCCTATCAACCCGTAGTTCTCAATTGGCAAATAATCATTATCAGTTTTCATTTTTAACTTGTTTTACATGCATCATATTATTGCCAGGATTGTCCCAATAACAGGACCACGTATACGCTTCAAGTATTAAATAATGTGAAGGCGTTTACATCCTTCTGACAATACATCTAACAGAGGGATTTAAACAATGAGAAGCAGAATCACTTTCATAATTAAACGTGAAGTAATTCCTCAGAATGTGTAATACTATCTACAGGTTTTACAGGTGTTTGTAAATGTTTATCCTTCGGGATCACTTTACTGAAAAGGATATTAGCGTTACAGGATTCAAGTGATGCCGATTTTTTTTGTTCGTGTTAATTATTTATAAAAAGGTCGTAGCAAATGGATTAGAATTGTTATTCATAATATTGTTATTCAAAAGGAGAACTTGAAGAACTGGTCATCTTTTTAAAAACACGAAGAAGTAAGGCAATATTATAGATGCTCAAAAATAGTTGACGAAAGTACCGCTTTCCGGTCAGAAGATATTTTTCGTAAAATACTGAAAATGACGTAAATTTATGTACTTCAACATAAAATTTGCAAATTCTCAGTTGCCATGAAAAATTCACAAATCTCCCCGGTTCGTTTGTTGGTAGCAGCGATTGCGGTACTTTTATTTTCTTGTTCTGATACTAAGATGGACCCATGTGATGATACGGTTGCACCGGAAATAACCGTTTCGTTGAAAGCTACTGTTACAGTACTGGATAAAGATAACAATCCTATTCCTGACCAATTACTTTATTTTAATATTTACAAAATTCCATGTGGGACTGCAGCAAAAGGATTCTTTAATTTTGATGGTAATACCAACGAAAGTGGTATGCGTGCTTCAACAGTTGTTGGATACAATCTGCGAAATACAGAGGACGAAATATGGGTGGATGTTCATGCGGTGAATCTTGGCAATGGTTCTGCTGAGGCTGATTCTGAGTATGCTATTTTATCCTACGATGATTTTGAATCTTCCATTACTACTAAAGAAATACATGTTTTTATTTACCGAAAGTTTTGACAGATAAAGTGAAAAGTGAAAAGTAAAAAGGCAAAAGGTTAAGGTTAAAAGTAAGGGTTGCGTGCGTTTATTTGTTCTTTAGATTTCCGGTTCTTATCCTCGTTAGCAAAGGTGGTATGATTATGAACCATTTTTGATGTTTAAGAGAAACTTCCCAAAAAGTCAGACAAAATTCTCATAAATTTTTTATTTCTGATCTTAAATTTATGCATAGAATCCGTACAGAAATTAGTTATCTGAAGGATTCGGCTGGACTGTAATGATCATTCTTGATTGAGAATTGTTATGCTAGAGAATAATATTTTACATCATGACAAAAGTTATATCTATTATAATTGGCAGTGTGAGGCCGGGAAATTATACATCTAAGGTTGTTAAAGTCCTGGTTGATGAGATACGAAAAACGAAGGATCTTACAGTAAACATTATTAATCCTGTGGATTATGAACTGCCCTTTCCAGGGATGAACAATCACTCAGAAGATGTGAGTCGTCTACGACATCTGGTTGCTGATTCTACAGGTGTAATTCTCGCCACACCGGAGTATCACGGATCATTCAGTAGTGTGATAAAACTGATTATAGAAAATCTTGGCTATCCATCTGTGTTATCGGGAAAACCCATTGCCCTGCTAGGAGTGGCCAGTGGTGAAATTGGAGCTGTTAAATCACTGGAAAGTTTACGGGGTGTCTGTTCGCATGTAGGAGGGATAATTCTTCCGGGCCCCATTTCTGTAGCTCACGTTAAGGACAAATTTGATGCAAACGGTAATTGTACAGATCTTAAAACTGAAACCAGATTACGTAAACTGGTTCAGGCCATGGATGCTTATTTTAACGATTCCATTTGTCCAAAATTCTACATGGAAGAGATGGTAAGAGACCAGGAAAATTTAATTGTTTGAATATGACTCAGATGATCAGGCTTGAGGAGGCAGCTTTAATGATTTTTGCATACGTGATGTCGCTTGTGTTGGGATTCAACTGGTGGCTATTCTGGGTTTGTCTGCTGATTCCTGACCTTAGCATGCTGGGCTATTTATCCGGACCACGGATAGGAGCAGCATTATATAACTTGTTTCATCATCGTGCTCTCGCTCTTATTATTGCCTTGACTGGTTATTTTCTGGAACTTCAGTGGTTGTTGTTCGTTGGTATCGTATTATTCGGTCACAGCTCGATGGATCGCATATTCGGATACGGACTGAAGCACAAGGATGATATTAAGCACACGCATCTGGGTTGGATAGGACAGGAATCATCAGATAAGAATCCAATAAAATATTCCGGCTGAGCCGATTAAAAAAATAAAATTCAGTGTCAAATTTTCATTGTTGAATTGTTTGTGTAAGTCATTTTGGCATAGATAGTTAAAAAGTATAAATTGCCGTTTTAAACATAATTTTTTGAAAAAAACTGACATCCAGATATTTACAATAAATGTGATATTTCTGCTATGTTGTACCCGTATCTTATGGCATATCCTTTGATTAATTAGTGTCGAAATTAAAACATAAGTCTAACTAAAAAATGGAGGATTCAATTATGTCACTGTTAAGAAAATCATCTGATAACTATCAGAACAACATGTTTCCATCCTTTCCTTCATTACTGGACAGATTTTTTGAAGGAGATTTGATGGACTGGAACAATTTCAATTACGCTGGTATGAATTCAACCTTACCGGCTGTAAATGTTAAAGAAACCGATAACGACTTCACGATTGAAGTTGCAGCACCAGGGATGAAAAAAGACGATTTCAAAGTAGACTATGACAATGGACGTTTGATAATTTCATCCGAAAAAGAGTTTAAAAACGAAGAAAAAGAAGGTGAGAAAATCACCCGAAGGGAATTCAGTTATCAGTCATTCCAGCGTAGTTTCAGTGTATCTGAAAAAGTTGTGGATGCTGAAAAAATTTCCGCTAAGTACGAAGATGGAATTTTGCATATCAGTATTCCCAAAAGGGAAGAGGTAAAACCAAAACCGGCAAAAACCATTAAAATATCATAATAATTTAAACCCGGGCAGGACGCAGTGCCTGCCCGATTTTTTATATATCATGAAGGGAAATTTTAATGCACTCATTCATTCAGATGTACCTGTTTTAATTGATTTTTTTGCAGAGTGGTGTGGCCCGTGCAAAGTTCAATCTCCTATTCTGGCTCAGTTTGCTCGCGAGATGGAAGGAAAAGTAAAGGTCATTAAGATTGATGTGGATAAAAACCAGGAAATGGCAGCGCGTTTTCAGATTCGTGGTGTACCAACCCTGGCACTTTATAAAAACGGACAAAGTCTTTGGCGTCAGTCAGGTGTTGTGGATCATAATCAACTAAGCGCTATTGTATCACAATATATATGATTCTTTGGGGTGATTTAGTTAATTATCTATAAACGATATCATTATTTGAATTTACCGGGGACATCTCAGGTTTATTAGTCGTATATTTAAACGTTAAGATCGTTTTCCCATCCTGAGTTATGTTGCACCATCACGCTGCATACTTCCTCTTACCATGAATTCGATATTTAAATTTAAAACGTTAGTTATGGCTAATAACATGTATAAAAAAAATCAGCCCACAGCTGTTTCTCCTGATATCAATAACCTCAAGGAAGTAATCATCGATTTTAAAACCAGAATTTATATCGATAAGGATGCTGATGCTGAGGAAGCAAAAGAACGTTATCTTTCCCGTCTTGAAAGAAGAAAAAAGTAGGGAACAGCATACGAAGAAAAGGCCTTATTATTGGCTTTAGCTAAGACTGTTTTCTTAAAATGATTACTTTCGTTTAAAAAATATGCCTGCTATTGCATCCGATTTATGTACTCAATGTATGAAGTGTGTGAAGGATTGTCCTTCAGACGCCATTGAAATAGGCCATTGGCACATTAATGATTCCTGTATTCATTGTGGCCACTGTGTGGCTGTTTGCCCTGAACAGGCTGTAATGCCCGAGTTTGGTGATGTGTTGCCAGTGATGAATTCAGGTATTGATCCCTTGATATACCGTAATTTTACAGCAGACTTACGAAGTTGCAGATCTTATAGAGACAAAGCTATACCTTCAGATTTGTTGGAAGACATGATAAAAAATATGAGCCGTTATCCGTCTGCCAGTAATAAAAGAACGGTTCATGTGACAGCTATAATGGACAGAAAGAGAATTCAGGAACTGAACGACCTTACGGCTAAAACACTGTTAAAGGCAATAGGACTTCTGACACACCCAATAATCTCACCCTTTGTAAATCTTATTTCTCCCCAATATGGTGCAAAAAGCCTGGAAGCATACAAGCAAAAATATACTAAAAGGCAGGAAACCAACCCATCCCAAATCTGTCATGGTGCACCATTGGTGTTACTTTTTCATGGTACTAAGGGTAAATACAGTCTGGCCAAAGATGATGCCTTAATCTGGGCAACATATACAACACATTACGCTCACTCAGCCGGTCTTGGGAGTTGCTTCATCGGGTTTATTGTGAAAGCCATGGAACGTAGTAAAGGAATGAGAACAGCTTTTGGAATTCCGGATACACATCAGGTATTTGCAGCTCTGACAGTGGGTTACCCGAAGACAAAATATCTTAATGAAGTATCCAGAAAACCTCCGGAGTACAACATAATCTGATTATTTTTTAACATTTACTTGTTTTTACCAAATAAACTATTTTACTTTGTAGTGTATTAATATACTAATACACCAAAACAATAGAACATGATTAAAATTGATCAACTCACATTTGCTTACCGTAAACAGTCGGCATTATACAATCAGCTTACGCTTGATATTCAGGGTGGAAGTATTGTAGGCCTGCTTGGAAAAAACGGTGCCGGCAAGACAACACTGTTGAAGCTCATTGCCGGATTGTTACAAACACAAGATAAAGGTAGTATTGAGACTCTAGGTTTTAAGCCCGGATGCAGAAACCCTGAATTGTTGCGGGATATTTTCTTTATTCCGGAAGAGTTTGAATTGCCTTCAGTATCCATGAAGGATTTTGTAAGTGCCATTCGCGGGTTTTATCCCGGATTTGACACAAAAAAAATGGACCGGATACTTTTGGATTTTGAATTGGATCCGGGACGGAAGCTTAACAAGCTCTCTTATGGACAGAAAAAGAAATTTCTGATCGCAGTGACTTTGTCCTGTGGCAGCAAGCTTTTAATCCTTGATGAACCGACCAATGGCCTGGATATTCCTTCAAAGGCCGTATTCAGAAAAGTGATTTCCGGTGCGTTGACTGAAGATCAGCTGGTACTGATATCAACGCATCAGGTTAAGGATATTGAGACCATAATTGACAAGGTGATCATTGTGGATCAGGGCACTATTATACTGAACCACAGCATCTATGATATTACAGAAAAGTTTTCTTTTAAATCGGTAACAGATCCGGATAAGTATCAACCACTGTATCAGGAGGCGGTTCCGGGTGGATATAAGATTGTCACTCCACGAAACGGAGAGGAGACCGACCTGGATATTGAGATTTTATTTAATGCAGCCACCAAAGGCATCAATTTCGACTAAAAAAGCTTATGATTATGAATAGTATACAATCCATTTTTAGTATCAAACGTTTCGGTTTACTCATCAGGCGCGAAGTGATCATGAAACGGTCTTTTCTTTTAATCGCCTCGGTAGGATTATTTATTGCCATTACAGCAGTGACCCTTTTTATCCTCGGAGTGGATCGCAATTACAGAAGCTGGGATATTAATAAACAATCCGCTCTTTTTCTGGCTCTTTTTGCAATCTGTGGAATTGTGTTTTCCGGAACAGCTTTTCCTGCATTCAGAAATTCGAAAAAGACCATGGATTATCTGCTGATACCAAATTCAATGACCGAAAAATATTTATTTGAAGTTTTGTTCAGGATTTTAATCTATATCCTTGTATTTCCGGTACTGTTTTGGCTGGCCGCCAATTTTGCAGGAGCCATATTTAACAGCTTTACAACTACTCATTATGAGTTGGGATATAATCTTTGGACGCCATTTAAAATGATCCATAAGGAAGTTCACTTTACACAAGGAGAGGTTACTATCTATGCCATGGTATTGTTTTTAATTTCCATTCCGTTTACCGGATCTGCTTTCTTTTCAAAAGCTCCGCTATTTAAGACCCTCATTTTTTTAGCTGTTCTTATAGGTACATATTGGTTATATGGCTGGATCCTGGATGAAATATTTGGTTTTACACATGCACATGGCTTTGATCCTGATATAACAAAAGAAACCGGGATGAATATAGTTACGTCTGTTTTGGTTTTTTCAACTCTTGTGTTACATGCATCTGCGTTTTTCAGGTTAAAGGAGAAGGAGGTTTAATATGGAATTTAAAAATACCAAAAGTATCTTTCAGCAAATTGGTGATACCATTTGTGAGAAGATACTGAATGAAGTATATCATCCCGGCGATCGTTTACCTTCGGTAAGGGAGATGGGAGCTGACATCGGGGTTAATCCCAATACCGTAATGCGAACCTATACTGAACTTCAGAACGATAATATTATCAGTAATAAAAGGGGTATTGGCTTTTTTATCAATGACGATGCCGTGAAGATAATCCTGAATAACAGGAAGAAAGAATTTTTTGAGCAGGAGCTTCCTGAATTTATAAAAAAGGTTGATCTGCTGAATCTTTCAAAGGAGGAGATGGAGCCCATAATTATTAACCTGCAAAAATGTATAAAACAATGAAAACAAGTAAAATAATTCTATTCTCTTACATAAGTCTTCTGGCACTGATATTCCTGGGTTTTGTAATATATCTTACTCAATTTGATCACGAAACCAGGCACAGGGAACAGATGGATTTTAAAACTATATCTGTGGAACTACCATCGTTTAAATATATTTCTGTTGACGAACAGTCTGTAACAGTACGAAGTGGAGAAATCACGGAAATCACGGTTTTGGTCAGAAAGGATACTAATGATGTTAAAATAAACTACCATTTAGCTCATGACACACTATTTATTAAAAAGTCAGATGCATATATTAATCTGACCGTTAATATTACTAATCCTCATGTCGTTAACCTTATTTCAAATAAAAGTCATGTTTGGATCAATGACATGAAATCAGACACTCTAAATTATGAAGGAAGTGGAAATAGCGAGTTGAGCGGATTTAGGAATACTGAAATTCATGTAGTTAATGCCATGTTGTCAGAATCCCGGTTCTATGCTTATAACGGATCGTTTGACCAAATAAATCTGGATGCGGACAGAAGTAATGTTAATGTCAGGTGTATGATGTCGGAGATAACAGGTCAGATTAAGGATAATTCCGAGGTTCGGTTCAATAATGCCGAAGTCTTAAACATGAAAAAGGATAAAAGCAGCCGGTTTTACTGTTATCCGTAAAATACCTTTCCTAAAGCTTTAAGCTTTAGGAAAAGTAATATTTTGGCATACAGTCGTAATTTTCATATTTTGATAGATTAAAAAATTAATTAATGCGAATAAACCAGAACTAATAATGAAAAGAACTTTACTTTATTTGATGTTACTCTTTGTGCCAATATTAATTAATGCCCAAAGTATTTCCGGAAAATTAACAGATGAAAATTATACTCCATTAGCATATGTGAATATTGGTGTTGTTGGTTTAAACAAAGGAACTATATCTTCCAGTAATGGCATGTATAAAATAGACATTTCTGGAGTTGATAATGAAAAGATAGTTAGATTCTCACATGTAGGATATGTTAGTATTGATTTTAAGGTTGGAGATTTAAAAAAAATGCATGATGAATTATTGAATCTGAAAATGAAAGAAAAAAAGATTCAACTTCAGGAAATTACTGTAAAACCTTCTAATGAAGAACCTGTTTATATAGGCTCTAAAAAAGCTGGAAGAATGGCTTGGGTATGGAGCGAAGCAATTAACGGCGCTGAAATTGGCACTTTGTTCAGAAACGATAAATCAATTCTTTTAGAAAAGTTCTATTTCCATATAAGAAAAAATTATTGTGATAGTATTTTATACCGAATTAGGATTTATAGTGGAGAAGATGAATATCCTCAGAAAATTATAAATACAAAAGATATACGATTTATCTCAAAGAAGGAGAAAGGCTGGGATAGCGTTAACCTTTCAGGCTATAACATTACAATTAATAATGATTTTATCGTCACTTTAGAAACTCTTGAAAGTTGGACAAGTGAATATAAAACAACTCATTTATCTGTTGGGAAGGCGAAAAGTGGATTGAGCTTTTCCAGGGCCTCCAGTATGGCTCCATGGACAGAATTTGGTAATCAGATGAGTTTTAGAATTGAAATAAAGGAATTGAAAAAATAAATTCAGTTTTAGCTAACCAGTCATTATGCATTCGGTTTAAATAACAGATAAAAATTTTGCATAAAAATCAAATTCTGTTAAAATGTGAAAAGCGGAAGAGGAGAGTTGTACTTTCCTGCTTCCGCTTAGCTCTGAAAAGCTATTTTGACACTAATCTAACAAATTCCTGACGATAGTCGTGTGGATCAAATGTTTTGGCATTTTTAGCCAGATCGATCACCATCTGTTTGTTCAAGGTACCCATGTAATCAGACTCTTTCATCAACAATCCGAATCCGGCTACAGCTGTTGCAAACCGCATGTTTTCAGATGCTGAAGCCAGATTTACCGGTTCTGAAGTAACCTCATGTGAGATCAACCGGCTTTGTTCCTCATTCGGTTTTTTATATCTGAAGTCAAACTGAGCATAGATTCCATCGGTATGTTGAGGGTTCATCACAATTTCATACAATGCTGTAATGGTTTGAGTTGAACCAATCTCACCGGCATCGGTTGAATCATTTTTAAAATCTTCATCATCCATCTGTCTGTTTTCATAACCTATAAGTCTGTAGCTTTCAATTTTGTCCGGATTAAATGTAACCTGTATGCGGGCATCCTTAGCCACGGTATAGAATTTTGAAAGTTCATAGGTAAATACCTTTTTTATCTGGTTGGCATTATCGATGTATTCATAATTCCCGTTGCCCTTATTGGCTACCTGTTCCATCATGTAATCATTCAGATTTCCGGTTCCGACACCCAAAACTGTAAGATAAACACCGCTCTCACGTTCTTCCTCAATCAGTTCAACAAGGTCTTCGGTAGAGTAGGGACCAACATTAAAATCACCGTCGGTACCAAGAATTACCCGGTTGTTTCCGCCCTCAATAAAGTTTTCTTCTGCAATGGCATAGGCTGTTTTAATGCCTTCAGCACCGGCAGTAGAGCCACCTGCACCCAATTTATCTATGGCTTTTTTAATCTTGCTTTTTTCTGATCCTGAGGTTGACTGGAGCAACACACCGGCGTGACCGGCATAAGTTACAATAGCTATTCTGTCATTTTGACCCAGGTTATCCACCATGGTTTTAAACCCGGCTTTGAGAGTCTCAAGTTTGTCGTCATAACTCATGGATCCGGATACATCAATCAAAAATACATAATTGGAAGACGGTAATTCATTAGCGGGAATGCTCTTTCCTTTCATGCCAAGCCGTAGCAGGTAATGATCACTGTTCCAGGGACAGGAAGATAATTCTGAATTCAGGGACACATTTTCTCCATCTGTTGGTTCCGGATAGTCAAAGGTAAAATAGTTAATATACTCCTCAATTCTCACGGATGCAACAGGTGGAACTTGTCCTGAATTAATAAAACGACGCATATTGGCATAGGATCCGCCATCAGCATCAACCGAGAATGTGGAAACAGGATCATCAGTTACATTTACAAACGGATTTTCTCCGTAATCTTTGTACTGTTCATTTTCCGGAATACCCTGAATACTTTGAAAATCTGAGTATGCATAAAATCCGGCTTCATAATTATCAGTATCGCAGGAGCTGATGATAAGAATAAGAATTGTAAAAATAAGTAGGTTTAAGTAAAGTTTCATGGTTACATATTTTTATTTATTAGACATGTAACAGAGTAAGCTTACTTAAAAATGGTTGCATTTAATATGCCAGTCCGTTTTTTATTTAAACAGGAGTGAATCTTTACCAATAAATTTTGTGAATATAATTTGATGATTGAGACTGAAACTTAATGATATAAATGTCGTGGTCATGCAATGGAATGACAGTTGTACCTTTTGCAATCTCTGTCTCCAGCTTTTTCTGCCCGTCAAGCTTGAAAACAGTTATAATACCCTCATGATCCGTTTCAATTTGGATAGCGTTTTCTCCTGCCCAGATCCTGGTTTTAGGAGGCGATACCTGTATTACTTTTGTATATTCATCAGATATCTTACCGATACCGGAATAAGATTTTACAATATTCGGAACATCAGTTGCTTCCGTCAAAACACTGGCATAATCATATAGATTATCCGGAGTAAAATTACATGCGCGCACAAACTCTTCACTGCTGCTCAGAGGATCAGATTTTGCACCGTTAATATTTGAAATCCCTTCCGGTAGTCTGCTGCAATTTTCAAATATATTGTTAACAAGAAGACCTTGACCGTTTTCTGAAAGTTTTCCGAATACCGGCTTTTTAGAGTCTTTAAAGTAATTGTTTTCGATGTAACAGTTGGTATTGATGCGCAGATCCAGACCATCACCTTCACAATCCTCCATAAAATTGTTAAAATAATGATGTTGCCCGAACCGCAAAAGAGGAAGCCTTGATCCATAGATTCTATAGAAATAGTTGTGGTGAAAGGTTATGGTCCGGTTATAATCATCGCTGCTACCTTTTCCTGACAACATAGCCTTGGAGTGATCATGAAAATAGCACCACGAAATAGTCATGTTTTGTACATTGTTCTTATTGTCCAACAATCCGTCGTACCGGTCTTTGTTATCAATATTCTCGTTATAAAATTCACAATGGTCAATCCAGATGTGCTGGCTGATGCGTTCCGCTTCAGGTATACTTTCTGCGTCAGCCTGAATACCTATACAGTCAGGATCTCCGATTGTGGTGACACCGTCCGTATCCAGAATTTTATATTCACCGTCGCGTGTTGCAGGAACATCTTTCATCGTGAACCGGATGTTACGGATGATAATGTTTGACTGGCACTGAACCACCAGGCCTATACGGTTGAAAAAGGCCTGATCACCGATGCCGATGAGTGTTTTGTTGGATCCTACCCGTAAAACAGCTCCAAAAGTTGTTGCTATAGCATCTGTTGTATCACTGTTTACAATGCTTCCATCTGCATTCACCCATGTATCAACACCGGTATTAAATTCTTTGGTAATTCGAATAATATAAGGTGCTGATATCGCTTCAACATACTGTTTTAATTCGGCAAATGTGGTTGGCGTTACAATCTGACCACCCTCTCCACCGGTTGTTACGCCGTTGAGCGTAGCAAAACCGATCATGCTGAAGTCCGGTGTCTGACTTTGGTTCAAAGCCGAAATCAAAAAAAGAGATATGATAAAAATCGTCTTAAACGCTTTTTCTTTCATTATTACATTCGTTAGCAGGCTATAAAATTAACAATAAATGCATACCTGCAAGCACGAAAGCATTTCTTATCTCTTTAAATCAGTGAGACTGCGATTTCAGAAACGAAGTGAAATGAAATTACAAAGTCGAACTGATCCCGACCTTTTGTCGAGGGATCTATGATCTATGGGTTTTATTCCCCGCCGCTTGGGACGATTAAACGAATAATTATTTATTGATACCCCGTCTGCTCTGCGGCGGGGCCCTCATTTATGCTTATCTTGACCGTATTTCACGTCGCATAAACATGTAATAGGAGATGAGAAAACAGATGAGGGTAAGCGCAATCAGTCCGGTAAGTTGAGGCCAGACCACCATTAAACTTTGTCCCAGAGGTAAAGGGCCCGGAATGGCGCCCTGTATCTGTCCCTGGGTTAAGGGGCCTAGACTGCGCACTGAAGGTACTAAAAGAGTAGAGGTGATCTCACTGAACAGCTCGTTTGGCATAATCTGCGTAAGTCCGTATTTCAGTGTTTCATATCTGAAGATTGTTCTGGGCAAAGCGTATCTTGATGGTTGTATTCCCTTTAAAACCAGATTCATCAGAAGCGGATAAAATACGGTGAAAAATAACCATACTGCGATGCCTGATAATGCAGATGTGGCCGCTTGCTTAAATCTGACGGAAAACAGAATAGACAGGTTCAGCCAAAAGGAAACATAAATGACGCTTATAAGCGTATAAACCATTATTCTCAGAAACTCTTCAGGTGTGGGAGGTATACCCAACGCCAGTAAACCAGTTCCTATGACAAGAAAACTAAGAGAGAAAAACATAATGGCAACGACTATTGTCCCTGCAATAAATTTTGAATTCAAAACATAATCGCGTGGTACAGGTTGAGCCAGAATCCGGCTTAAAGTGCCCCTGTTTTGCTCTGAATTAATAGCGTCGAAACCAATACTAATTCCCAACAACGGCCCCAGAAAACTGACAAAAACAAAAAAAGAGGGAAGGGTTCCGTCTGACTGTGTAAACAACTTCAAAAAAAAGAACTCATCATTTGAAGCACTTTTTTTTACCACCTCGGCAAAACCTGAAAGTGATACATAAAGAGAGCCCAGGCAGGTGAGAGAAATAATTATCAGAAGTATAATAAACCTCCAGCTTCTTACATGATCCGAAATTTCTTTCCGTACCATGTTCCAAAACGTGGATGATAATGGATTTTCAATCTTTCCTGATGATGAGAGTAAGTTTTTAAATGAGGTTAAATCTGATGTCGGATTTTGTTGTATTGTACTGGATTTCATGCTTGAAAAATTCTAAATTCAACTAAATCTGCTTAAAATGAATAACTGTATTCATATAGTTGTCTCTGCGCCCTGGAAATAGCGTTCATAAATGTCATCAAGTCCCAGGATTTTTTTATTCAGGCTAAGCAGTCCTGCTCCACTATTGATGACAAATCTGGACACTTCTGCAGCAACATCTTTTTGTGCTCGAATATTGAAGTGGTTATTATCAAACCTTACCTCAGATATATCCTCAATATTCTTCAGCCCCTTAAGCAGCAACTCTTTTTGAATGTTATTTGAAATATCTATATCGCCTTCAATAAATGTATTTTCTTTAGTGAAAAGCTGTGCGGAAAGGCTTTGTATATCACCTTCTGCCAGAAGATTACCCTTAACAAATATGCCCACACGGTCGCACACTTTCTGTATCTGATACAGGTGATGTGAGGAAAGCAAAACGGTCATCTTTTCTTTTTTGCTCAGTTCCACGATCATCTCCAGAAATTCTTTTACTCCTGAGGGATCAATTCCCAGGGTTGGTTCATCCAGAATGATAACCTCCGGATCCTTGATCAGCACATCTGCAAAACCGAGGCGTTGCCGCATTCCACGGGAATATTTTCCGGTCTTTTTCTTCTTTTCCTGCCCAAGACCGACCTTCTCCATCAGAAGGTTAGCTTTTTCTTCAGCTTCGTGTTTTGACAGCCCATTAAGGCGTGCAGTATATATGAGATTCTCAAGTCCGCTGTAGTCATCATAAAAACCTACATCTTCCGGAAGATAACCCACCTTTTTCTTCACCTGTATTGGTTGCTTTACCGGGTTGATCCCACACACGCTGATTCGGCCAGAATAAGGTTCGGTAAGGCCCATCAGCATTAAAATTGTAGTGGACTTACCTGCACCGTTTGGCCCGAGCAGTCCGAATATTTCACCTTTGGCAATGTTCAGGCTCAAATGATTTACAGCGGAATACTCGCCATATTTTTTCGTTAGATCTGAAATTTCAATGATGTGATCCATAATCACCTCCTTCCGTATTTCCTGAACAGAAAAAATATGGCTGCAACAACGGCCAGAATGATCAAAATGCCCAACCATCCCCATAACATTGGGGTTTTTACCATGAGCCGGAATGTTGCTTCCGATGAGACTTCTTTTGTTCTTGCAGAAAATTTGACGGCGTAATCGCCCGGAATGGATTTGTCATAGGCTTTGACTATCGCCACTACCTTGGAATTTCCTCCTGCAACTACGGCAGTTAATGTATCCGGTTCAAACTTAACATCCCAGTTCTGTGGTTTAGACGCACTGAAGATCACATTTTTTAATGTGCTTGTTCCTGTATTGATAACCGTTAATTCTATCCTTTTTTCCTTTCCTGCAGTCAGTTCATCACTCAGCCTGCCTGTTGGTGTTGACAGGTTCATGTTGTATGATCCGGTTATAACCACTTCGAGTTCAAGTGAAGCCGATGTCGTTCTGTTAGATGCTTCCACCGGGATTTTATAGGTTCCTGCCTGTACATTATACCGTGGATTTATTTCTATGGACACATTTGAGGTACTGTTTGGATCAACCTCTACAGCCGTAGCCTGTTTGTAATTAGGTTTGAAAATTACATTCCAGCCTTCCGGTGGAGAAGCGTGGAAAGAGTATTCCTGTTTTTCGCCTGTGAGGTTTCGTAGTTTCGTAGTAAAGTTGAATTTGGATTTTGCGTGACCCTGCATATTAATCTGATTCGTAGTGAATTCGGTTTTATATGTTCCCTGGGTGGATACATTGATCTGCAGGTGTAATACATCGTAGCTTTTAGCAACTACATTTATTTTATAGGTACCCTTATTAACTTTTTGCGGTATTTCCACCTTTAGCATCACGGTTCTTGTCTGACCCGGTAGCAATGAAAGTTCCTGTAAATTAAAACCGCCACCTTTAAGGCTGTAGGTCCAGCTTTTAGGAATACCCGTCACGTAAAGCGGAATATTCTGAGTTTCGCCTGTGCTGTTTTTTACATCGATGGTGTAGTCAACTGACTCACCTGGTGGAACAGAAATTCTGACAAAAGGAGTATGTAATTCAACTCCGGCAGCAAAGATGGATGTGTTTGGTAATGTAAACAAGGTTAAGGTAAGAAGGGAAATCAGGACGAAGTAGTGTGTGCGAATTTTCATAAAGAACCCTCCATATATTTAAAAATAAACAATATGGTCTGCAAATTTAATGGCATGTTTGAAAATCAAAAACCGCTAAACCTGCTTAAATCCTTTAATGGCAAGCCTTTCATGATATAGTTTTCAATAAATCAAACATTTAAGTACTACTGTTAAATAATTTAAATTCACAAAGCTTAACGTATTTCAGATTCTTTAAGATTTCGTCCAAAGAATGCGTGGATTCATTTTTTTATGCCATATCTTGGGTGTAGCAAGAGTTTTTAAGTACCTGAATATATTTTGCCTGAGATTAATAGTTAAAAATCAAACATAATGCGTCTAATTCTGTTTTTACTATATCAATCCTTATTCCGGTAAACATAAAACTTTTTGTCATGAAACAAACGTACATCTTTACAGTAATACTGGGTCTCATGCTTGTTATGACTAATTGCATGGATGCAAAGAATAATAAAGCCAATGTTGCAGGTGTTAAGCCTGATGCAGATAATGCGGAACTAAAACTGCCTGATGGATTTTCAGCTTTAAAGGTTGCTGACAATGTAGGAAGGGCACGTCATATAGCGGTCACACAAAATGGCGAGGTTTATGTAAAACTAAATCGTACCGTGGATGGCAAAGGCATATTGCTTTTAGCAGATACAAATGGTGATGGACGTGCAGATGAACAGTCAGGATTTGGTGATTATGGCGGAACCGGTATTCATTTGAATGACGATTACCTGTATGCAAGTTCAAACAGTACAGTGTACCGTTATAAACTGGATGATAAGCAACATGTGCTGAATCCGGATCAACCGCAGGTGGTAGTTAGTGGACTGATTGACAGGCGTCAGCATAATTCCAAATCGTTTACTTTGGACGATGACGGGTACATATACGTAAATATCGGTGCTTATTCAAATGCATGTCAGGAGAGGGACAGAACCAAAGGTTCTCCCGGAATAGATCCTTGTCCTATTCTTGAGCAGGCAGGTGGAATCTGGCGTTTCAAGGCAGATGGATTGGATCAGTCATGCGAGGACGGAATACGTTTTGCTACCGGACTAAGAAATGTGGTAGGTTTGGATTGGAACAGACAGGATAATCAACTATATGTGATGATGCATGGAAGGGATCAGTTGCATGATTTGTTTCCGGACCTTTACACAACTCAGGAATCAGCCGATTTACCTTCAGAAGCTATGTATGCCCTTAAAGAAGGAGACAATTGTGGTTGGCCATATATGTACTACGATCAGATTCAGCACAAAAAAATACTGGCCCCGGAATATGGCGGAGACGGGAAAAAAGAGTATGATGGGCCTGCTATTGATCCGGCATTAGCATTTCCCGGTCACCTGGCACCGAATGCATTATTGTTTTATACAGGTAATATGTTTCCTGAAAAATATAAAAACGGAGCCTTTGTAGCATTTCATGGTTCATGGAATCGTGCTCCTGAACTTCAGGAAGGATTTTATGTGGTTTTTGCACCGTTCAAAGATGGGAAACCTACAGGAGAATGGGAGATATTCGCCGATAATTTTGCCGGCATGGAAAATGTGGTTTCGCCCGGCGATGCTGTACACCGCCCTTGTGGTCTGGCCCAGGGACCTGACGGTTCGTTGTATGTGTCAGACGATGCTCACGGAACCATATACCGTATTTTGTATAAATAGAAATCAATATATCCAACAATAAGATGAAGAATTACGTAAAGAAACACAGTTATTTGGTTGCGACGTTATTTTCACTGTTTTTAATACCCGTTATCGATGCTCAGAATACTACAGGTGAGGCGACCAAAACGGGAGAACAGGTTTATCGTATGAATTGTCTGGCTTGTCATCAGGCCAATGGGAGCGGGGTTCCTAACCTTGCACCGCCTTTAAAACAAACTACTTTCGTTTTGGGTGACAAAACCAAGTTAATTGATATTGTACTTAAAGGATTTAATGAGGATGTAGAGATAGAAGGTGAATATTATTCCAATCCGATGCCTCCTTTTGCGCATCTTTCGGATGAAGAAATTGCTAAAGTTTTGACGTACATCCGCAGTAATTTCGGAAATAAGGCTGAACCGGTGTCATCAACAGAAGTAAAGGCCGTGCGTGAAAAAATGAAGGAAGGGAAATAAGTTTTCTAATTATTAGACTTTACTAAAGCTGTAGATTGAGTTTGAAATTAGGAATAAGAAAAAAGCCGCCGGAGAGAATCCGACGGCTACTATTATAA
Organism: Quyinboa mangrovi; assembly: GCF_042219825.1. Classification (NCBI taxonomy): domain Bacteria; kingdom Pseudomonadati; phylum Bacteroidota; class Bacteroidia; order Bacteroidales; family Quyinboaceae; genus Quyinboa; species Quyinboa mangrovi. The sequence goes on from NZ_JBHJHQ010000006.1 coordinate 446,680, forward strand.
TTTATTTAAAATCAGATTAATCTTTGGCTATAACCAGGTATTTTGAAACACTCCAAAATGCCTGAGGATCATCAATGACAAAAGATTCAACACTTTTTTCTGCATTTTCAAAATGAAAACTTCCCTCAGGATGAACGGTCAGGAGTTTAGCTTTTTTTGCATTTACCGGAACAGAACTGAATGAACGTATATCTACCATGGTAAAATCTTCTTTATTAAGAGACTGGCTGACTTTTAGTGTTTTACCCAATCCGATAAAACCACCTGTTTTTTCAACGATCTGCTGATCGATTAGTGAATCGGTAGATTCAACAATATACCAGGCCTGATTCATCATGTTCTCACGTTGGAGAAGTTCCTGGGATTTGCGTTCACTTTCCTGATTAAGCTGTTCCAGTGTTGACTTAAGGTCAGAAACATCAATATTCAAAGTTTCTATTTTTGCGTTAAGAGCTGCCAGTTCATTATCTTTATCTGTAATTTGTTTTTCCAGAAGGCTGATTGTTTTTTGTAAGCTTTTGAGCTTTCTGGAGTCTGCAACGCGCATCCCTTTAAGCTTGTCGACAAGCTTTTTATTTTCGTCCAGTAACTGTTGCAGTTGGATTAAATCCTGAATGATTTCATCTTTTGTTGTTGATGATATCTCCTTATTGCCGGATTTAACTTTTACAAGGTTTTCAATTTTTTTTATAGAATCCAGGTTTGTCTGAATGTCGTTAAAATCAGAAATAAACTGATTTATTTCAGTGTCACGATTAGCTACTACAGTATTTAAGCTGTCACGAACTGCAGTTAATTCTTCCTGATGTTTGTTTTTACTAATACACGATGATACAGTTAAAACAAGAGCAAAAAATAAAATTAAGTGTTTCATAATTTATGGAGTTAAAATTTGTACAAAAGTAGTTTCTTTTAATTGGATCAGAAACAAATATGTCTCAATACCTTTATAATAACGTATTGAATGACAACTAAAGTACGTTTTGTGCGTATTTAATTGAGGAAAAGATTTGTCGTTATTATACTCTCGGGTGATTTCGCATAAATCTTTCAAAGAAAGACCGGCTTTATATATTGATAGCTTTATTGGGGCCTAGTTGCTATCCAAACGGAAAAAATTTCCGTATATGCCTACAAATTTGGCATCTGCCAGATCATAAACCGAGAAAATAACATAGTTATGTCGGGTGGCCTGTGAAGCAATGGTTCCAACCGCACCTTTGGCAATCCGGGATATAATACCTTCCAGTCCTGAATCCGAATCGTTGACATATTCAGTTTTACAATAATCTATGAATTCATCCCTGGAAGGATTACTGATGGCCGCAAATATTAAAGCTAACAGGATCAATATCAGTAAAAATCTGGATAGTTTTTTCATGTAAGGTCTCTTTATAATGTAACGTTATATTTCTAATGTGTTTAAAAGCACATAATTATTGGTTTCAAAGATAAACAAAGTAGTTTATTATTCAGAATTGATTAGTCTCGCAAATGTTTTTTCCTAGGCATATTAATTTTACAATTAGGCTTGTTTCGTTATAATTGATTATTTTGTACAATTATTTGAATTGTAATAAACAAATAACAAAAATTATATGTCAGTATTACCAAAACGACACCTCGCCAAAGCAATAACATGGAGAATTATAGCATCGTTAACTACGTTTATAATTGGTTGGATTGTAACAGGAAATCTTGATTTTGGAATGGCTATCGGTGCTGCTGATGTTATTATTAAGCTGGTGCTTTATTATCTTCATGAACGTGCCTGGTATCATTCCAGCTACGGAGTGATTAATGATGGAGAACATCTTACAAAACCGTTATTTCGCAAAAAGAGAAAGTGATTAAATCTAAGGATTAATTGGAGAACTGGAGGGAACGTTACCCTGTTTTTATTAATCTGGTTATCAGATAATTGTCTTTTTGAAAAATAGTAAAGCTCCCGAATTCCCACCTGGATTTACACAAAATACGCTTCAGTTTGCTTCAGTTTGCTTCAATTTGCAGTTCAAATTTAGAAAATTTATCATCTGCAAGAAAAACTTTTCCTTGATAATATTTATAAGGGATGTTTGATATACCTTATAAACTCAAATGATAAATTCCATGTCTAATATGTTTGTGAATTTTAAAATTGTCAAACAAATACCTGAATTAAAAATTGCAAGCGGTTCTTAATCTGATGACCGGGTAGAATTACTGTAATATGAAATGGTTTGGTTATGGGTATAAATACTGTTTTTATATATAAACTGAAGTCGTAAATTTATTATCATGAAAGTTTTATACTATCAGTTTGATAGAAAATAAAACTTTTGTTGTTAAATGTATCAAAGATCAGTAGGGTATATGTCAAACTACAAAAATTATAATTCTTGTTAAACTTAACTTAGCTATAAGTGTTATAAAATAAATAGGATATTAAAATGTACAACTGGTTCAGAATAGCGAATTATCTTTTGCATAATTAATATCCATTTTTGTGTAAGGACAATACTATGGAACTTAGCCTCTTGGCATCATATTGGTGACGGAGACTTCTCTCTTAAACAAAACAACTCAGTATCTCACTAAATCAAATTATTAACCTTTAATATTATTTCGTATGAAACGTTTCAGACTTTTTTTTGTATTAGCAATGGTATTTGCATTTCAGGAGGCATTACCAAATGGACTAAATTGTACCACGACAGTAGGATATTGGAAAAACCATACTGGTGATCATGAATGGGCAGTTTTAGGTAAATCAGATGATCCTGCGGATGGAACAAATAGACCTTTCTATCTCAGCGGTGCGTCCTGGCTTGAAGTGCTTAATACATCACCAAGAGGAAATGCGTATTATATTTTAGCTCATCAGTATATTGCGGCAACTTTAAACAGATTTCGTGGAGCAATTACAAATGAAGAAGTATATAATGCTTGGCATGCGACTGCTGATATTATTTGGCAAGTAACACCGGATGATGTAAAGAACGACAGGGAACTCAGAGCACAGTTTATTGATTTAGCAGAAATTCTTGATAACTATAATAATGGTCTTGTGGATGGGATTCCTCACTGTGATGATTTTCTCCAGGAAAAGTCCCAGGCAATGGAAGCTGATGTTATGGAATCAACTGTATCAATTCAAAATTCACCGAATCCATTTAAATCTTCTACAACATTTTCTTTCAATTTACCGGAAGCCGGTGAAGTAACTTTGACAGTTTTATCTCTCTCAGGTCAGGAAATAGAAGTTGTTACAAAAGGATTTTACTTTGCCGGTGAAAATCAAATTAACTGGCAGTCTCCACAGAACTTGTCACCAGGATTTTATCTCTATAGGCTACAAGCCGGTAAAGATGTCGTTATTAATAAGATGCTCATTAATAAGTAAAATTATTTAAGACATATTCATACGAAAGGCTGTTCAAATTTTTGGACAGCCTTTTATTTCCTTTAGGTTCTTTGTATATTTCGTAATTTGGTTATAAAAAATGATTTTGAGATTATAGAAATATTTTCAGTTAGGTTATAAACTTATTTATTGAATCAGATGTTTATTATACTAAGTTAAATATATAACTGATTTGGGTCCTGATTATTCAGAATAACTGTATAATCATACGTACTGAAAACTCACAATTTAGTTTTAAGGATATCTGGATTGTATATTATTCTTTAACTCTCTCCATTTACTTCAATAATCTAAAACACATCTTAATTATATGCATTTATGTGTTTTTCATTAACATAATTAGAGAAAGTAAGATGAAGCTATTATTTCCGCCAGAAAATTTAGTGGCTCGTACATCGGAGGTTGACTATGCAAACTGGAATTATCAGTTTTTGATAAAATATATTCAACGCTATCGATTTAAAAGCATAATAAAGCTTATTGGGGATAGAAAATTTAACAATCTCCTGGAGGCAGGCACAGGAAGTGGTATATTTCTTCCCGAGCTAAAACGACACTGCAATAATCTTTATGCATGTGATATTCATGATCGCATAGATGTAGTAAGTGATCTAGCCAGTAAATGTAATTTGGATAACTGTTTTATATCAAAACAAAGTATTCAGGAGACCAGCTATCCCGATAATTATTTTGATGGCATTGTTGCAATAAGTACACTTGAATTTGTTGACGATTTAAGAGCTTCCATAGCAGAAATTAGGAGAATTCTGTCCCCGGATGGTCATTTCTATACCATATGCCCAATGGAAAGCAGTTTTCTTGATATCTTTCTGTCATTTTATACCGACAAAAAACCGGAAGAAGAATTTGGAAATGCAAGACAGTTCGTAACAAATGAATTGGAAAGCAACTTCAAAATGGTTAAAAAAGGAACTATGAATAAGTTATCCGGAAGTCTGTTCCCTGTTTATACCTATTATGATTTGAAGAAATAATTTTATTATCTAAAAAGGGGGGTATCTACAGATATAGATTATCTGTGTTATCCTAAAAAAATCTAATAGAATTCGAATTGAACATAAAGGATTTTTGTTCTGTTATTTTTAATAGGTCTACATTAATCTAATATGTCATGCTAAAATCCAATACTTTATTCAATCTGCTACTGATATGCTTATTAACTGTTTCAACTCAATTACCTGGACAAATAAAGTCAACTTCTAATATTAATATTGAAACACTACGGATCATTAATGATGTGAACCTTGGTGTTCTGCCATCTATGCATCGCAAAAACAACCTTAAAGGAGATGATGCTCAAAATATCCATGCTGATCAATATAAAAATGATTTAAACCATGTTATCATAAAAAAAGTTCAAAATGACAATGGATATCAGCTGGATAGTATTTTATATATGAAATGGGATACCTTAACTAATTCGTTTGCAATTCAACAGTCAAAAAAGGAATATGTCTATTTAACTTCAGAAAATCTTGAAATTGAAATATCTTATAGATGGGATAGTGATGCTGTTCAATGGGTCGGTACGAGCAAAATTCAAAATAAATACAATGATTTAGAGGAAATTATTGAATGGACATTCTCCAGTTGGGATGTCTCATTAAATGAATGGGTATATAGTAGTAAATACGAAAATTCGTATGATGAAAATGGAAATAGGGTAATGCATGTAGATTATGCATGGAATATAGATACCGGGACATGGTCAGCTGTTTACAAATATGAAGATACCTATGATGAATATGGGAACAAGAAAGATGAACGTTCTTATTATTGGAACGTTAGCTCCGAATCGTGGATCGCTAGTCAAAGGTTTCAGTATTCTTACAGAGAAAAAGGGAAATATGATTGGTTAATTAAATATGCCAGGGATTCAGAACTTGAAGATTGGGTTGAGGTTGAAAAAACTGAAAATTTTTATGACGAAGCTAATTATTTAATTGGTCGAAATATTTATGTATGGGACGAAACGGTTAATGAGGATAATTGGACACTGATAATTAAGTATGATTTCACCAATAATTCTGATGGTAATGTAATCCATAGCGAAAGGCTAAATTGGGATTACAATTCAGAAACATGGATACCTTCCAATAAATCAGACAATAGTATTAATAAGAATGGACAGGTGTATGAATCAATAACTTATAGTTGGTCAGAAGGGACAAATAAATGGAATGAGTTCATAAAAATTGAATCTTCTTATGATGCGTTTGGTAATCCGATTTCATTTATAACTTACTTTTGGAGTGATTTAACAAGTGATTGGGAAGGTTCCGAAAAGGATGAAAATGCTTACGATGAATCAGGAATTTAACAATGGATTCATATTATGTTTGGGATTCAATGAAAGATATCTGGTCAGGCGTATATAAAAGTGAATATGTTTTTGATGAAAATGGTCTTATAATTTCAGGACTATCTTATGACTGGAATACTAATGAAAACGACTGGACAACCGGTACAAAGTCAGACTGGTTTTACAGTTTAAAAGAAACAACACGTTTGAATAACAGGGAATTTACACCCCTGAATTTTTACCCTAATCCTGCTCACGATGAAATTCAATTAAACTTAAAAGGTGATTCCGGTTTGCTAAGCATTTACAACCTTTCGGGTAAGAGGTTATCCCAAAACGCATATTTCGGCTCCAATCCTAATATTGATATTTCAAATCTTACTAAAGGCGTCTATATCATTGAAATAGTACAGGATGGGAAACTGGTTCGAAGCAAGTTTGTGAAGAAATAAATGGTGCGAATCAAAAATATTTAAGCTTTTTATTTTGTTATACCTTTTACTTTTGCTCAAATCGAATTCGGTTCATAGGTAAAAACCCTACCTATTCTTAAGTATTCCTTTTGCGTACAAATACCAATTGAAAGAATATCCCTATAACCGTAAATTTATAATCTGTTTGAATTAGCGCCTACGATTTCGATAATTGAGATCAAGATTTAAAAGTTTGAATATCTCATACTTAATATATGAATTATGAATAAAACCATTACTTCATTAATCGTAGCTTTGTTAGCAAGCTTGAGTGTTTTTGAACAGGTTTCTTTAAGTACACTCTTCCCTTTCATTTTAACGGCAATTCTACTGATAGCAATGCGTTTGTTCAGCAAGCGGCCTGAGTTTCTTTTACAGCACGTGTACATTTACTATAAAAGCAACAAGTGATTTGAAAGCATCTTTAGTCTAAGGGCAGACTTTCGATGAAATGTTTGAGTATTGAAGAAAAAATATTTAAAAAATGTCTATGATGAAAATATCAGTTATTACGCCATCCATCAAATATGATCGATTATTGGATCTAACAATAGATTCAATTGTAAATCAAACTTACAGCAACGTTGAGCATATACTTGCTTGTTATAAATCAACGGTTAATACTGAAGAACTTCCCTTAGATCTTCATGATGTAAACAACCTGAAAGTCAGTTTAATAAAGGATAGTTTTTATGAAGGTATGATGAAAATTATACATGAAACAGAAGGTGAAATACTTTGCATTTTGAATCCTGGAGAAGTTTTATATGATTCCAGTACTTTGTCCCGAATTGTCAATAGCTTTCAAAAAAGGAATTGCAATCTGATATACGGTAAAAACATGCTGTATAACGGGAGTAATAACCTGAGTTCCATCTTTTCCCTTCGGATATCAAAAAACAGGAAATGGCAAGTACCATTTGGTGACATGCCTTTGTATACAGCGATATTTATTAAAAGGGAATTGTTGCTGAAAATGGGGATTCTGTCAGGGAAACAAAAATTTAGCAGTGAATATGAACTTTACCGTTTATTGAGTTTGCAACCTGATGTAATGCCATATTACATGGATACATACGCTTACCTGAGGAATTCAAATTCTTTCAGAATGGAATCCGGAAGGGTAGGTCAAAACCTGACCGCATAATCTATCATAATAATCTGGTGAATTGTAATAGCGGTGTGTAAAGAATAACAGAATTGGTAATACTAAATAAGCATTCACACGAAAAGAGGTTGAATTTCATTTCAATCTCTTTTTATTTTAAATAATAAACCAATTTGTGTTTAGTCACCGAAATATAGGGTATGTTCGGCTAAATTCGTTTTTAAATCAACAAAGGTTCCCTTGATTATGGTTTTCAATTCCTTAATTTCAGGTTTTGATAAATAGGAGGGAAGGTCGATTCCAAAAGTTTCAATGTGGTACTGTTATTCAATGCATTTAGGCTCAATTCACTTTTTAGGAATCCCCAGACTTTTCTGAAGAATGCTTACAAGATCGTCTGCATTATATGGTTCCGGAATAATCCATTTTGAACCATAAATCAGTTTGGGTATTGCGCCCCGGCCATTCTGCAGGGTTTGTCCAAACAGTTGCACACTGCTTTGTAAAAACCGCTCAATCCATGGATCAGCCAGGGCAGCCTCAAGCTTTTCAGGACCCACAATGTCAGCAGCTTTCATCATAACTTCTTCAAGCGTTCTTGGACGCCAACGGTTGCCTGAATCAAAGGTGAACATCCAGCTTTCAAACATGGAGAAAGCTTCCGGATTTGCGCGCCATACAGCTAATCCGATTTTTGCCAGTTCACAGGAATTTTTAAAGTTTGTTGTACTGACCGGAATAAAAGGATTACAGCTATGTTCTAATGGTGTTGGGCGCAGTACAAATGCAAGTTTACCGTTATACTGCCGAACGGCCTCATTCAACATAAAGTGTAATTTCTGACAGTGTGAACACTGATAATCAAAAAGCAAGGTAACCTTGTACGGTGCATCTGGTGAACCAATTATGGGTACTTTTCTATAATCAGTTTTTAAGGTATATTCCTGCGTATTGCTGTCGTGAACATCAGCAGACGGCGTATTTGCGAACTGAAATACTGTTACAAATCCAGATATAATCAGGCCGGTCAGCATAATTAGAACTATGCGTTTAGATTTCAGCAGGTGCTTTTCTTTTTGGGTTGTTTCATAGGCTTTAAATGCTCTCCGGATTATTACAAACGATAATAAAACGCCTGTAATGTGAGTCGTCATACAATACATACAGAAACTTCCGATGATCCATTTTTGTAATACGGTAAACCAGATTGCGCTGCCAATAATCACACCTCCCAGAAGTGTCATTACACTCCATGACGTGCGTCGAACTGATAATTCAGTGGTAGAACTTATGTTTAAACCGGCTACAAACATGGCAAGGTAGACCCCCAGTGCCATGCCGCTAACAGGAATAAGGCCTGCCAGCGTTGACCAGCGACTACTTAATACCTGATCGCAGGAGCTGCCAATGCCACATCCCGGCATTGCTCCTTCAGTAAAATAGTGCCAGCTTAAAATAAGACTTAAACCAATGGCCAGTACGTTAAGCCCGGTAAATAGTAGTCGCCAGAACGGCCAGTTATTTTTATCCTGAGAATATTGGATCATTGCACCTTCTTCTTTTAAACAGAACTCCGCTGCTATAAGGGAGAACGATATGCAGCGGAGTTCTTGTATCTTATCAATGATAATTGTAATTAATACTGATTTGGTTCTCCCGGAGTTGGAATATTGCTGGCAATAATGGTTCCAATCTCATGATTTTTAACCAAAGGTTTTGAAAATGTGATCCCTGTACCAGAAACCGGTTCTTCATTATTATGCATGTTCTTTAGCGGCGCAGAAACCGTGATAAAGATACCTGGACCATTATCATTATTGTTGTTGCGACGGAAGCGTCTGTTGGTGACTGACGCAACAACTGCTTTTTCGCTATTGGCACCACTGCCAATTGTGATGGTCTGACCTTCACTGAATCCATCCACGCTTTCAACCGGAACAACGGTATCACCTTCTTTTGTAGCTGTAGCTATGGCTGTTCCACCGGCTGTACCAATAAGAGCAATAGTAGCTATTTCACTTTCGCTGCCACTTCCGACAACAACCTTCTGGCCCGGAGTAAAATCGTTTACACCAGAGACTTTAAGGTTTTCATCACCTTTAACAGAAGCAATTGCGATGGAGGTACTTATTTGTGTATGGAAATCACCGCAGTTACTGTCTTTATCAGCACCATCAGGATAACGACCTGTACTGATATCCGGTAAGGATACGGAACCGCCACCAAACCAACGGAAGCTTCCCCTGCCGATAGGAGTAGGAGCAAAGCAGCCATATTCACGAGCCCCTGAAACAGCCTGGTACCCTTCTGCCAGGTAAGGATCTACAAGCGCTCCGTAATTTAATCCGTCAACGATATTGTTTTCTGCATCGCGCAATACCATGCTGCCCGAACGGGAAGAAAGAGCCGGGCCTCCGAACCATTGATCCGGATTGCGGGGTCCCTGGTAGCCTGCAGTTGTCACTTTTTGGTCAAGAACAACCTCTTCCATTTCATGGTCATTAGCCAGAGGTTTATCCAATTTGATGTTAGTATGCAGTGCCAGTACAGGTTCATTGCTTGAATGATCAAATTTAGATTTTGGTTCAAAGCTGATCCCTGTTCCCCAGGCACTAAACGGCATGTTAGACGCATGATCGAATTTCAACGGTTCTTCTAATTCAAGACCGGTTCCCGGGTTATCATTTTCGCCTAATGGTCCGGCAAATGTGCTGCGGGAAGAAGCTGTTCCAACACTTTTAACAACGACCCATTCTATTCCATGGCCTTCACTATCGATATCCAGTCTGATTTTATCGCCAACAGAAATATTTTCTACAGAAGATACTTTAATGTTTGTGTCACCAGCTTTTGCATCCATCGAGAGCCAGGCCTGTGTTCCGGGCTTCCCAACTTTGGTAATGGTCACCACTTCGTATTTTTCAACAGCAGTTCCAACCACAGGGTATTGCGCTCCGTAACCAATCGCCATTTTCTGGCCAACCTCGAATCCATCTACGCTGTTAACAGAAATACTGTTTGAACCGGCAGGGAAGGTAACCACCGGTCCGTCGGGCACCGGTTGCCATATGTTGGTCTGACCCGGAGTACCCCGACGCCATCTCCGACGCGGATCGTTTTCGGGTTCAGCAGGAGTTGATATTCCTGCAATTCTCCTGATCTCTTTGTTTGAACCTGTGCCTATGATCACTTCATCGCCAACAGACATTCCTTCTGTGCTTCGCACATAAATAGTTGATTCGCCTTTTTTTACCGGAACGGCTAACCCTGAATTGGAAAGTCCCAACAGGTAGAAACTGTGAGGCGCCAGTTCTGTTTTCTCCGGAATCTGAACTTTTGTAAAGACTGGCATTTGTGTGGCATGCTCCGTCAATGTCCAGTTTGAAATGTCAACATTATCATTCCCTGAATTATAGAGTTCGATGAAGGTGTTTGTTGAGTTGGATCCATCGCTGACCCGGAACTCATTAATTTTTACAGGGCTCACATTTCTTACCTTTTCAATAGCAGTTTCTGACTGTGATTTTCCTTGTGTGGAACCTGTCCATTTTGCATTTCCAACCAGGTCACCATTAAATGCATCTGAACCTGAAGTGACCGTGAAGGTTGCACTTACACTGGCTCCCGGTGCAATTTTACCGGTAAATTTCTTCGTATCCTTTTCAGAGTTTAATGCCACAGACTTCCATCCTTTAGGTACTGATATACTCAATGTAAGATCTTTGATAGGTTCTCCGGTAGTGTTGGTAAATGTTACCGTAGTATTTTGAGATGAGTTAGGCGTAAAGGTTTGCAGACCTGGAGGCATACCTGTATTTGATGCCGGTGTAATACTTACCCGTTGTACATCGTATTTTACAGCCACAATATTAGCCTGGAGTTTTTGGTTTGTCTCTTTGGATGGAAACGTCCCGGGAGCTGTCATGGCAGCTTCGTAGAAAGTACCCTGTGAAGCGTTGCTGTTATCGCCACCGTTACCCAGAAGTATGGCACCTTGCTTACGCATGGGGTCATAACTGCTTCTGTCATTAATGATCCGTTGTCCATCATACATCACCTGAAGATCGCCTTTTTGCGCATCTCCTCCCATTGACCTCCAGTGGTGTGGTTCACCATCAGCTGTGGCCGTCACAAAACGCCAGCTGATACTGGGTAAGTCTGCACAGTATTTATCCCTTGGATCGGGATTAACACAGCCCACCAGGTTATTTTCCTGATCTGTCATGATCCATGGTCCCTGATCCTGTCCGTGATACCAGTAGGGAGCATTACCGTAGTATGTGGTTTCCATGGTTCCGTCACCGTCATCCCGGCTGTCAGTTTCGGCATTACCATAATCGAAACAACAGCCATCGTTATAATGAAGACCATTAATCACCCAATACTGACCTTCGGCCTGATCATCCACTGCCGTTCCTTTGGTATCATTTAAACGAAGGCCCATTCCCGGCTCAATGAAAATACCATAAACTTTATGTCCCATAAGTGTAACAGGTGCCATATCTGCAATGGGAAGGCTGTTAAAACCGCCCATCATTGTCGGGGCACCGGTTCCGCCACGTGGAGCCTGTATCAGATGATTCTCCTTGCCTGACTGGTCATACAGAATTGTAATCCAGCAATAGGTATCTGCACAGAATTTATCCTGTGCAGCTGCATCAGCATAACCGCCCGGATCCCCTTCGCTGGGTTGTACAACGCCAATGTCCAGTGTTTTCCCATCGGACATACGCATGACCTGATATAACGGGCCATTATACGATGCATACAAGGCACGGGTAGTACTGTGTGCTGCCACACACGGACAGTCTCCGGCGGCATATACATCGCACGGACCTTCCGGTCTTTGGGGAACCGCACTACTTCCGACTCCGGACATAGCCAGAATCATCATTAAAGTAGCCGGTAAAACAAGCGTCAAAGAAAGAATGAGTAAAAGTCGATTTTTGTTTTTCATGGTACCTTTTTTAATTGTGATATTGTTGTGGTTTGTAAGTTTCCCATTTAAAGGAACATATAAAAATAATTGATTTTATTTTTTTATACTAAATTCTGAAAGTTTTCTTTAAAATGAAGATTTGATTTTCCCCTTCTGATCATTCCAATTCTCGTAATATATCTTTGTCCCTTTGCCCATAGTCAATGATTTATAAATCATTGACTTTACTGTATTGTTTATTTTATGAACAGATAGTAGGAAATAGTCATATTAGGATATTAATAAAGGTATTTGTTGGAAGTTCTTATAGTAATGGTTATTGTGAACAACTTTTATCATTTTGGAATAATTTCGTTTTTTTGAGACGATACCGTTCAAATTTGAGACGATACCGTTCGATAATAAGAAAATTATTGTCGTAAATTTGGAATAGAATCATCCATTTAACTTACCCTAATTAAGTTAGAATTAGCCTATTGTAGATTAAAGGGCAATTTTCTAAGGATTGCCTTTCATGAAACTTATTAAGCTAATTATAATCATTGAATTATGATAATCCTGAGAATTATAATCACTTATTTTTTTCACTTCACTTAAAACATAGCATTATGAAAACAAGTTCTATTATTCTTGTTGCACTCATTATTCTGGGTGTTTCTGGTTGCCAAAAGCATGAAATGGATCAATCTTCCAGTAAGGATCTCACACAGTTATTTGTTAAAGCTGAGCCTAATACTTTGAATCTCAATCATCTTAAGTCCGTAAAGCTTAATAGCATTATTACCTCTATAAACGAAGCTATATCAGAGCATGGTATAATGGTTGAAAAGATAGAGACTTATGCTGCTGAGCAGGAGGGAATGACCCTTTTCTTCAAGGACGTAGGTAATAAACAACTACAATCATGCTTTGTTCCCAACGATCTAAGGAATGGCACTGGCTCTGAGGTTCCTTATGTAATTGATGGTACAGAAATGGGAACATCGTCAGGTATGTCAGAGACGGAAACAATAAACGCTATAATAAGTGCCATGAATACCTGGGATAATAATACCTGTTCTTACGGACTTCAAATTCCATTTTTGGGAACGACTGATTTTGACCTGGGTTATGTGCAGTTTATTTTAGGGTTAGGAGGATTCCCAGGCTATTTGACTGGCGGAGTTGTTCATGGAGGTATTTTGCCACGTGATTTATTTGATGCCATACAAACCAATGGTGGAGATTTTATACTTGGAGTTACATTTACATTTATCTGGACTGATGACGGAGGGGAACCTACAGATATTGATAATAATGGAAAAAATGACGTGGCTTTCAAAGAAATCTACATTAATGATGAATTTAACTGGATGGATGCCCCGGATGATGTTATTGGAAACGATATTTATGACTTTGAAACAGTTGTTCTTCATGAAACAGGTCATGCACTGTGCCAGGCACATTTCGGAAAGGCTTTTGCAGCAGCTGACGGGACAATTCATTTTGCACCGTATGCCTTAATGAACAGTGGTTACTCTATTGCTAACAGGGAAATAACAGGGACAGATCTGGCCGGACATTGCAGCATATGGAGTTCCTGGCCATGGTAATATTACGAATGAATGAATTTAAACCGGAGCTTACCACTCCGGTTTTTTATGTCGTCTGATTTTCCTAATACAACTTGAACCTTTGCCTTATTATTTTATATAATTATCAATGTTATGTCTAAAAATTCAAATTTGAAACAATACTGTGCGACTGGGGGAAATATGACCAATAAGAGTCGCTTATTTTTTAACCAACCTTTCCAATTTAGCTTGATAAATATATTGTTTTACGCATAAAACTTTGTAAATTAGTTGTTGCAAAAAATTAAGCTGGCATGCTTTTATTTTTTTTTATACTTGGGGTGCTCTTCTCACTAATCCTTTTTTCGTTTAATGCAAGAAAGAATTCCTCAACTATTTATCTTTGCGCCTTTTTTTTCTTTGTAAGTCTTTACATTTTAAGTCAATATGTTTTACTCTATTCAAAGTCGGTATTCCTTATTAGTTTCTTCCTCGAGGTTTATGTTATTGTATTTCCTCCTCTTTACCTGATTGGTCCTGCTTTATACCTCTATGTGCGAAGTATTTTAAATGATGATTCACACTTAAAAAAATCAGACCTTTTGCATTTACTACCCATGGCGATCTTTTTTGTTGCCTCTTTGCCTTATACATTAGTGCCTTTTAATGAAAAAGTTGAAGCAGCTAAAATTGTGGTGAAGGATGTTGGTTATATACAGACGTATAAAGCTACCTTATTATCTGAGTTGTTTCCCTTATCTGTTATTTATCTAAGTCGGCCACTATCAATGCTTTTATATACACTGTGGTCAACAGGACTTATAATCCGTTTTTATACAAAAAAGAAAGTTACTGCTATTTTTCCCAATCAAAATTTTGTGGCGCACTGGTTGATTCTTCTTCTGGGATTTTTTTTCATTGTGGTTTTAACACATACATTGCTAATAATCAGATTTTTTTCAATGAAAATGCCGGAGTTGTTTTTTACCTTGAATATTTTAAGAATGTTGTCCGGGGCAGGACTTATTGGATTATTTGTAACACCTCTCTTATTCCCGGCTATTTTATATGGATTACCACGTATACCCGAATCCGAATTATCAAATGTTCAGGAAGAAAATCAAGGCCCGTCTTTTGAATCTAATGAACTGAAGAAAATAAATCATTTTAATTCGAAATATTTCACTACTATCAGTGAAAGAGCAGATTCTTTCATGAAAGAATCTAAACCGTATTTACAACCTGACTTTAACCTGGCACAGTTATCAGTTCAAATTCAAATTCCTGAACATCATTTAGGTTACTTTTTCAGGGAAGTAAAAAAACAACATTTCACAGATTACAGAAACGAATGGCGTATTGAACATGCAAAGAAGCTGATAAATGATGGTAAAGTAAATGATTACACTCTCGAAGCCATTGCATCACTTTCCGGCTTTTCTAATCGCAATTCTTTTCGCATCACTTTTCAAAAAATTGAAGGAATTTCACCAAGTACTTTTGCTTCTCAGATAAAAGAATAGTTTACGCAATATGAAATTTTTTCTTGCATCTTTTTTATAAAGTTGATGCAAGAATTATTTTTTTTTGTGAACTCTCACTGTTTAAAATTCAGAACTTGGACATATTATTTTACAAACTAAATGTATTAATCTAAAAATTTTATCCATATCGAAAGTATTCCGATAATTCTCTAATTAATGGCTTTTGCTACTGCATATTAACCAATTAAAAAACTTTGAAATTTATCCCAATGAGAAAACAACTTTTACATTTCGGAATTATTCTTGTTGTATTAACAGGAATAAACATTGACGTATCTGGAGTTAGTAAGAGAAAGTATCCTGATATGACGGTAGATATTTCTTCCGGCGGATCGGATTACAAACTAACCTTTATTTATTCTGGCGCGAACTCGGCTATATGCGATTGTGTAATGGAGAAAAAGGAAAAATATTACCTGGATATATATAAAAATGGTGATACTCCTGAATACCTTGAGAAACGCATTGAAAGTGGTAATGGGCACCTTACTGCTGATACCGTTGAGTACGTTACTGGTCCTCAGGTTTGGGGAAGATGGGCCTTGCGCTACGAGTCGAATTGTGACGCTTGCGCAAGTAACGATATATTCTGGGTCTGGAGTGGTTTTAAAGAAAATCAGGAGACAGGTGAATGGGAACCAAATCCGGCTTTAAGTGAGACTGACAAAGATACATGTTTCAACTTACATATCTATTCTGTGGCAATCTATGCATCAACAGAACCAATCAAATCGCCTGCAAATATTGAAGCTTCTACAGAAAACTTTTATGATAAAATTAATCTGACCTGGGAGAAAGGATCAGAAATACCTGACACCGTAATGATTGATACAACACAGTATATTCTGTATTATCGTGTATACCGTGGCAGCTCCATTAATCCATATTTAGCATCCCTTGTAGCTACACTTCCTGCAGACTCCCGTTCATGGACTGATAACAACGTGGGAAATGGACAAGAATATTTTTATTGGGTAACAACTAATACTGATGGTTGGAATGGACATGAATCGGCAAGAACAATGGACAACTATGTTTCAGGGAAATCTAAAAATTTTTCAGTAACTGCATCTGAAGGAACATATACCGGAAAGGTGAAGATCAATTGGGACGACCTGTCATCATTTTCTGAAAATATACGTATCGAAAGGAGCATCCCCAAGAGCTCAGATAAAGAAGAAATAGAAATATTAAGTAAAAATTCAACTTCTTACTACGACTTGGATATCATTCCCGGCTATAATTATGTTTATTACGTTACACCTATCAAATCAGAACGGATTTTCTCTGCAGTTTCTGATACAGGATACATATTGCCAAATGGTGTTATTTCAGGATATGTGAAATCTCTGCAGAATGCCGGTGTAAGTAACGTTACTGTTTGCGCGACACTACTTACAGATATACCGGATGGAGCAATTGCAATGCCTGAAAATGGCTATTGCGCCACAACTGGCGCTGACGGGCACTATGAAATTCGTAATATTTATTATTATGACAAAGCTGAATTTGCAATTGTCCCTACTAAATCAGCTGGAGGATTTACGCATATATTTTCCCCCGATACAATAATAAGGTCTCTCGATGTCAGTGCGAAAACAAGCACCGGAGCTGATTTTACAGACGAAAGTTCTTTTACCGTTACCGGTCGGATTACATTTCCCCCTTCGCCGAATAAAGTTGTATGTGGTGTGCCAGATGTGGAAATAAAAATAAATAATCAGAGCAGAGGTATTTACACACATGCGAATGGAGAGTGGGAACATTCAATACAGGAAGAAGGAACATATACTTTCACACCGGTATTTCTTCATCACCGTTTTGAAAACGGTGCTGGTGCTGCATCAGTGACATATAATGTTAACAGAGACATCAGCAACATAAACTTTACGGATATGCAGGTTGATAGCATAAAGGTGAAGGTACAGGGAGGGTGTGGAAATCCGGTTTCAAAAAATTTCGAATATGCTACAATCAGGATTACTTCTCCAGGTAATTGTTACGAAGATATTTTATACACAGATGCGAACGGATTGTTAACCATCAGTAATTTACCTGCCCGTAAATATAATATACAGATCATCGATATTGACTCGGTAAATACTAATGTTATGGATCAGATCGGGAACAATCCTGTTAGTGTTGATTTGACAGTCAGGGATACGGCAGAGGTAATAACAACGCGGGATACCATGATCATTACTCCGGGTAAAATAACTGTTTTGCCTGATAGTTCAACGGTAGTCACCCTTCCGGACACAACCTATAACACAATCATTGATACTGTCCGAAGTGAAGTTATTCCGGCTGCAGACTTTATATACCATTCACCATTGAAAATAACAGTCAATTTTGAAGATGCCGGTGCAAGGGTTGTTGATTGTGGAAATGATACAATTGTTCTGATGGAGCAAAATGTTTCCTATCCTTTGGTTTTTGAAGTGGTGGAAGAGCTGGGGAATTGTCCTGTTAAAGAAGGAGTATTACGCATTTTCGATGCAGTGAGCGATCAAAGCGACAAACCGGTGGAAGTACCTATTGTTAATGGTTTTGCTTTTTATACGGTCGAAGCTGGATTACCTGAAATTGCCACAAGCGAAGGAACTCATAATCACCAAAAATTTATCTATGTTCTTCCCGAAGTTGGATTCCTCGATGCTGATCCTGAGCAATTCTGGGTAATGGTTACCGGGGTACAAATTCAGGCTCCCTCCTTTTTTACACGTTCGCCTGAACTGCCCTTCCTGGTTCTGCACGATCCTCCGGGAGACAAAAGTGTGGCAACCGTGGAAGAAGGAACTGAATTCAGAAGTTTCCAAACTACCCAGGTTCAATATGGAGGAGAGGCTGGCGTATATTTAAATACTGTTCTCGGTTCAAAGGTTAAGGCCCTGTTTTTAGAAGGTGGTACGGCTGCAGACCTTAAATTCAGCCTTGCTGCCGGAACCGATGAATATAACAGAGAGGGATACGAAACTACTGTAACGTTTAATAAAAAATATTCCACCTCTGATATGGGAAATTTAGCAGGGAATGATGGAGATGTATATATTGGTGCTTCTCTGAATCAGGAATTTGCAATAGGTGATGAACTTACCTTTGATTTTGATGAATGCAAACCTGTAATCAGAACTATTCCGACTATGGATGTTACAGGATTCGCCACCACTTTTATATATACTGAAAAGCATTTAAGATATACCCTTCTGCCAAAACTGGGTGAATTGCGATCTCTTATTCTTGCCGGCAGAGATACCAGCGATTTATCAGAAGAAGAAAAAATACAGGCCAACCAGCTTTTATTTGATAGTCTGCACTGGGAGTATATTTTAGCCAGGAATGCTTATAACAGGGACACAGGAGCTGTATTTAAAGAGAATGTCTCATTTAGTGCGGGGGCGCCATTTGAAAATACATACACGTCTTCAGAAAAGTCCTCTGAATCATTTGAGTATAACGCCTTTGTAAATCTCGAATTCGCAATAGGAGCCAAAATCAACTTTGAGGGAGGAGGCGCCTGGATTGACATTGAAACAGGAGTTACGGGAAAATTCAGATGGTCCACCAAAGGAGAATCCGGGGAAGATGCAACCTCCAAAAGAACGGTTGGCTATACCTTAGATGACGGAGACATGGGTGACTTCTTCAGCGTTGACATAAAAGAAGATACTGCCTACGGAGTTCCAGCTTTCTGCGTGGTGACAGGCACATCGAGTTGTCCTCATGAACCCGGAACCCAGGCGAGGGATAAGGCCAGAATCATAATCGATCCGCCACAAATTAACAATGTTCCCATCGGTGGAGAGGCTGTATTTACAGCCAAACTGCTTAACCAAAGTGAGAGCCGGGAAACCAGGGAATACAGTGTTCAGGTAATTTCAACGTCCAACCCGGACGGTGCTTTGGTAAAACTTGCCGGTCAGATAATTAATTTTGGCGCGGCATCCTTCTGGATGGATTATAACCAGGAAACCAATGTGGCGCTTACAGTGGGAAAGGGCCCTCTGGCATCAAACTATGATTCTATTGGAATTATGATGTTTCCATCATGCGAAATGGACCTCTGGGATGAAGGAGGCGATATAACCAGTGGCGATACGGCATGGATTTTTGTTAATTTCCAGAGTGAATGTTCCAATGTTGCCCTTCACTTGCCAGGGGACGGATGGATGGTTAATCAAAACAACAACGATATCCTGGATGTGGCTTTCACCGGGTATGATGCGAACAACGATTTGCTGCAAAGTATTACGCTTCAGTATAAAAAAGAAGGCCAGGGCTGGGTTGACGATCTTACCATTTTAAAGAATCAACTAACGCAGAATTTTTATGATTATGCATTCGATGTATCCAATCTTAACGATGGGAATTATCGTCTCAGGGCCAAATCATACTGTGGACCGGAAGGTGGATTCTCTTACTCATCTGAACAACGGGGAATTATTGACAGGACATCACTTGCTCCATTTGGTATGCCGACGCCTTCAGATGGTTATCTGCGACTTGGACAGGAAATCAGCGTAACATTTGACAAAGATATTAATTGCGATCTGGGAAGCTATGAAACTGATAATATTAAGCTTATGCGGGATGATTCAACAGAAATCCCAATTAGCGTTGGATGCTACGGTAATAAGTTGGTTCTGGTTCCTGATACTGATCTTTTTGTCCAACAGGATCTAGAAGGAGTTGAACTTTTTGCTGTTGTAAGTGGCATTCAGGATAATAATGCTAATGTGCAGAAATATACTACTAAGTGGTCGTTCCTTGTAAATGTAAGTCCTGTGTCCTGGAATCCTGAAAGTGTCTTTCTGTCCGCAGTGGAAACCGACGATGTTATTATTAGTGCTAACCTTGATAACAGTGCCGTAGTCAGCAAAGCATTTACCATTACCGAATGGCCGGATTGGCTGACGCCGTCGGTTAAATCTGCCTCAATACTGCCTGGTAATAGTTATACCATTCAGTTACATGCTGTACCGGACCTTAGCCCGGGATTATATAACGGACAGGTTGTCGCAATGGTCGATGATGTACCTGAAATTCTTTCTGTGGTGCTTGAATTATATGCAGAAGATAAAAACTGGAAAGTGAATCAATCCAACTATGAATATAATATGAACATCACGGCCCAGTTTAGTTCTGATGAAGGAGATATCAACCTGTCCACCGGACTTCGCGATAAAATTGCTGCATACATAGATGGCGATTTGAGAGGAGTAGGAAATATCAGCTACATACCTGAACTGGATAAATTTGCCGCGTTTATTAATGTGTACAGCAATATAGCCGGTAAGAACAGCAGTCTTCTCGAAGCAGAAGAAAATGTGGAAGATAACAGTGTTCAGGATATTGAAATTGTTGATAATGGTGTAAGCTCTGTTGCGGAGCGCTTTAAGAAAACCAACTGGATGGATTTTGATATCTATGCAACAAAAGATGCCGATCATTTGATTGAATTCAGGGTAGCAAGTATAAATCCAAGTAATGTTGAACTATATATTGACGGGATATTACTTCAAAATATCGTTGTTCCGAATACAGGAAGTTTGGCTGTATATAACACTATCAGTTCTTCGCTTGCCATCGAAAAAGGAACACATAAGTTCAGAATCCAATCGACAACAGGAGAATTTGACCTGAACTGGATAAACTTCCCGGAATATAATGTCAGAAATCAGCATTGCGGCGAGGTCGTTAAATTCAGAATGTGGGACGGACTTAACGGAATTGAGTACGGTGCGGTTGAAGAACTGACTTTCTTTAACAACGGGTTTGTGGGTAATGCTGAATATCCGTTCATACTGCATAAGGAAGGTGGCATTCAGGATGTTGAACTTTCAAAAGGTTGGACCTGGATATCTGTCAATAAGGAAAGTCCGGATATGAGTCTGGCGAGAGTCTTTGAAAGTATCACGCCTCCTACATCGTCAAACGACATCACTCTCAAATCACAAACGGCTTATTCTCAGTATAATATTTCGTCAGGATGGCTGGGTGGTTTATCGTCTGTTGATCCGCGCTTAGGATATATGATTTATCTGAGCAGTCACGCAGATACCTTAAGTATGGTAGGATCTGATCCGGCAGTTTCATCCATATCTCTTAATCCAAGTTGGAACTGGATAGGATATCCGAAACCCGGTGTTATGAGTGTTGATGATGTCTTGGATGGAATGGCAGTTTCTGAAGGCGATATTCTGAAAAGTCAGTATACCTTTGCCAGCTACAATGAAAGTACGGAGACCTGGATTGGAGATCTTAAGTACTTCCGTCCTGGATGGGGATATAAATTGTTTGTAGAAAAAGAAGGATCCGTTGATATGCTTAAATCGGTTTCTCCTGGAGAACTGTCAAGGGAACATGAATACAATATGACACTGACGGCTGTATTAATTCCGGATGGTCTGAATTCAACAGAAGGACTGAGTCTGCAGATCTTCATTGATGGTGAATTGAGAGGAAGCGCTCCTGTACTGTATATCGAAGCGATGCAAAACAATATGGCTTTTGCTATGATTCATGGCGATCTGGCCGATGCAGGAAAGCCAGTTGATGTTGTTTTATGGGATAAAATGCATCAAATAAGCATGCCGCTCATTGGTGAAGAGATCTACTTCAGTATTGATAAGATTAATGGGACGATTAAAAATCCGGTTTTGTTTAGGTTGAAAGATATTGATATACCTGAAATGGATGATGCGGAGTGGTTTACAATCTATCCTAATCCGTTCTCAAATCAAACATACATTTGGTTTTCAATTGAAGAACCATCTCACGTCAGCTTGATAATTTCTAATGCATTAGGTACTGAAGTGGCCAGGTTGGTCGATTTTAAAATGACAAATGGAACTTATGACTACTCGTTTGATGCAGGGAATCTTCCTCCCGGAATATATTACTTCAAACTAAGGACTGATAAAAAAGTCAGCACGAAAAAGGTACTTTTAATTGAAAATAAATAATCAATTTAAAATAAAAGAAACCTCCGGCATTTGCAGGAGGTTTCTTTTATACATTTCTTAAGAGAACCTAAACCGGTTTTTATTCCTCTGGTTAAAAGTGAGTTATCTATTTCCTAAAATTTAAACTCCCCAATTACCACCGCATTCGTAACTCTTTAAAATCCAGCAAAATGATCTTCTGTTATGTGAATGGTTTCGAATCAGGCTTGCATTTCTTATGTCTTCACCGCAAACCACTTTATAGCACTTTATTGTCAGGAAAAGCAACGAAAAGCAACGCAAACCAAACTTCCGTTTTTTAGTTGAGCAACCTTTGTAGGGTCATTACGAGAAGGCGCCATGCTCAGGATGACAAGTTTTAACCATAAAAATTTCATTCTTATGAGCAACAGTTTTGTATTAATAGAAGAAAAAACAGTGAATGAACTGTTTAATGAAATTAAAAACCTGAATCAGAAAATTGATTCAGAATTGAAAACAAAAGTAGGTGGTTTATCTGAGAAGTGGCTGGATAACCAGGATGTTATGCTTGAACTGAAAATCAGTCAGCGGACCTTGCAGAATATGCGGCATACTAAAATGCTTCCGTATTCAAAGGTGGGAGGGAAGGTCTATTACAAAAGTACCGACGTAGAGCGGTTATTATCTGAAAATTATACGAACAGAGGGCGTTCTGGGTGATTATAAATCTTCTCTGGTTACACCAGCACTTGTTGTTACGAGGGTTGCCCCGGTATTTGATATCTTGTTTTAAATAAAGACAGAGAAATTAAATTTTTAAAAATTATTTTTGAATTTAAGGCCGTAGGTATGAAGGGCCTGAGAAGATGACTCACCCCGCTCTGTATAAACAGTTCGAATCTTTCAAACCGACCCCTCTCTTTTTCTCCGCTTCTCTTCGAAATAAAGAGGGGTAGTTCGTACAAAAACAGGAAGATTCTTTTAAAGGCGCGCCAGAATACCCTGAAAGGGTATTATTATTGTAGCCCAGGGTAAATGAACGAAGTGAATGAAACCCTGGGTTAATTACGTCATGTAAATCAAGGCCGGAGATGAATTCTTTTGATGAAATGGAAGCAAATCAAGGCCGCAAGTCAAAACGGACTGAAAAGATTACCACTAAATAGGTAAATATCCGTTAGGCTTACAAATCTTCCCTGCTTATCCCATCACATTCCATAACAAGATCCGCACCGTAAGCTTTAGCCGGTGTTTGATAACCGGGGACAATCTTCCCGGATAATATTTTATTGACAATAGCCAGGGCACATTCAGATGTCCAAACCACACCTCCTTCAGGACCATGCAGATGGGCACTTACTTTATTTCCTTTTTCATCGCTTAGTTCACCCCAAACATGCATAACTGTCTGCTGACGTTCTGCTTCGGTTGAGCCTTGGGTTTTTCTCTTTCTGAGCAGATTCAGCACAAAGGGCAGACTTAATAAGGGCCTGATGGCTTCAATCATTTTAAGTTGTTTTATAACCGTTTCAGGAAAAGAAGCATACACTTCAATATTGGGAATGCCTGTGCTTTGGTAAGCAGTAAATACATCACCCCAGGTGAGCCGGACGGACTTTTGTATGCCCTTGCCAAAATCGATTAACCTGGTTTTAATGCCCTTTGGAGGTTTAATGAGTTCGCCGTTTTGACGAATCCGGTTGCCATATGGTATCTGTTCTATCATGGTATTATTCGTGCCTGGTGGAAGACCTGCAGGGCCATCGCTGAAAAAGCCAAGATCCAATCTGGTGCCTGTAGGAAGTTTCTCTTTTAAATACATTGCCAGACAATCCGTTGGGGTGACATCAAAACCGGCACCGGGAAGCAGCATCACCTTCTTTTCCTTTGCTTGCTGATGGTAGGAAGCTATACCCTCAAATACCGGAATCTCTCCGGTGATATCCAGGTAATGAACTCCATTAGCTACACAGGCTTCAACAAGTGGTTTCCAGGTGTATTTAAACGGACCGGCACAATTCAACACTACCGTAATACCAGACAAATTATCTTTAATGAACTGAGCATCATTCAAATCAAATGCCCGGAATGCCAGACCAAGCTTTTCAGCCAGCGGTTTCAACTTGTCTTTATTTCGTCCTGCAAGAATCGGTTTCAGACCTTGTTTAACAGCCATGGCCGCCAATTCCTGACCAACAAATCCTGTAGCGCCGTAAATCATTAAATTTTGTTTCATAGTTTCGAAATTTAAACTATCCATCAGCAACTGGATAGAGCCACTTAACGAAGTAACAATAACCGTAAAATTAAGTTCAGAACGTATACAACCGGATTATTGTAGTTTGTTAAATTCTATATACACATTTAAAAAACTTTGGTAGTTTACCTTTGGGAACACATTTTTGGGTATTCGCACATAATACGCTCATATTACTTACGTATTCCGGTATGCGCCAAAATAATATGCTTATAATACGGTATTCCAGTTTCGTATTACGCCAATATACGATATACGGTTAGTATATGTATTGATAATATGTTATTCCGTTAAATGTATTCGCCTGTATAATACTGATAATATGGTATTCGGAAAATGGATACCTTCGTATAACGGTATACCTTTAAAGCTAATTCTTATTCTCCAAAGCAAAATGTTTACTGTTGACAGTCACTGTAAATGACAATCAGGTTTAAATTTTATTATCTTTGAAAGTCCTGTGGATTTTTAAGAATTATCAGTAGTTTTAAAACCACAACTTGGTTTCATTTAACCTGAATTTCTGTGAGTGAGATAAACAAAAAAGAACTTAGCGAATCGGATATTTGTGATCTGTACATCACACCGGCCATTAAAGAAGCCGGTTGGGATCAGATGCTGCAAATTCGTCGTGAAGTGACGCTTACTCCGGGACCTGTAATTGTGCGTGGCGAAATGTCTGCCCGCAATAAGAAGAAAAAGAAATTTGCTGATTATGTGTTGTCATGGGAACCTGGTATTCCCATCGCGGTTATTGAAGCTAAGGATAATAATCATTCCGCCAGTCACGGTATGCAGCAGGCATTGGGTTATGCTGATATCATGAAAATCCCCAGTGCGTTTAGTTCAAACGGGGATGCTTTTGCATCGCACAATAAAATGCCTGCGGATGGTGAAGACATCGAAACGGAATTTCCTCTGGATGCATTCCCATCTCCACAGCAGTTGTGGCAACGCTACAAAAAATTCCGTGGTATTGAAGAGGAAGATGAAAAAATAGCCACAGAGCCTTATTACTCTGATGGTTCAGGAAAGGAACCAAGGTATTACCAGACAGAAGCCATAAACAGGGTAGTGGAAGCAGCAGCCAGTGGTGAAAAACGATTGCTGTTGGTCATGGCAACCGGTACCGGTAAAACCTATACCACCTTTCAGATTATTTGGCGTTTATGGAAGGCCAGAAAGGTGAAGCGGGTGTTGTTTCTGGTGGATCGCAATATACTGGCGGATCAAACCCTGGTGAACGACTTTAAACCTTTTGGTTCAGTGATGACTAAAATTAAGAACCGGAAGATTGATCCATCATACGAAATCCACCTTGGATTGTACCAGGCTATTACGGGAACAGATGAAGCAGATAAGATATTTAAAAACGTGTCGCGCGATTTCTTTGATTTGATCGTTATCGATGAGTGTCACCGTGGAAGTGCTGCCGATGATTCTGCCTGGCGTGAAATTCTGGAATATTTTGACAGTGCCATTCAGTTGGGTTTAACAGCCACCCCCAAGGAAACGAAATACGTGTCTAACATCACCTATTTTAATGATCCGGTTTACACCTACAGTTTAAAGCAGGGCATTGAGGATGGTTTTCTGGCGCCTTATAAAGTAGTAAAAATAAACATAGATAAAGACATAGATGGATGGACACCACCAGCCGGAATGACCGATAATCTGGGAAATGAAATAGAAGCTCGGCTATATAACCAGGCAGATATGGATCGGATTCTGGTACTGAACCAGCGAACCAAACTTGTGGCTAAACGTGTGATGAAGTTTCTGAATGCCACCAATCCTTTTGATAAAACGATTATTTTCTGTGAGGACATCGATCATGCTGAACGCATGCGAAAAGCTATTGTAAACGCTGCCGGAAAGTTGGCTACGGATAATCCAAAGTATGTGATGCGCATTACCGGCGACAGCAAGGAAGGCAAAGCTGAACTCGACAATTTTATTGACCCTGAAAGCAAATTCCCGGTCATAGCCACCACATCCGATTTGATGTCAACGGGCGTGGATGCCAAGACCTGTAAGCTCATTGTGCTGGATAAAACCATCAATTCAATGACCACCTTTAAGCAGATTATTGGCAGGGGAACACGCATTGACGAGGACTTTAATAAATACTTTTTCACCATCATGGATATTAAACGGGCGACCGACCTGTTTCATGATCCTGACTTTGATGGTGAAGCCGTGGTAATTTATGAACCGGATGATGACGATCCGCCCGTGCCACCGGATCCTGAACCAGTTGACGATGAGGATATTGGTTCAGATGATGATGAATCAGGTGCCAGAAGATACGTAGTGGATGGCGTTCCGGTATGGATCCTAAATGAGCGTGTGGAATACATTAGTAACGAAGGAAACTTAATTACTGAATCGTATGAAGAGTTTTCAAGAAAGGGTGTGCAGTCTGAGTATGCGTCATTGAATGATTTTCTGCAAAGCTGGAATTCAGCGGAGAAGAAAATGGAGATTGTTGAAAAACTGGAAGAACATGGCGTGGTGCTTGAAAACCTGTCAGAACTGGTTGGAAAGGATTATGGCGACTTTGATCTGATTTGCCATGTGGCATTTGACCAACCGCCACTTACCCGAAAGGAACGCGCTAACAATGTGAAAAAGCGCAACTATTTTACAAAGTATGGCGAGCAGGCAAGGGCTGTGATTAATGCATTGCTTGACAACTATGCCGACAAGGGTGTAAAAAGTATTGAAAATCCAAGGGTTCTTCAGTTAAAACCTTTCAGTAATTTTGGTACACCATTGGAGATCATAAAAAATATTTTTGGAGGCAAACAGCAGTACGAGCAGGCTGTCAGGGAAATTGAAAACGAATTATTTAACCAGGATAGAACAGCATGAGTAATGTTTCGGGCATCATAAAATCCATTCAGGATATTATGCGCAAGGATGTAGGAGTGGATGGCGATGCACAACGCATAAGCCAGTTGGTGTGGATGTTATTTTTAAAAATCGTGGACGACCGCGAAGAAGAATTGGAGTTACTGGACGATACCTATAGTTCTCCTTTGCCAAAACATTTGCGTTGGCGGTACTGGGCGGCTGATCCGGAAGGCATGACAGGAGAGGAGCTGTCGGATTTTGTGAATCTTCAGCTTTTCCCAACCTTAAAGACCAAACTCAACACACAGGGTGAAGACGGTAAACGGGCCCTGGTGATTAAAAATGTGTTTGAGGATGCCTACAACTACATGAAGTCGGGGACCCTGATGCGACAGGTCATTAATAAAATCTGTGAAGTTGATTTTAACGCATCTGAAGACCGTCATCTGTTTGGCGATATTTACGAACAAATACTTAAAGACCTGCAAAGTGCCGGAAATGCCGGTGAATTTTATACACCACGAGCCGTGACGCAGTTTATGGTGGACAGGGTAAAACCACAGCTGGATGAACTGGTGTTGGATCCTGCCTGCGGAACCGGTGGATTCCTGACGAATGTGATTGACTATAAGCGCAACAATTTTGTGAAGTCACCTGCCGATGAAAAGAAATTGCAGAAAACCATTTTCGGGGTAGAAAAGAAAACGCTTCCGCACATGTTGTGCACCACCAATATGATTTTGCACGGCATTGATACACCTATTAATATTCAGCACGACAATACGCTCAGCCGGCCACTGCGCGATTATAAACCTAAAGACCGGGTACATGTGATTGTGACCAATCCGCCTTTTGGAGGGATGGAAGAAGACGGCATTGAGCACAACTTTCCTTCTGCTTACCGTACACGCGAAACGGCTGACCTGTTTTTAACGCTCATTATGCATCTGCTGAAAACCGATGGCAGAGCAGCCCTGGTGTTGCCCGATGGCTTTCTGTTTGGTGAAGGCATTAAGACCCGTATTAAGGAAAAGCTGTTTGAGGAATGCAACCTGCACACCATCGTACGTCTGCCAAACGGTGTGTTTAATCCATACACCGGTATAAAAACCAACCTCTTGTTTTTTAGCAAGGGTAAACCCACCGAAACAATTTGGTATTATGAGCATCCTTATCCGGATGGTGTAAAAAGCTATAACAAAACCAAGCCCATGCGCTTTGAGGAGTTTAAACCGGAAATAAGCTGGTGGGGCGATGAAAGCGACAACTTTGCTGCACGGGTTGAAAATGAACAGGCATGGAAAGTACGCAGGGAAGACATAGTGGCCCGAAACTACAACCTGGATATTAAAAACCCGCATGAGGCTGAACAGGAAAGCCACGACCCGGACGAATTGTTGCAGAAATACACCCATCAGCAGGAAAAAATTGCCGGCCTGCACCAGCAGTTGAAAGCAATACTGACGGAATCCTTAACCAAAAACGGAGACAACTGATATGATTGAAACTTTGGTTGACAGCTTCAATATTTGGGGAACCGCGCAAACGCAAAAATCTAAAGGGAAAAAAGCCGGTATTGACAATTTAAGTTTGCATGGAATTAATCGATTGAGGGAATTGATTTTGGAGTTGGCAGTTCGGGGAAAATTGGTGGAGCAAGATGCAGAAGATGAACCAGCGATTAAGTTGCTACAAAGAATTGAGAAACATAAGGAAAAGTTTATTGTAGAAAGAAGAATCAAAAAGCAAAAAAAAATAGCTGAAATTACAAGTGCGGAGAAGCCACATAATGTACCAAAAAATTGGACATGGTCAAGATTACAAAATATATGCACTAAATTGACAGATGGTTCACATAATCCACCAAAAAACTCTGGAAAGGGATTCCCAATGTTGAGTAGTCAAAATGTAACTAATGGATATATTGACTTCTATAATCCAACTCGATTTGTTACATCCAAAGATTTTGAAATTGAAAATCAGAGAACCTTGATTGAACCTAATGATATACTACTGACAATTGTTGCTTCGTTAGGCAGATCAGCTGTTGTTCCTGAAAATGCACCAAAATTTGTTTTACAAAGAAGTGTGGCTGTAATTAGTTCTCCGTTAAATTCTCGTTTTCTTTCAATGCAATTAATAGCCCCGAATTGTACAAGATACTATGATTTTCATGGAAAAGGGACTGCCCAAAAAGGTATATATCTTGGCAAACTTGGATTAATGCCCATAGCAATTCCACCTCTTGCTGAGCAACACCGCATTGTTGCCAAAGTAGATGAACTGATGGCACTTTGTGATAAGCTGGAACAACAGCAAATGAACCACATTGAAACGCACCTGCTTTTGGTAAAAGCACTTTTAAAAACCTTAACCGATGCCAAAGATGCCGAAGCATTAAACGCCGCTTGGCAACACCTGGAACCACACTTTGATATTCTGTTCACCACCGAAGAAAGCATTGACCTGCTTAAACAAACGATTCTGCAACTGGCTGTGATGGGAAAACTGGTGCCACAGGATAAAAACGATGAGCCGGCAAGTAAATTGCTAAAGAAAATTGAAGCCGAAAAGCTTAAACTGATTAAAGAAGGCAAACTTAAAAAGCAAAAGCCCTTGCCTGAAATTACAGAAGACGAAAAACCATTTGAATTGCCGGAGGGGTGGGAATGGATTAAATTTGGATTATTTAGTGAATTTATAAACGGTGACAGGGGAAAAAATTATCCGAACAAGAGTGAATATGTAAGTGAAGGAGTTGCGTGGATAAATACGGGACACATTGAGCCGACTGGAAAACTTACAACCAGAGACATGAACTTTATCACACGTGAAAAATATGATTCGCTTCGCAGTGGTAAAATTGAGAGGGATGATTTAGTTTATTGTCTGAGAGGTGCAACATTTGGTAAAACTGCTTTTGTGGAGCCCTATGAGGAAGGTGCGATTGCCTCTTCATTGATGATTATCAGACCAGTGTTTAAGGAAATGAAACATTTTATCTTCCTATATCTGACCAGTCCTTTTGCAAAACAACAATTATTTAGATTTGATAATGGATCTGCTCAACCCAACCTTTCAGCTAATAGCGTTTTAAATTATTATTTCCCGTTGCCACCACTTTCAGAACAGCATCGAATTGTTACCAAAGTCGATGAATTAATGGCTCTTTGTGACCAGCTAAAAGAGCGCATTGTGGCCTCGCAGGAAATAAAAGTAAAACTGGCTGATGCGGTGGTGGAGAGGGCGGTGAGGTAAATTTAATTTCTTTTATAAACTCGAAATTGTCAGAAACAACTTTTTCGTTTCCCCATTGAATACTTACAAATATATAAGTGTTAGTTATTCTTTACAAGGTACATCAAAATACCGGAGATGCTTTCTCTTTCTACAAAATGATTTAAACATTTTTTAAATTGTTTAGAAGATGAATACATCTTTTTCTTAATCCAACTCTATTGGTGCTGTTTTTTATTGCTAAGTTGATATCTTCTATTGCACAACTCAATTTTTTTTCAAGATTAAAATTTCTATTAAAAAATAAGTCGTTTTGTATTTCATAATAATCTAAAAAAGTCTCTGTGTGTATGTATTCAGGAAAATTCTGAAGTTTAATTCTCTTTTCACTATTATCAGTTATATCAAACAATTGTTTTAGTTCTTCCATAAACTGCCTTGAATATAAAAGAAATTCTTGCTGTTTTTTTCCTCTTAATCTAATCCTTCCACTTTGAGAATTTCTAATTTCAAATACTTCTTTATATTTTGCAACATAACAAAACGCTTGAAAATTTAAAACAGCAATAAAGGAAAACTTTAAATGTTCTAGGGTGTTATATCCTTTAATTTTTCTGAATTTTTCAATTGCATTATTGCCATAATCTAGTATCGATCCTTTACCCGTTTCACTAAAATACTCACTATATGAAATTTCATACCTGAGTAACTTTTCATATTCATATTTCCAACAATAACCTATTAAAGCAAGTGAAAAATCAAATCTAGGATCGTTAGGAAAAATGTTTTGTGCTTCTTTCGATAAATCATAAGCGAATACATATTTTCTACTCCTTCGAGCTGCCCAACATGCAATGGCATAAATATCAGCTAATTCTTGTTCAAGTTTGAATAAATTAAAATTTCCACTACTATTATCATCTGTTATTTCTGATTTCTTTGCATGAATACTTTGACTTTTTTCTTTTATTAAATCTTGAGAGTATTTATATGCTAAGAAATTGTTTGAATATCCCCTGCCTGAACTTTTATATTTCACTAGTGTTAAAATATATAAAATATAGGGAAGAAGATTAGACTTTGATAAGTCTTCAATATTACCTTTTAAATTAATAAATTTAGTTAATTCACTGCTGCTTCCAAAAGTTTCATTTTTGACTTTTAATAAAAGAGGTAATAATATATTTTTATAAAAATTATACTCAAATAGAGCTGGAAAAGCACTAAAAGTACTTTCAACTGGATCAGCTCCTCTGTCCAGTTCAACTTCAGAAATAGAACTTTCTAATTTATTAAGAAATTCATCAAAGACATTCATTTCTAATAATGAATGTGTGACGAAATTCTTTATGTCTTTATATTCTTGAAATATAGAAATCGTTGAGAATTTTGAACTTATAACATCATTTACTTTATCCAGTAAATTATTAAAAATTAAAACTAAATTATTCTTTTCATTTTGGTTAGGTCTATAATGAAATAATCGCTGTATTGCTTCAACTTTTATTTTATTCTTTTCATCTATTTTGTTGAGGTATTTCCTTTCTGCATAACGGATCGTCAAATTTTCAATTATCTCTCTATTTGCGAATTTACTTTCCTTCAACATATTAACTAACATAAAGTTTCTGTCAGATTCCTTTTTGTCGATAATGTGTTCATTAAATCCATGAATGCTTTCCTTGAAAGTTTTAAAGAATCTATCAAAGGATTCAATAGTATCAGGTTTATTCTCACTGGAAAAAGAATCCTTACCAAAAAGATTATAAATTAAGTAAGCAAAAATTTGTTTTTTACTTCTAATAAGAGAATAAGAATGAGGTAATTTATTGATATTAAATGAATTTTCATACCTGTTCTCGAATATTGTATTTCGAAGGGATTTTACTTCCATAGTTGATGAAGAAAGAAAAAAGAATAACTCTTTTTCATTGTTTGAAATAGATGTTTTTGTTAAATGGTAAGTTTTTAAGACTGCATTAATATCATGGAATTTTGATTTTCTTTTTGATTGCAAAAAATCATATAATTTATTTATTAGCTTTAAATCTTTTTTATATTGTTCTAAATAGTTATTTATTTTTAAGTCCTTAATTTTACCCTCGAAATTGATATTGGGAGATGCCATAAGGTCATTAAAGGTTTTGATATCATTACCTATAGTTCCTTCTGATATTGATAACAAAAATGAGTATGATTGAATAACAAGTTTAACAAACAAATCATTATTTTCAACATTTTTATCCAGGTTTTCGATATAATATTGCAACACGTCAATGTATTTATCAATATTATCTTTAGTATATTGATTATTAAGTGTACTAAGTAGAAATGCACGGATATTTATTAGCTCATTGAAATAATCATTTAAAAAATAAACTTTAATGTTTTTTGCTAAAAACAAAAACTCTAATATAAATTGTTCATCAGCAATTACTCCAATGTCTTTATCAACATCATTTCGTAAAGGCCAACAAAAATCAACAATTTCATCAGCATCAATAACATAATTGAAATTATATTCTTTACTTAATATATAATCTTTATGAATTTCTCTGATGTCATCATCATCTAAATCATTTAATAATGAGTTTGCAATATTTAAGTTATTTAACATTATATATTATTTAGGGAATTAAGTAATCCATGACCTCATCAACCAATAATTCTTTGTTTTTTGAACGATTAAGTTTTACATCTTCAAATTTTTCGTTAATAAGGCATTCAAAAAATACCTTATAGTAAAATGGTACCCATTCGTCGTCAACAACTTTATTTATTATCTGTGGTAGTTTATCATTATCAATCAAATCAAGATATTTTTCAAGAATTTGATTATCATAGTTGAAAATTATAAACTGAAGGAATAATAATTCTTTATCATATTTTATTACCTGCATTAAATCAAATTTACTTAGCAATTGCTCAACAATTTCATCTCTAAATCCACATAAAATCAATTTATTTATTCTTAATAAATAAAAACGTCCAGATATTCTTAGGTTGTCAAATTCGAGTTCAATTTCCAAATTAACGCGGATTATTGTTCGAGTAATTTCGTTCTCAAGCTCAACTAATAATGAGTCATTATCATAGTTGTCATTGCTTCTCCTAAAGTCTAACCAATATAGCTTATCTTTAATTTTAAAAATAGGCCTCTCAAAAATCAATTTATCCTTTTTTAGACTATATGTATTTAGATATCCAACTAAATTAGCTTTTTCCATTTTTTTTATTCTATTAAACGATTTTTTAGAACTTTTTCTATCCATTCCATCCCTTCCTTTATTATCTCTTCTTTTGCTCGTCCATTCGGCGAATCTGGATAAAATCTTATATCCTTTTCATCCAAGTCAAAAAAATCCAGAACTACATTTAATGCATGTTCTGGAATAAAACATGCAACACATTTTAAACTTACAAGTCTTACCGGAATATTACTACTCCCTTCAATTATTCGATCTCGTCTATCTATTTTTTTATAATCACTATATATTACTTTCTTTATATCTTCTGGATTTAAATCTTTTGTAATATTGTAATATTTTTGTGCTAACAGAAAGTATGTATTATTGATCTTTCCATTTGTATTTATTACAATTTTACCATTATAGTAATTTGAGTTATTTCCAAAAAAATATTTTATATGACCTTTAATAAAATCAATTGAATTAGTTCCATTTTCTCTTTTTAAAACATAATTCTCTTTAATAATGTCTGAAGATAGATGCTGAAAAGTATTCAAAAAAGATTTTGTTCTCAATAAGTTCAGTGTTCCGCTATCCATAAAGACCCAGTCAAACTCATTTAAGAAATCGTCATCTTTAACATCAAAAACAAAAATGGATGGGAAGATATCATCTTCATTAATATAAGCCGGTACACCATAATAAAAGAAGATTCTTTTATCACCAAAGAATATGTCTTTTTTTAATCCGCACAGGGCTCTTTCTTCCATAATGGATAGAAAATTTATATAATCTGTATTATGTGCAATTGGTAATTTTTTAAGGTCTTTAGCTTGGTCCCTCATATGTTTTGAAAAAGTACTCCAATATTTGTCAGACATAAGTATCTATTTTTTTAATCTTATTAATTTCCAATTTTTATTAGCACTATCAAGAATATCATCAACCATTTTATTAAAATTTTCCAATTCTGATAACTCTATATCTTCATCTTCTTTTCCTGTTAAATAAAATTCAAAATCACTTTTTATTTTCTTTAATTCATTAGTTACCATTGTATATTTTATCCATAATTCTTTGTAATTAAAAAAACTATTATAAGTACCTAAAATAGCTATAATCGAGGAAATTATTAAAATAGTAATACGAGCATATTCTTCTCCACCTGTTATATTGATTCCAGCAAGGACTGTTATAAAAGCTCCAAGAACTGCAACACAAATGTTATACCTGATAGCTGCATTTCTATTACATAATCTTTTTTTTTCAAAGGTGTTTAGTTGTTCATTCAGTTTTGTATGAATAAATTCTTTTTTTGGCAATGTTTCTCTATTTTTCATTAAAGTTTAAATTATCTTCAGTTATTATGCCTATGACTTATTAAATGCATTAATAAGATATTAAGTTTTATTTATGTCTTCTGCAGACTTCTCCACTTCAGTCATATATAAATTTTATATGTACTAATATCAGTATGCTTATTTCATAAAGCATCCAAGTAAAATAAATCCTTAGAAAAGAGGTTTCCGAAATATTGAAGTGTTAAAACTAGTTAATTGAATTCATAAAAACAATAGCCTCAATACGTTATAACCTTATTTAGCATTGGATTAAATAAGGTTATTCATTTTTTTATGTGGTATGTGTAGGAATAACTAGTTGTGCTATTATCAGAGGAGTTGTAATTATGATCTTCTATTTTTTCTATGTCACTAAATTTTTCATGAAGCCCTTTTGTGCTTTCAGAAACCAGGTTTTCAGTCACCTTGGCATAAATTTGAGTTGTTTTTATGTTGGAATGACCTAACATTTTAAAACGACTTCCAGCGGTACGCCTTGTTCAAGGGTGATAGTAGTAGCAAATGTATGCCGTGCCAAATGAGTAGTCAGATTTTTTTTAATTTTTGCCCGGATTGCCAATTCCTTTAAATAGGAATTGTAGTTCTGGTTACTCGGGGTGGGGATAACAATACCTTCTGTTTTCCTTAATGGATGGTCACTGTATTTTTCTATTAGTTTTAAAGGAAGTGGGAGCAGTGGCACCATAAAACTAATTTGGGTTTTAAGGCGGGAGTTCTTTATCCACAAGGTGTCACCTTGCCCTTTTACAATGTGTTCCATTCTGAGCTTCTTAAGGTCAACAAAGGCCAGACCGGTATAGATGCAAAACAGAAAGAGGTCCCGTACCTGGTCCAGACGTTTCTCTGTCAATTTCACAACGGTTATCTTGTTAATTTCATCCTGGTTTAGTGCTTCGCGAAGAACAGGTTTATAGGTCAGTTTAAACTTGTCAAATGGATTCTTTGAAATATGTCCTTCTGCAAAGGCTAATCTAATCACTTTCCCCATGTTTTTAATGTATTTCATGGCAGAGTTGTGGTTGCAATTCCGAACCGTTTTAAGATACATGGCATATTCATTCAGAAAGCTAAAATCAATCTGATCAACGGGCAGATCGTCTTCGCCATAGTGATGTTGAATAAACTTTTGAACATGCATCACGGAGGTTTCATGGCGTTGCCATGTGCCGTACGCAATATCAATGCCGATAAGCTGTTTAAGGTCTGTGTTGTGCTTCAGGTAAAATTCAATGATTAAAGGTACTTCATTTTCACCTTCCAGTATGATGCCATTAATACGGCGTTGGATGTTTTCAAGATTGATTTCATATCCTTCAAACATAAGATCCTTCCGAATCTTATTGATTCTAAACCGCATAGTGTCAATAAAATCGTTGGCAAGTTTGGCTTCCCGTGTTGTTCTGGTACAGCGTTGTGCTTTGGAGTCGAATAGTTTAGCTGTAATGTCGTAACCTAAACTGAACTCCTTTCTTTCGTGGTTGATCGTAATTCTCGCATAAATTCTATGCATGTTTTTCTCTTTACTACTTGCGCTTCTTGCTACAAATCTCAAATTAAATGTGTTCATTTTCATCACTTTTTGTTTAAAATGTTAATACCCAAATGTATAGCAAAGTGAAAAAAACATGAAACGCAAAATACTGCAAAACAGTGCATTAGGTCCTGATTCGGGAGTAGTTTCTGGGGAGATAAAAATCACTCCCGAATTTGCACCTTAAAAAATGCATTTTTATGCATCAACCTGCTTTAAGGTAAAAAATAAAAATCCTGTAAATGAGGGATTTACAGGATTTTGCTTTGGCTTGCTTTTTCAAAAAGTGGAGCTGGAGGGATTCGAACCCTCGTCCAAACAAGGAAGTCATGTGCTTTCTACATGCTTAGTCCCGACTTGGTTTTCGTGCAGCAGCTGGATCAGGACCACCGACTACTGCCTTATCTCCTGAATTTCAATTAACGGCCGGAGCTTCCGTTAACCTATCCCTGAATTTACTGCACCGTCTGATGGAACCGCCTCAGGGCAGGGGCTTTTCCGACGATGTCTCGCTCCGGTATCTTATACCGGATAAGCTAACCTACTGTGATTCGGTTACGCGGCAAGAGCGTAATTGTTTTCGCCAATTATAAGTCTGAACGTTGAGATTTGCGGGCCAGCGTACAAAGCCCGGCATGCTTACACAACACCTCATCTTGCTGTCAAAACCAGTCAGCCCCGTGTTGTAATAATGAATACAAAAGTAGAAAAAAGAACCAAGAAGCAAGACACAAGATACAAGATTTAAGATATAAGACTTAAGATTTAGGACATAAGATATGTCAGTAACCCAGGTTTGACAATTATAAATATGCTGGTGTCCATCTTTTAAATGAATCAATGAATTTGTATGAACTACCCCTCTTTATTTCGTCCCGATAGCTGTCGGTAGCAACGAAGAAAAAGAGAGGGGTCAGAATGATGAGAACGGGCTACTGCTATGAGCTGGGGTGAGTCATATTTAGAACCTAGACGTAAGATTTAAGACATAAGACGTAAGACGTAAGATGTAAGATAAGTGTGCATAACCGAGGTTTGACAATTATAAATATGCTGGTGTCCATCTTTTAAATGAATCAATGAATTTGTATGAACTACCCCTCTTTATTTCGTCCCGATTGCTGTCGGTAGCAACGAAGAAAAAGAGAGGGGTCAGAATGATGAGAACGGGCTGCTGCTATGAGCTGGGGTGAGTCATATTTAGAACCAAGAGCCAAGACATAAGACACAAGACTTAAGATATAAGACAAAAGAAATTGTGAAATTGAAAGTAAGTTTCATTTAAATTTGCTGGTTACCCTCTTTTAAACGTATCAACCAACTCGTACGAACTACCCCTCTTTATTTCCTAGAGCAGCGAAGAAAAAGAGAGGGGTCAGAATGATGTAAGCGGGCTATTCGTCCAGACCGGGGTGAGTCATTTCAATAGAAGAACTTCACTTGCGGCCTTGATACGATTTCATTTCATCCAAAGATTTTAACCCCGGCCTTCATTTACATTTCTACTATAACCCAGGGTGGCACTCGCTTCGCTCACTTACCCTGGGCTATAGTAATATCACCCCTTCGGGGTGTTAATGCCTTAGTTCAATGTTGTAAATTCAAATTATTTATTAAGAGTTTCATATTATAGATATGCTCATGCAGTAAGTTTTTCATTATACCTTATGAATGCACTCCAAATTTGCCTGAAGGGCAAAACGCAATTTAGCCCATGGCATCGCCATGGGTAATTAGAAGTTATGTAAATTAAGGCCGGAGAAAGCATCGTCTTCTGAAATATAGGCATTACATGGCCGCACTGCAGGCGAATTGATGAAATAGTATGTATTAGAGCCAAGACATAAGACGTAAGATTTAAGATGTAAGACGTAAGACGTAAGATAGGTCCATAATCAAGGTTTGACAATTATAAATATGCTGGTGTCCATCTTTTAAATGAATCAATGAATTTGTATGAACTACCCCTCTTTATTTCGTAGAGCAGCGAAGAAAAAGAGAGGGGTCAGAATAATGATAACGGGCTATTAGTCTGAGCTGGGGTGAGTCATGTTTAGAACCAGGACGTAAGATTTAAGAAATAAGACTTAAGACTTAAGACATAAGATATGTCAGTAACCCAGGTTTGATAATTTAAATATGCTGGTGTTCATCTTTTAAATGAATCAATGAACTTGTACGAACTACCCCTCTTTATTTCGTAGAGCAGCGAAGAAAAAGAGAGGGGTCAGAATGATGAAAACGGGCTATTAGTCAAAACCGGGGTGAGTCATTTTTCACTATTCATTTTCATTTTATCAATGCCTGTCACCCGTCACTTGTAACTCTAGTCACTCCCAACTTTGGTCACTCGTAACTCTGGTCACTTCCAACTTTAGTCACTCGTAACTCTCAACTAAAAATAATCCCGTCCTTTATGGTCAGTACACGGTCCGAAATCTTGGCCATAGCCTGATCATGCGATACAATGACAAAGGTCTGGTGAAAATGTTCACGAAGTTCAAAGATAAGTTTATGCAGTTCATCCCGGTTTTTAGAGTCCAGGTTGCCCGTTGGTTCATCCCCGAAAATGATATCTGGATTATTGATCAGTGCCCTGGCAACAGCCACACGTTGTTTTTCGCCGCCACTCAGTTCCGCAGGTTTGTGTGTGGAACGATGTGATAGTTTAAGAAATTCCATCAGTTCTTTGGCACGCTCTTCAGCCTCTTTCCTGGATTTTCTGGCTATCAATGCCGGAATAATAATATTTTCAAGTGCAGTAAACTCAGGCAGTAACTGGTGAAACTGGAAAATAAATCCCACTTTGGTATTCCTGAAGCTTGCCAGCTGATCCGGTTTCAGTTTGTGAATATCAATATTATCGAATACTACCTGTCCCTTTGTGGGTTTGTCCAATGATCCAAGAATCTGCAGCAAGGTTGTTTTTCCTGCACCACTGGCACCAACCACTGAAACAACTTCACTTTTATTAATGGTCAGATTTATACCTTTCAGTACATCTACATTCCCGAAACTTTTATGAATATCAATGGCTTTAAGCATTTGTATTGGTTTCTTCAGATTTAGGTGTATCCTTTTTTGCAGTTGATTTCTTTTCAAAGTTCAGTTCTTCTCTGAATTCTTTAATCTTATCTGTCAGACTCTGTTTTTCTGTTTCTATTTCTTCCCTTATTTCCCTGGTTTCATCGTTGAACTCGCGTTTAATATCCTCGGTAGCTTTTCTGAATTCGCGCATGCCCTTGCCAAACATCCGTGCAAATTCAGGGATCTTATCTGCACCAAACAGAATTAGGATGGCGACGATCACAATGATCAGTTCACCGCCGGAAGGGAAGGAGAGAAGTATGTATGAATTTGGTCCCATATAATCCGAATCCACCGCTACACATCGCGGTATTTCTTTTTCAGGCTCAAATATACAAAGTTTTGGTTCAAACAAACATTGGCTCTGAGTGGAAAAATGTTAAGGATTGCGAAGAAATGGAGTAATTTGATATTACATGACCTACTCTGGCATCTGGTTAACCTGATTGTTTCGTATGTATTGCACTCCCTATCCCGACTGTAACGTCCGTACATGGAGGGTGCTTCGGACAAGCAATTTCCTTAGGATTTCTATGTTAAATATGCCCCTCTTTGTCACGAAATGCAATGGAAGTGAGAGAGAGGGGAATCTTGATACGGACTAGCAGAAATTATGGACTGGCGTGAGTCAGTTAATGTAGATGCAAACGAGGAGGGGGGCAAAAAAAAGAGGCTCCCAACAGAAGCCTCTTTCATATTATTTACCAGAGATAAATTATTTCTTTTTCTTTTTTGTTGCATTCTGTGTATCGTAAGCAATCGGAGTTGCCACGTAAAGTGATGAGTATGTACCCACAACAACACCAACCATCAACGCGAACACAAAACCTCTGATCACTTCGCCACCGAAAATAAAGATGGTCAACAGTACCACAAATGTACTCAATGACGTACTCAAAGTACGGCTCAAAGTAGAGTTTAAAGCCTCGTTAATTACATCCTCACGTTTGCGTTTCGGGAATTCTGTGATACGTTCCCTGATACGGTCAAATACAACCACCGTATCGTTAATGGAGTAACCAATCACCGTCAGGATAGCCGCAATAAATGCCTGATCTATCGACAGTGAGAATGGCAGATAGCCATAAAGGAGTGAGAATAATCCGAGCGTAATCATGGAGTCATGTGCCAGTGCTGCAACGGCACCAAACGAGAACTGCCAGTTTTTAAACCGGATCAGAATGTACAGGAAGATAATTACAAGCGAGAAAAGAATCGCCCAGACGGCATCTTTTTTAATATCATCTGCAATGGTTGGTCCAACTTTCTGGGATGAGCGGATGTCATCTTCCACGAACTTCTCAAAGGTTGTTCCTTCAGCCAGGAATGGTTTCAGTGCTTTATAGAATTTGTCTTCAATAATGTTATCCAGTTCCGGATCATCGTTGTAGATCTGATAGTTTGTACCTATTTTAACCTGGTTTGCTTCACCATAGGTTTTTACATCCATCAACTCACCCTCAAACTGCCCTTTTATAGCATCCTGTATTTCAACTGTATTAACTGGTTTTGCAAATTCAATTACGTAAGTACGTCCACCGGTAAAGTCAATCCCCTGATCAAGGCCTCTTGTTGCAAGAGAAATTATGCTGACCAGAATCAGAGCACCTGAAATGAAATATGCAATTTTACGTTTACTGATAAACTGAATATGTGCATTTGCAAACAGGTTTCTGGTGATTTTTGTATCGAATTTCAACGGTGTTTCTTTCTTAAGCAGTTGTTCAAAAATTAAACGTGACATAAATACAGCTGTAAAGAACGATGTTACGATACCAATCATCAGGGTTGTAGCAAAACCTTTGATTGGTCCGGTACCGAATGTGTAAAGTACAACACCGGTAAGGAATGTTGTTACGTTGGCATCAATAATGGCAGAGATTGCATTTTTATAACCTGCTGCAACAGCTTTCTTGATAGCCTTACCTGCCTTTATCTCTTCCCTGATACGCTCATAGATCAGCACGTTTGCATCCACCGAAGTACCAATGGTAAGTACAATACCCGCGATACCCGGAAGGGTAAGAACGGCTCCGAACGATGCAAGCACACCCATAATAAAGAACAGGTTGGCAATTAAGGCAAGGTCAGCGATCAAACCGGCTTTAACACCATAATAGAAGATCATGTAAAGCAATACAATGATGAATGCCACTATAAATGACATCAGACCATCAGTGATGGCTTCGTGACCCAACGACGGACCAACAACGTTTTCGTTGATGATATGTGCCGGTGCCGGCATTCTACCGGATTTAAGTACGTTAGCAAGGTCTTTCGCCTCTTCAAACGACTCCATACCGGTAATCTGCGTACGACCACCTTTGATCTCTTCAATTACATTAGGGAATGACCGTACATAATTATCCAGTACGATCGCAATGCTTTTACCGACATTCTCCTTTGTAATACGGGCCCATACCTTTGCTCCATCAGTAGTCATGGTAAGATCAACCTCGGCACTTGCTTTATTCTGACCGAAGTCTGCACGTGCATCAGAAATAGCGTCACCGTCAAGAACGGGTCTACCATCACGGTTGGTAACTTTTATCGCAATTAACTGGTAATACTGTCCGCCCTCATCCATTGGATTAGCGGTCCATAACAACTTAAGGTTACGTGGAAGGATCTCCTTCACCCTGGGCAGGTTAAGATATATGTCAACCTGGGCAGTATCTGCCGTACGGGCTATACCAACTACAGGACCATTTCTTAACTGACCCTGCTGATTTGTATTTGGCTGTAATACTGAGAAAAGCGGATAATTTTTCCGGATCGATTCTTCCGTCTGAATTTCAGTAGAGTCTTTTGTTGCACTTTCATTCTGTATAAGGTCACTGAATTCATCAGATGTCTGATCTTTGGCTTCTGTAGTATCAGCATTAGCCTCTGAATCTGTGTTAGCAGCTGTTTCTTTTTCCTGTTTTGCAGCTTTATCCTCATTAATTTCTTTGATGATGTTATTGGCTTCCAGCAAATACTGATAGACCTGGGAGTTGTCAAAAGTTTCCCAGAATTCCAGGTTGGCTGTTCCCTGTAAAAGTTTACGAACTCTTTCACGGTCCTTTACACCCGGAAGTTCAATGAGGATTCGGCCAGATGACTCCAGTCCCAGACGTTGAATGTTTGGCTGAGCCACACCGAATTTATCGATACGGGTACGTAACACGTTGAATGAATTATCGATGGCATCGCGGGCTTCGGCTCTGATAACATCAATAACCTGTTGGTTTGTAGAATTATAGGAAATCTTATCTTTCAATTCCATGGTATTGAAGATGGCCGCAAGACGGGCTCCCGGATCAATCTCTTCAAACGACTCACCAAACAATGTGATAAAATCCTTCTGACTGTTGGTCAGTTTCTCTTTGGCCATTTCAATTGCCTTATTAAAGGTTGGATCCTGGCTGTAATTTGAAAGCGCTCTTACGATATC
Source organism: Quyinboa mangrovi (assembly GCF_042219825.1). Taxonomy (NCBI): domain Bacteria; kingdom Pseudomonadati; phylum Bacteroidota; class Bacteroidia; order Bacteroidales; family Quyinboaceae; genus Quyinboa; species Quyinboa mangrovi. The sequence goes on from NZ_JBHJHQ010000006.1 coordinate 489,905, forward strand.
AGGTACTGATACTTCCAAAATAACGTTCATACCACCTTTAAGGTCAAGACCAAGGTTAATCTCTAATTCTTTACATTCCTTGTAATTATAGTCAACAATACCGATATTAAAGACAGTTACATTTGACATAGAATCAAGGTAATGTAACTCTTTAAGGGCATCGCCCTGTGCATATTCTTTAGCTTTTTTCTCTACGTTGGCAGCTATAAATGTGAATGATAACTGATATATACTCACTAAAGCTAAAAGAATTGCGAAAAGTCTTACAAATCCTTTGTTTTGCATTTGGTTAAATTTTACTATTTCTAAGTACTTTGAATTTTGACGTGCAAATATAGTTGTTCTTTTTTAAAAACCTATGAAGACAAAAAGATAAATCCCTTTTATTACGGATGCTATAAAACATTTGGCAAATTAGAATCAAGTATCGAGATACTGGAATCAAGACATAAAACATAAGACATAAATTGTAAGACGTATTCACGAGTCATGTTTTGCCATCTTTAATTCGTTATTAATCCGCGAAAATCTGCGTTTTTCATCTGCGTTAATCCGGGGGTTATAAGTTATAAGGGTACATCTATGTTTAAAGAATATCTCTCGTGAGCCGTAAATCGTGAGCCGTGAATCGTAATTCTCCATTCCTATACAATCCGCGTTCATCTGCGATTTTAATCTGCGTTAATCTGCGAGAAACAGATGAAAGGATTACATCTATATCCTTAAAACTTCACCTTTAAACCTTAGGACTTAATTCCAAATTCGTAATTTGTAATTACTACATGTTCCTTCGCTACCCCTCAATCCCCCAAAGGGGAGGATCAGCGCTTTTTTGATTATAATGGCATCATGAGCGTTAGGTCAAGAATCTTAATTCGTTATTAATCCGCGTTCATCTGTGGATTTAATCTGCGTTAATCCGCGGGAAATAAGTTATAAGGGTACGCTTATATTTTGAGAACATCACCCGTAAGCCGTGAATCGTGAGTCGTGAACTGTGAATCGTAATTTGTAATTGATTATATGGTTACTTCGATACATCCCGATTAGCATCGGCACACTCAGTAACCAGGTTTGTAGCTATAGGGAATGGATAAATTCGTAATTCCAAATTCGTAATTGAATTATATGGTTACTTCGATACATCCCGATTAGCATCGGCACACTCAGTAACCAGGTTTGTAGCTATAGGGAATGGATAAATTCGTAATTCCAAATTCGTAATTGAATTATATGGTTACTTCGATACATCCCGATTAGCATCGGCACACTCAGTAACCAGGTTTGTAGCTATAGGGAATGGATAAATTCGTAATTGAATTATTCTTTTCTCATCAGCTCTTTGGTAGAGAGCAGACCACAGGCGGCATATATATCCTGACCACGGGATGCACGAATGGTAGTCAGAATTCCATTTTTATTCAATGCGTCCTTAAATGCCTGAATTTTATGATCCGGTGAACCGGTAAGCGGTGTGCCCGGAATAGGATGAAAACGAATAAGGTTGATTCTGCAGCGCAATCCGCTCAGCAAACGGGTGAGTTCTTTAACATGAGCTGGCGTATCATTCACCCCGTTGAACATGATATATTCAAACGAAACGCGGCGTTGACGACCAAAATCAAATGAACGGATTTCCTTTAAAACTTCTTCCAGTGGGTATACGTTCTGAATGGGCATTAATTCCCGGCGTTCTTCATCGAACGGTGTGTGCATGCTTACAGCCAAGTGGCATTCGCTTTTGTCTAAAAAGGATTTCATCCCGGGAACCAAACCGATGGTTGAAACAGTTATTCGTCTGGGACTCATGGCAAAACCCCATTCCGAGGTAAGGATTTCAAGGCTTTTTAATACCTCGTTCAGATTATCGAGCGGTTCGCCCATTCCCATGTACACAATGTTGGTAATCTTCTGCCATTCATCAATGCTTTTCAGCTGATTCAGGATATCACCGGCAGTCAGATTACCCTGAAATCCCTGTTTCCCTGTCATACAAAACAGGCATCCCATTTTACATCCAACCTGTGATGAAACGCAAACGGTTACCCGGTCATCTTCAGGGATCATGGCTGTCTCTATAAACTTTCGGTCTAGGGTAGGGAAGAGGTATTTTTTTGTTCCGTCAATACTTTCCTGAACATTATGACTGGGAGTAAGGCCAAATTCGAACCGCTTTTTCAGTAAATCGCGTGTTTTTTTTGCCAGGTTAGACATGGCATCAATATCATGAATATCTTTTTTGTACAGCCAGTCTGAAATTTGTTTAGCCGTGTATGCAGGAAGTCCCAGTTCTGCTACAATTTCCTTCAGTTCATCCAGTGTTTTCCCAAATAATTTATCCATATCCACTTAAAAGTAAATTTCGGAGGCGATGTTCCTGAATTCCACCCCTTTTTCAATCAGAATATCCCTCACATCCACTACCATTTCGGGGCTGCCACAAAGGTAATACTTTAAATCCAAAGGGAGATCATGAGCATCTTTGAGCCATTCTGTTATCCTTCCGGTATATGCATCAGCCATATTTTCACGGGTCACACATGGTATAAAACGGTTCCCCAGTTTTTCCCGCAGAAATGAAGCGAAATATGTTTCGGTGGATGTCCGTGATCCGTACAGAAGCTGAACCGGAGGCGAAACTCCCGATTCCAGCATGGAAACAAACGGTGCGACACCTGTTCCTGATGCGATCCAGAAACCATTGTCTACGCCATGCAAAAAGGATCCTAGTGGCTCTGACATCCATATCTTATCGCCTGGTTTTAGTTTGGCAAGCAACGGTGTAAGAGTGCCGTTTTCAATTACTTTATATAAAATTGCAATATAATTCCGGTTCACACCCGAACAAATGGAATACAAACGGGGAGGGATAGAGTCATCAACAGAAATTGCAACCGACTGTCCCGGTTTAAAATCAAATATCCGTTCTGTTTTAAGAAGAAAAGCCTGAGGCGATAACTGTGTATGCTCCAGTATATTTACCTTTTTTAATTCCATCAGTATTTATAACCTTCACAATCCGTTTAGTCCGTTTTTTAGACTATCGATTAAAATGGTCAGTCTGTTTTATGCTAATTTTCAAATGGGTATAACAGCAACCGGAATAAAAGGTTTAATGTATTCAGGCTTCATCATCCCAGACAGGTGCCCAGATAATTTCAGATAACAAGTCTTCCTCGAACCAGAAACTGACGGCGACGTCATCAAAACTGACCAGCTTTTGTTTCATTCCGTCATCATCGGTAATGTCTTCCGATTCCATGTCACCCAGTTCCAGTTTTTTGATTTTCTGCATAACACTATCGAATGAAAGTCCTATCAGTTTTAAGCCTTCAAAGGCATAATCTACAGAACTTACAGCAATGGTTACCAGGATCCATCCGGTCATTTCATCAAATGAAAGCGAAAGTTCCTGTTCATCATAATGCCATGTCTCGGTAAGGTTATCATCTTCATCATCATCCGTATACTTTTCAATTTCGTCCGGATCACCCAGAATGCCTTTTACTTCATCCATTGACATACCAAACCGTAAATCTCCAAGTCCTTGTCCAATAATAATGTTTTGAATATTTTGCATGATATTGCGTTTTTAAAATTATATAAATTTCGGTATTCCGTTTAAAACTTAAAATGATTAAAAGAGGTATTTATAAACAATTAGTTAAACGATTAAAAATGGTTCGCTGTATTGAAAATAATTTATAATTAGTGTGTTAGCGAAATGCTTTCTGGGGAAATTGTAATTTTTTTGTCTTTATATAAACTTCCTATTGCCATTTTGAACGCTTTTTTACTGCAATGAAAAAGCTGTTGGATTTCTTCAGGTGAACTTTTATCCGATAAATTCAGTGTTCCGCCATTTACTTCCAGGGCTTCCAGAATCTGATCGCTTAAACCTTCTGTTTTGGCAAAACCGGACTTAGTAAGAATGCAATCAATTTTTTCATCTTCGCGAACTTTTTGAATATAACCCTTCATGACATCACCGGGATTCAGAGGCTTAAATACCTGGTTTTTGTAAAGTAGTCCTGTATGTTGTTGATTGATTATAACCTTGTATCCAAAATCAGTTTCATTCCATATAACCAGATCTACTTCCAGTCCTTCTTCATATTCGGGCGGAATATTATCAAGGTATTTTTCAATTTTTGTTGATCCGAAAATACGTTGTGTCGTAAAATCATATTCAACGGCAATTAAAACTTCCTGTCCCTTCTTCAGTTTTGACCTCTGCTCTCTGAAAGGAATCAGCAGGTCCTTCATTAGTCCCCAGTCTGCAAAGGCACCGATATTATTCGCATCTGCTATTTTCATGCGTGCAATTTCTCCAACCATTGCCAGCGGCCTCTCGGTTGTGGCAATGAGCCTGTCCTCTGAATCGCTGTAAATGAATAGTTCCAGGGAATCACCCGGTTGCAGATTTTCCGGTTCATACCGTTTAGGCAGGAGTATTTCACCAAAACTTTCTCCATCGAAATAGGCACCGAAGTCCACTTTCTTAACGCATGTCAGACTATTTATTTTACCGATATGGATCATATACTTTTCTTTGTGTTGCAAAAATAGATGTTATAATTCAGTTGCTGTATATATTTTTCATTTCATTTAACATAACCGGATAAACTTTAAGATAAAACAGTGTGTTTAATTTCAAATATGATGGTTATGAAAGGTATGGGCGAGAAGGCAAAGAGGATCATCAAAAGGTTTGGAACAGCGGGTTTACTGTTTTTATTTTTAAAAGGAATGGTACTGATTTTCTTCGGCGGAACCATTACCAGGTTTATTATTGAGCTGATTCATAAAGTATGATTTGCTAGTGCAGAACTTCCCGGTACAGTTTCAACAATATTTTTTCTTCGTTTTCCCAGCATAGTTCAATGGCTGCAGTTTTAAGGTTTTCTTTCCACTTTTGTATCTGTTCTTCGTCGTTAAGCATTCTGTTTATTTGTTGAGCCAGTTCTTCCGGTTCACGGCTTTTAAGTGTTTCTCCAACCTTATATTTTTTCACAATATTTTTCATCTCAGGGAAATCACTGACAAGAACAGGAACTCCTGCCTGAATATAATCCATCAGTTTATTGGGAAGTGCATAGTAATAATTCAGCCCGAGGTTTTCTTCTATAGAGATTCCCAAATCTGCAAGCTGAGTGTAGACGCTTAATTTTTTTGGATCCATTTTGCCTTTGAAAATAACTTTTTCCGCCACATTGGAGTTCTGAACCATTAAATGAAGTTCCTTCATCAGGTAACCGTCTCCAACAATCACAAAAAGAGCATTATTAATAAACGGCAGTGCTGCAATGATATCTTCTATGCCTCTGCCCATATTAACTGATCCCTGGTAAAGGATCATTTTTTCTTCCCTTTTTTGTTTATTTTCAGAAATCTCAAACCTGTACGGCACATTGCGGATCACTTCAAATCCTGACTTGTAATGGTTTTGGAGTGATTTGCATACCGTATATTTATAATGGATTTTTGGAATATACTTTTGCTCTATCCATCTCCAGAATTTCTGAACCGCAGGTCGATGAATAACTTCCGGAACCTCTGACATGATCTCATGGCTGTCGAACACCAGTTTGCATCTTTTAAGTTTCGAGACATAGTAACAGGGGAGAAGTGTGTCAGCATCATTGGATACTATGATGTCTGATGGTTGGATCAATAACCTAAAAAACAAACGGATATTGAAGGCTGCATAAAACTTAAAACCCTTATTAAACAGCAGTCTTATTCTCCTGACATTATATTCGTATGTTGGATTATCATGTCTGAGCTTTCTGCAAATAACAGTTACCTGCCCCAGATTATTATGAAGGGATGTTGCAATCTTTTGTATTCGCTGATCCGTGTTCAAATCAGAGATAACGGCAATGGTTATTCGGGGTGTGTTGTTTTTCAACGTGTTGTTGGTATTTAAAAGCAATTATAAAGATAGTAAAACAAAAAACCCCGGCAAGCACCGGGGTAGTATTTAATCTTTCTGTTTGATTATAAAAGATTTTCCATCTTTTGTACCAGAATATTTTTAGGCACAGCGCCTACCTGTTTGTCGGCAACTTCACCACCTTTGAAAAACAAAACGGTTGGAATATTCCTGATGCCGTATTTTGAACAGACTTCAGGATTTTCATCCACATTAAGTTTTGCAATTACTGCTTTTCCATCGTATTCCGATGACATATCTTCCACGATTGGACCAATCATTCTACAAGGTCCGCACCATTCAGCCCAGAAATCGATCAGGGCTGGCTTGTCTGAATTAAGTATCAGTTCTTCAAAATTACTGTCAGTTACTTCAATAGCCATGATATATTATTTTAATTTTTATGCTTCGCAGATAACAAAAGTACGTCTACCGGTTTTTATATGAATTTATTCCCGGCTGTCTTTTTAAACAAAATATCAACTTAAAAAGAACTCAAAGTATATCGTAAATCTGTATCCTGTATTCATTTTTAATTGTAAACCTTGTTATAACAGCTTAACAATGTTTTGGTTTACCCGATTCTTCCCAATTTTTCTTTAAATCACAACCAGGGCAGGTATCGCAGGGGGACGACGGTTTCTGTAATACTTTAACCAGGCGTCGCGCGATAATTACTATGGTAATTAAACCTATTATTGAAACTATTACTTCCTGCATGTTCAGAATAATAAATTTCCGGCACTGTTAACAACAAATGCCAGAAAATAAGCCAGTACTGATGTGTATCCCAGGGTAAACATAGCCCATTTCCAGCTTCCTGTTTCAACTTTAATTGATGATAAAGTAGCCAGACAGGGGAAATAGATCAGTACAAATACTACAAGCGCCAGGGCACTTGTTTTGTTCAATCCGGGTGATGTTTCTCCGTTAATTGTTATAGGATTTCGCAGCTTTTCTGATAATTTTCCCGTTTCAATATCTTCCTGTTGATAAAGCACGGAAATTGTACTGACTATGATCTCCTTAGCCGGAATGCCACATAACAAACTAACGCCTACCTTCCAGTTGAATCCAAGTGGTCGGAGTGCCGGTTCAATAAACCGTCCTACCTGTCCGAGATAGGAATGGGCCTGTAAATCTGCGTTCATTTTAAGATGTACTGCTTTAATGGAATCCTGTTGTATGGATTGTGGAAGCGTACTTTGCGAAATTTTTGCGATCTGAGTTTCATATGTATTAATCATCTCATGATTATGCGGAAAGTATCCCAGCATCCAGATGGCGATAGAGGCCAGCAGAACAACTCCTGCTATTTTCTTCACATATTGTTCTCCGCGCTTCCACATGTGAATTCCCGTGGTTCTAATGGATGGTAAACGATAAGGCGGAAGTTCCATTACAAAGGGTGCAGAGCTTTTTTTAATGATGGTTTTCTTAAATACCCTTGCAAATATTATGGCCAGCAAAATACCAAGTACGTAAATACTTAGTAGTAAAAGACTTGCATGTTCAGGAAAAAAACTGCCAATAATTAAAATATATACGGGTAACCGCGCACTGCACGACATAAGGGGAATCAGTAGAATAGTCAGCAACCGGTTTTTATTGTCTTCAATTGTACGGGTTGCCATAATGGCCGGTACATTGCAGCCAAACCCCATGATAAGCGGGATGAAGGACTTTCCATGTAATCCGATCTTATGCATTAACCGGTCCATAATAAAAGCTGCCCGCGCCATGTATCCACTGTCTTCCATAAACGAAATAAAGAAATACAGAATAAGAATATTGGGCAGGAATACCAATACCGCGCCTACACCTCCAAGAATACCGTTTATTAGCAAATCATGCAGCGGCCCATCACTCACAAGCTGATCCAGTGTACCCTGTAACCATACAACGCCACTATCAAGCCAGTTCATTGGGTATTGTCCCAGTGAAAAAGTTGCTTTGAACATGATATACAAAAACAGAAAAAATATAGGGAACCCGAATAATTTATGTGTAAGGATTGTATCAATAACCCTGGAGGTATTTAGCGTTTCCATTTCAGGATCAACCTTGACAGTTTCTCTTATAGCACCTGCAATAAACGCATATTTAGCTTCGGTTATAATCGTTTCACTATCATTGTTATAGATGCTTTCAAGCTGCCTGATCTCCTTTTTTGTTACATTTTTTATGGCCACATATTCCGGGAACTGTTTAATAAATGATTCTGCATCACCGTCCCGTTCCAGAAGTTTGAGAGCCAGGAAACGCGGGGACAATCTATTGGTGATTTCCTTATTCTGTGACAACTCCCTTCTGATTTTTCGGATGGCAGATTCAGCATTGTCGCCATAATTTATATGCACATGGCGTACAACCGGATCCACTTCCTCGTACACATCAATAACCTCATCCATGAGTTCAGTGATTCCTCTGCCTTTTGATGCTACTGTTGGAACAAAGGGAATTCCAACCATTTCGCCGAGTGCCTTATAGTTAAAATCAATACCTTTTGAACCCATTTCATCGAACATATTCAGTACTCCGATTACGCGAATATCCATATCGATAAGCTGCGTGGTAAGGTAAAGATTACGTTCCAGGTTTGAGGCGTCGATAACGTTAATAACAATATCCGGTTTTTGTTCCAGGATATGTTTCCGTACATACCTTTCTTCCGGAGAATAAGTGGTCATGCTGTATGTACCGGGCAGGTCAACAAGATTAAACTCGTAACCCTTGTATTTTCTCACACCGAGCTTGGCATCAACCGTAACACCGCTAAAATTTCCTACGTGTTCGTATGATCCTGTTATCTTATTATAGAGCGTTGTCTTTCCGGAATTTGGATTTCCGACAAATGCTATGTTAATGTGTTTCCGTTTTTCTAAGGCAAGATTACGGAGTTGCGTTTCTTCATAAACACCTTCATATCCGTTTTGAAGCAGATTTTTTCCTTCGCTGACAGATACAACTTCTATATTGGCGGCTTCGCTTCTTCTAAGCGAAACCTGGTAGTCCATAATCTGGTATTCAATGGGGTCTTTTAGTGGTGCGTTCTTTATTACTTTTACCACCTTTCCCCTGATGAATCCCATCTCAATAATTCGCCTGCGGAATGCCCCATGCCCTCTGACCTTTACAATAACAGCCTCTTCATTATTCCGCAATTCGGATAGATTCATATCAAACTTATTTCGAATCGAAATTATATAATTTTATATCAGAATTAAAAATAACATATTTGCTAGTGTTTTTGAATGATTGTCAGGCGCAAAAAGTTGATTTTTAATGTCTTATTTAGTTTAAATCAAAACAAGTGCAAATTTCGTTTTTTTTTCGAAAACCCCAATATAATTGTGCATTTATAGGTGTTAATTATATAAAAAAGGATAAATAGCCATTTTATTTGTGTATTTTTGTGTGACAGGTAATGGAAAAAAAGATAGAAGATATTATAGCAAATTTTAAGGGTAACTTTCACATTCTGGAAAAGAAGATAGACCTTGAAGAGCAGATGGTATATTTCAACAAGTCGAAGCACCTGAAGAAATTTATGCCGGATAATGTGCTCGACATGGCTGAAAGTCTTTGGAATGATGATGTGCCGGATGAACAACGTAAGAAAATACTTATATGGCTGGCATCAATGCAGGATGTTAAAGCGTACCGTATTATTGAAGACTTTTTTTATAAAATAAAGGATAATGGACTTAAGAATTGGAGTTATCTGGCATTGATCGAGGCCAGGATGGGCTTGGAGAGTTCGCTGTCTGATGAGAAACAAATCTTCATATCTACCGGTTTAGGTGGAAAAGGGCAGATGCTGCGCTATTTTATTGTATTGTTTCCGCACGATAAAGACAAAGGTTTTTCAGATTTTGAACGTGATTTTGTACGTAAGGAATTTGAATTCGTTCTTAATCTTGAAGGATGTGAGTTCGAATTAAGAGAAACCAAATCGACCTATATCAGTTTTGTTGCGCTGATTCCCATAGATGTACTGATCAAGGATATTGTTGTAAAGATATTTAATGCATGCAATCAGTTCGGTAAATTCATCAGCGATAAATTTATTATCACCAATGTAAAGGAAATGGATGAAAACGAAATCTTTGAATTTATTGATAACGGTGATGATGTGGAAGATATAGATGAGATAGATATCAGGTAATTCAATAATAAAGTACTAAATAAAATAAAACCCCGGAATTCCGGGGTTTTATTTTATTTTCCTAAATCGTCAAAATCAACATCCGTTAATCCTGAACTGACCGTTAATTCAACTTCTTCTTCGGTGTTCAGTTCGGAATCGTTGGAATAGCCATCGGAATCGATTTCAATCTTTCCTTCGACAGCTTCGTTAACAAATTCGGTAGACTCCAAAAATGCTTCTCTGAATTTGTCAAAATCCTCCTTGTACAGGAAAATTTTATGTTTTTCGTAGCGAAACTCACCGTCGTTACCAAATCGTTTTTTACTTTCGGTGATTGTGAGGTAAAAATCATCTTTTTTGCGGGTTTTTTTCACATCAAAAAAATATGTACGTTTACCGGCTCTTACGATCTTAGAAAACACTTCATCTCTGTCTCTCTTTTCTGATCCTTCCATAATACACTTATTTGATAATTTATGAATTCAAATTTGTGAAAAAGATTTAACAATTCAAATCTTAACAGCTTTTTTTTTGATTTAGTGGCAATTATATACCATTTCTAAATAACTAAACCGAACTTTTTTTAATTTTTTTAAGAAATGCTTCCGACATGGTTCTTCCCCGAAGTTTTGCACGGTCAGCCAGCGGACCTTCATAAAGTGACGTTACTGTGCTGTTCCATATTTCGAGCCATATTCCAAAGTGCTTATCATCAAGTAACATTTTAAAATGAACAGGAATAGGTTTTCCGTAATACGCCATCTGTTTAAGTATGATGGTCTGCCAGAATCTGTAAAGCTTCTCAAGATGTTCATCCCAGTGTCCGGCAAGGTATTTTTCAAACACAGGGCCTATCTGTGCATCTTTCCGGGCGTTGTTATAAAAAGTATCTACCAGCATTTTTATGTCATCAAAAGTTTCAATATCTTTTTTCATAATTAAACGATTTACAAATTCAAATATGAGGAAACGGTCCAAATTTTAAATCAAAGCTGCAATGTGTTGTAAACATTTTACGTGTACAGACACTGATTTTTTAATTCATACTAATCAGTGGCAAAAATAATCGATCTCAATCTTTATTGAAATGCTTATGCCAAATATTCGTGTTTTATTGTTGTGAATTGTCATTTTTTCGATTTTTTTTGCAGCCAGAAATGTATTAAATGTCATTTTGGCTTAAAAAATGTAATGGCAGGATAATTGCATCTTAGCCGCATAAAATGAAAAAATCAAAATAAAATATGTCCAAGAAACAGAAAACCAACGAAAAAGAGCAGAAAAAGTCTGTTCAGGGGGAGACATCTAAGAACACTAAGGATAATGGTGAAAATAAAGGTTTGAAAATTGAAGTTGAAGAAGTTGATCCTGAAGTTGTTAATGATGTTGATACTGAAAAGGAAGAGTTAAAGGCAGAATGTGAGGATAAAGCTGACGATCTGACTCTGGTTAAGAAAGCATATGAAGAACTGAATGATAAGCATCTTCGTTTGCAGGCTGAATTCGACAATTACAGAAAACGTACATTGCGCGAGAAAATGGAGTTGACAAAGTCAGCCGGTGAAAGTATTCTGGTAAATATTCTTCCGGTTATAGACGATTTTGAACGTGCACAGCAGATGTTACATGATGCCGCTGACATTGAAAGTGTGCGTCAGGGATTTGAACTGATCTACTCAAAATTTGTAAGTTTCTTAAATCAGAATGGTGTTAAACCTATTGAAACTGAAGAAAAAGAGTTTGATACAGATTTGCATGAAGCGGTTACAAAGATCCCTGCTCCAAACGAAGAACTCAAAGGCAAAGTAGTGGATTGTATACAGAAGGGGTACATGTTGAATGACAAGGTTATCCGTTATTCAAAAGTTGTGATAGGAGAGTGAGGTTAAAAATTTAAGGTATGTCAAAAAGAGATTATTACGAAGTATTAGGTGTATCGAAAGGTGCATCGGAAGATGAGATAAAGAAAGCGTATCGTAAGAAAGCTATTCAGTTCCATCCCGACAAAAATCCTGGAGATAAAGAAGCTGAGGAGAAATTTAAGGAAGCAGCTGAAGCTTATGAGGTACTGAGGGATCCGCAGAAACGGAGCCGTTATGACCAGTTTGGACATGCCGGAGTAGGTGGTGCTTCCAATGGTGGTGGTTTTGGTGGATTCAGTGATATTGAAGATATCTTCTCCGCGTTTGGTGATATATTCGGAGGGCATTTTGGTGGAGGATTTGGAGGATTCGGTTCATCCAGAGGCCGTTCAGCCCACAGGGTGAATAAAGGACAAAATCTACGGGTTAAGGTTAAACTTAATCTTGAGGATATTGCAAATGGTGTAGAAAAGAAACTAAAAGTAAAAAAATATGTGGCTTGTACACACTGTGAAGGTAGCGGAGCCGAAGGCGGTCATGCACATTCAACCTGTACAACCTGCCACGGAACAGGCTATGTGACCCGTGTACAAAACACCTTACTTGGCCAGATGCAGACCCAGACTGTATGTCCTACCTGTAATGGTGAAGGGAAAATGATCACACATAAATGTGTACATTGTAATGGTGAAGGTATCGTTAGAGATGAAGAAGTTATTTCTGTAAAAATCCCGGCCGGAGTAGCAGAAGGCATGCAGTTATCTGTAAGTGGAAGAGGAAACGCAGCCAGAAGAGGAGGCATAAATGGTGACCTGCTGGTGTATATCGAAGAAGAAGAGCATCCTGAATTGATCAGGGATGGACATGACCTGGTTTACAATCTTTTATTGAGTTTTCCTGAAGCTGCCTTGGGAGTTCCCATTGAAATTCCTACGGTGGACAGTAAGGTTAAGATAAAAATTGATCCGGGAACACAGCCTGGCAAAGTTTTAAGACTCAGAGGTAAAGGTCTGCCGGATGTTAACAGTTATGGCAGAGGAGATCTTCTTGTAAACATAAACGTTTATATTCCTGAAAATTTATCGAAAGAAGACCGGAAAATAGTTGAAAAGCTTGCAGAGTCTGAAGCCTTCAAACCAGAGGAGAATGTGGCAAAGAACTTTTTTAAGAAGGTAAGAAACTTCTTTGAGTAATTTGTGCATTTAATTATGAAATAAAAAAGGGCCTTAGCGGCCCTTTCTTATTGTTGTAACTTTGTCTCGTCCTGAAATAGCGTTACACTAAAAAGTTAACGTTATGGAAGAATTAGAGAATCAGTACATTAAACGCAC
>NZ_JBHJHQ010000060.1:0-777 GCF_042219825.1 Quyinboa mangrovi
GCGGGAACGTTGGGCATAATAATGAGAGAGACTGCAAACTCTAAACACATATTGATTAAAATAGCTTATTAATAAAACAAACGATGAAAACTGAAACATTCTTTTGGATTATTATAGGAATATTTGGACTGATTGCGATTTTAGGGTTAATATTAATATTACAGAATAAAGAGAAAACAGGAGAGAAAATATTAAAATTATCAGGGGGCTTTATAGTATTCATTTTCTTTTTTATTAATGCACCAAGGACTCGATATTATTCTTTGTATAGCGAACAAAAATTTTGGAAAGAATATGGATTGCCCCAAATTGATTCTTGCATGTACCTTGATTACTTAAATAAAGATAATATTTCATATTTAAGTTGGTGCAAAGATAGTGTGTTACACACCAGAAAATCAATAGAATATGACATTTTTGATATTTACTCGATTGAAGATGTGTTTATAAATAGAAAAGAGTCTAAAACACTGACTTACTATTTTATTAAACCAAACATTCTTAGAGATTCAAGTCTGATAGTGACAATAAATAATGATACTATTTCAAAAATGGAAGGAGACTTGATTCTGAAAGATTGGAGGCTATATAGAAGAGCATATCATGTAAATTTTAATAGATATTAAAAAGATAAAATTACTATGCCCAACACGCGGTGCATAGTGCATGCGGTTTCTTTTAACATGCAAATCCACATTCCGTATGCCGTCGTTCTCGGCATGACAGTCTCCACTCCGTGGGACAGTCAACCGCACGACACCATACCGCGGGAACGTT
>NZ_JBHJHQ010000061.1:0-776 GCF_042219825.1 Quyinboa mangrovi
GATAAAACAACTGAATCCGCTGTTAATATTAACTCTGTCTAGTTGTGGTTTGATGTAATTTAAAAAGATAAAACAACAGGAATATAAATTGTTGTTGATAAATCGGAGTTGTGGTTTGATGTAATTTAAAAAGATAAAACAACCGGTCTGACCCGAACGCCCTTGTCGCATCTGTTGTGGTTTGATGTAATTTAAAAAGATAAAACAACGAGTGCGGAAGCACTACCAATGCACCAACCGTTGTGGTTTGATGTAATTTAAAAAGATAAAACAACGCATTCTTAATTCAGTACGCGAAGGATATGGTTGTGGTTTGATGTAATTTAAAAAGATAAAACAACATACGAGTTACAAACATCCGCATACTGTGTGTTGTGGTTTGATGTAATTTAAAAAGATAAAACAACTTAAAGAGGCTGAAATAAAAAAGCTTTAGAGTTGTGGTTTGATGTAATTTAAAAAGATAAAACAACCATAAAGCATATCATAGTAAGTCCTTATGTGTTGTGGTTTGATGTAATTTAAAAAGATAAAACAACTAAGCTTCATAGGTTGTGTTATAGAAACGGTTGTGGTTTGATGTAATTTAAAAAGATAAAACAACTTTGCAATTCAGTTTCTCTATTTTCCCTCAGTTGTGGTTTGATGTAATTTAAAAAGATAAAACAACAAAAGCAGGAAGATACTGCTCCAAACGACAGTTGTGGTTTGATGTAATTTAAAAAGATAAAACAACTGAATCCGCTGTTAATATTAACTCTGTCTAGTTGTGGTTT
>NZ_JBHJHQ010000062.1:0-772 GCF_042219825.1 Quyinboa mangrovi
CCATACCGCGGGAACGTTGGCAACCATTTCAGAATTACAGCCTATCTTTGAATGAATAGACTTAACGAACAATATTTTAAAACCAAAGAAATCCACAAAAAGAATTTCAAAAAACAATGGTGGATTTTATGGATAGTACTTTTAACTGCATTTTTTCTTTATATCTATTCTGAAATAAATACCCAGATTAAGTATCCTGGAATTTTGATAATAGCTGAAAATAATCAAGTTTGTATTCCGACAGATGAATTGAAAGTTGGAAATATCTTATATGAAACTCAGCTAGACCAATTACAGTCACCAGATAGTACTCAGATGGATTCGATTCTAAATGTTAGGAGTTGGTTTTACCCAAATATTCTAATTGAAACAGTGAATGATCATATTATTAATATTAAAGCTTTAAATAATAAAGTTTCAACACCATCCGGTCTGACAATTGGGCAAACGAAAACAAAAGTTTCTCAAATTCTTTATGGACAGAAATCAGACTTTAAATCTAAAGCTAAATACCTTGAAAATATACAGTTTGTAAATTGTGAAACAGAAAGATATTTAGCACTAGAGTTTCAAGCAGACACATTAAGTAATCTGCAGATTGGCATTGATTTACCATGAATAAAAAATAAAAACGGTTGCCAACACGCGGTCATAGTGCATGGCAGTACTTTTAAACCAAATAATTCAACGTTCGCTGCAAGCTCTTTTCGTCCTGACAGTTCCTATCCCGTCGGAAAGAAACTGCCACGACACCATACCGCGGGAACGTTGT
>NZ_JBHJHQ010000063.1:0-764 GCF_042219825.1 Quyinboa mangrovi
AACGTTCCCGCGGTATGGTGTCGTGGCAGTTTCTTTCACAGGTGAAAGGAACTGTCAGGGCGAAAGGAGCCGGCAGCGAACGTTGAATCATTTGGTTTAAAAGTTCTGCCATGCACTATGACCGCGTGTTAGCGGGTCGTTTTTTATTCAATTTGTATCTTTAAAATTCCTTTAAAGTTTTAAAAATATCCAATTAGTCTATCTAAGTAGTTTATGATTAAACTGTCTTTTGTCAAATTTCGAGTTTTGAGTAAAGTACAAGAAAGGATATTTGAAAGACTTTCATCATATGTATTCCCAGCATCAATAATGCCATCTATTTGTTTGCTTTTAAAGTATATTCTTATTATTAATCCGTCTTCTTTTTGTATCTCGTCAGGATTAATTTGATACTTAAAAAGTTCAGATTCAATAAATAATCTGTTTATTTCACAATTCTCAAAAATACTATCAGAAATGATTTCTTTGACAACTATTTCTTCATTATCATTTTCAATAGATAAAACAGAAATTGTCTTTTGTCTATCAATCTCTAATGAACTAGAATTTTCAAAAGCAGGTAAGAAATCAATTTTTAAATAGTTTATTTCTGACTCTACCCCAGTCTGAGCAAATGTATTACTTATAGAAAATGCAATAAATAATATTGTAAGCTTAAAACCTTTCATTCAAGTATAAGATGTTGTTTTTAAAATGCCCGCTAACGTTCCCGCGGTATGGTGTCGTGCGGTTGACTGTCCCACGAAGTGGAGACTGTCAAGCCG
>NZ_JBHJHQ010000064.1:0-740 GCF_042219825.1 Quyinboa mangrovi
AACAAAAAGAATCATATAATGATGTAAGTGATTGATATTCTTTTCTTTTTGCTACTTTTTCTTTTCTTGTTAATTGTTGTTTATATGTTGATAATTACAAAAGGAATAGGGTGAACTTTATGACCGTGTAGGTTAGCAGACCTATCAACACTTCTAGTCCCTATTCCTTTCTTAGTTGCTGAGAACCATTTAGAATCATAGGCAACAGGCCTTTAAAAGCTACTAGTTACAGCAACTCATTGTTAAATGTTAATTGTAAAATTATGAAAAACAAACGATTTATTGGTATTGATGTTTCAAAAGATACTTTGGATATCTACCTTCATCAGGTTAACGTTTATTTTGTAGTTCCTAATTCTCCTAAAGGCTTCTCAGGGTTACTTGAGACCTCATGTAAACATCTTAAATGCAAGGTAAATGATCTATATTTCTGTTTTGAGAATACGGGACGTTACAGCCGGTTATTAGCCGTATTCTTGTCAGAGGCAGATATTCTGTTTACCATGGCCCCAGCCATGGATATCAAAAGATCCATGGGAATGAAAAGGGGTAAAACAGATAGGCTTGACGCAAAAGCAATAGCCTTGTATGCCTGGCGAAAAAGGGATGAACTGAAACCAACCAGGCTTCATTCAGGGATGGTGGCACAGTTACGCCAACTCCTGGCTTTACGCGACAAACTTATTCGTCACCGGACAGCCTATAAGAATTCAATTAAGGATATTCAGGATTCATTTTTT
>NZ_JBHJHQ010000065.1:0-739 GCF_042219825.1 Quyinboa mangrovi
GTATGCCGTCGTTTTCGGCTTGACAGTCTCCACTTCGTGGGACAGTCAACCGCACGACACCATACCGCGGGAACGTTGTACCTCATTTTAGAAAAGACTTTTTAATGAAGATTATTCTCTATTTTATCATATTGGTTTTATCAATTCCAGCATTTGCTCAAATTGATACTATTGAGTCAGATTTTAATTATACCATCACACGATATTCAAAAATGCCTTCATTCCCTGGAGGATATAGTCAATTAAAGAAATTTATAAATACATATGCGATTTATACTGAAAAAGCTAGATTTGACAGCACTGAAGGTAAAGTAATAGTCTCATTTATCGTAGACGAGAAAGGTAAAATTAAAAATATCAAAATTTTAAAAGGTTTACACAATGATATTGACAGCATTGTAATAAACCTTGTTAAACATATGCCAGTCTGGGAGCCAGCAGAACGTTATATAAATAAGGTCAGTTGTAAATATCTTTTACCTATTGATTTCAAATTAGAAAATACACAAGTTAGAGAAAATGCAAAACCTTCAAAATATTGGTCTAGAAGAGGTAAAAAAGAACTATCAAGACTACTTCAAAAAAAATACAAAATGACTGAAGATGAGTTTAATTGTTGGTATAGATTTATCTATTGTAACTATAATTCTTTAAAGATTAAAGATATAATTCTTGATGAATTGATTGAGAATTTTAGCTGTGAATAAAAACGAGGTACAACACGCGGTCATAGTGCATG
>NZ_JBHJHQ010000066.1:0-707 GCF_042219825.1 Quyinboa mangrovi
CAGCTCTTTTCGTCCTGACAGTTCCTATCCTATCGGACAGAAACTGCCACGACACCATACCGCGGGAACGTTAGGTGCAACCGTCATTAAATTGACTGTCAATTTTAATTTAGTTGCTGCTCTTAGCTGGTCAGACGTTAATTTGCCAACGCTTTATTTAAATGGTGCTTAGAGTTGGCGGACACCGGATTAACGTCTCCCCTATGCTGGTCTTCACGTTTGAGTAGTTAGGGTGTGATCTTTAAACTCAAAGTTGTCGCAGCAACTGTCCTTAGTACCAGGAAAGTTTCTTGTTTTGGGTTTTCAGATTAACGACAGGGAAATTGAGCGGGAAAGATGACCAGATCTTACAATCTCAATGCGGGCAGACAAAGAAACAGCAGCACCTAACACACGGTCATACTGCATGGCAGTATTTTTAAATAAAATATTTCAACATTCGCAGCTGTCACTTTTGTCCTGACAGTTTCTATCCCATGGGACAGAAACTGCCACGACAGCATACCGCGGGAACGTTGTAAATAATGCCGTGATTAGTTGTTTGATTATTTTAAAACTGGCTTCCACCCTCTTTCGGCTGAAGCAGGGGACGTTCTTTTTAAAACTGGATCATCGTTTGATTTAAACCAAGTGTCGGGTGGAATCTCAGTCTACAAAACTTTGAAGATTCATATTTTGACGCAATATCGTTTTGGGTTGATGCAATA
>NZ_JBHJHQ010000067.1:0-696 GCF_042219825.1 Quyinboa mangrovi
TTTAATTTGTGGAGCATCAATTTAAAGAGCACCCGTGAGAGAACAAAAGAAGGCACTATTTACAACACGCGGTCATACTGCATGGCAGTATTTTTAAACAAAATATTTCAACGTTCGCAGGCTGTCTCTTTTGTCCTGACAGTTCCTTTCCCCTCGGAAAGAAACTGCCACGACAGCATACCGCGGGAACGTTGTAAATAATGCCGGGATTAGTAGTTTGAGATCTTATAAACTGACTTCCACCCTCTTTCGGCTGAAGCTGTAAACGTTCTTTTTAAAACTGGATCATCGTTTGATTTAAACCAGGTGTCGGGTGGAATCTCAGTCTACAAAACTTTGAAGATTCATATTTTGACGCAATATCGTTTTGGGTTGATGCAATATCGTAAAGTTTTGATTTACATCATCCGGTCGTGGGTGGCTGAATCTCCATTAATTTGTGAGTCCGGTTTTAACTGAAATATCAGGAAGATTAGCCCAGAAGACTGTGGGCATTGCGTACAACACGCGGTCATAGTGCATGGCAGTATTTTAAACCAATAATTCAACGTTCGCTGCCGGCTCTTTACGTCATGACAGTTCCTATCCTATCGGACAGAAACTGCCACGACACCATACCGCGGGAACGTTAGGTGCAAGCGTAAAAAATATCATTATGAAACTGACGAAATCTCAAATTAAAGAAATGGCCCAGAA
>NZ_JBHJHQ010000068.1:0-684 GCF_042219825.1 Quyinboa mangrovi
GTTGGCAGCAATAGCAAAAGAAAAAAATTTACATTATTATGAATAGAATATTAGTTTTCACCGCATTCTTCCTATTCTTAACCTGTAATATTAAGGCGACAAACATTCCAGATTCATTAATTAATTTTATAGAAAAAGAACTGCCTGGTTTTTCAATTCCAACAACTAAAGAATATTTACAAGATTGGAATAAATACCTTAAGACTGAAGGAACATTACCATATTACTGTTCAAGTGATTTTAACGGAGATAATAAATTAGACTATGCAATACTTTTAACTGACTCCTTAAATGAAGTATCCCTTTATGCTTTTATTAAAGAAATTAATGATTATAAGGTGATTTTAATAAAACATTTGGGCTCTCAGGGAAAAGAGATTCAAATATTCATTAGTGTTGAGCAAAAAGGTGATTGGGAGTCAGCTACAAATAAAATAAATGTTCCCAATGATGGAATTTCCATTGACCTGACTGAAGAAAGTTTGAGTTGGTCTTATTATTTTGACGGAAAGACTTTTAAACGGTTCTTATATGATTAAAAAGCTACAGCTGCCAACACGCGGTCATAGTGCATGGCAGTTATTTTAAACAAAATGTATAAACGTTCGCTGCACGCGTTTTTCGTCCTGACAGTTCCTTTCCCGTCGGAAAGAAACTGCCACGACACCATACCGCGGGAACGTT
>NZ_JBHJHQ010000069.1:0-683 GCF_042219825.1 Quyinboa mangrovi
CATACCGCGGGAACGTTGTAGTGCATTTTCCAAAAAAATTAGAATGTTAAACAAGATTTTTAATATTGAAACGAAAGAATATAGAAGTAAAATGAATTGGGATGAATTTGTTCTTCGTTTTGAAAAAAATATTGATTATACATCTTCTGAGAAAGGGTATAACTTGACTGGTGGGATAAAAAATGGCAGAGAATTTTGGTTATCTAAAAGTTCCTCAATTTTTACCGGAGATTTAAGTAGCTTAGGATATGGTCCCGCTTTTATAAAAGGACTTATTACATCAGATGAAATGGGTTTGAAAATCAAAGTCAAATATCGATCAAATCAAATACTATCACTATTTACAATATTATTATCGTTGACAGGCTTGATCATAATTGCTCAAAGTTTAATATTTAAAGGGACCTTTGAGAATTTAACATTTGGAATAATATTTATTTCAATAGGTTTTGGAAATTATATTCTGAGCAGATCTATTAAAGAAAACCTTAAAAATAAATTTGAGCAGATCTTTGAATTAAGTAACAACAAAAATTAAAAAAAACGCACTACAACACGCGGTCATAGTGCATGGCAGTACTTTTAAATCAAAAATATCAACGTTCGCAGCCTGCTCTTTTCGTCCTGACAGTTCCTTTCACGGGTGAAAGAAACTGCCACGACACCATACCGCGGGACCGTTG
>NZ_JBHJHQ010000007.1:0-335394 GCF_042219825.1 Quyinboa mangrovi
AGCAACCTGGTTTACAGAGACAGTATTAATGCACTGAGCACAGCCATTGCTTCTGCCGGAACAGACAACACAGCTCTACAGAGTGAAGTTGATGCGATTGAAACAGGTTCAGGACTTGGAACAGACGGAACCTATACCGCCAATGGAACAGCTAACTACATTAGTGGTGCCACCAGTCTGGTGAATGCAGATGATCTGCTGGATGCAGCCATTAAAGAAAATGCTGATTCAGTAGCCAACTACTCAACATACTTTGCATCACAGTCAGACAGCAACCAGGTTTACCGTGACAGCATCAATGCACTGAGCACAGCTATCGCTGCTGCCGGAACAGACAATACAGCTCTTCAGGGCGAAGTTGATGCAATTGAAACAGGAGCCGGTCTTGGAACAGACGGCACTTATACCGCCAATGGAACAGCTAACTACATTAGTGGTGCAACCAGTCTTGTTAATGCAGATGATTTACTGGATGCAGCCATAAAAGAAAATGCAGATTCAGTAGCCAACTACTCCGCATACTTTGCATCACAATCAGACAGCAACCAGGTATACAGAGACAGCATTAATGCACTGAGCACAGCCATTGCTGCTGCCGGAACAGAGAATACAGCCCTTCAGGGTGAAGTTGATGCGATTGAAACTGGTTCAGGTCTTGGAACAGACGGCACATATACCGCCAATGGAACAGCTAACTACATCAGTGGCGCAACCAGTTTGATGAATGCAGATGATTTATTGGATGCCGCGATAAAAGTAAACAGCGATTCTGTGATCAACTATGCATCATATATCAGTGCATTACATGATAGTGATCTGGTTTACAGGGATAGTATTAATAACTTAAGTGATTCCATCGCAGCACTAAGAAGTGATCTTGCAGGTCTGGATCCATTACCTGATCAGACCGGTGCTAATAATCAGGTGCTGATCTCAGATGGTACAAATGCAGGTTGGTCTTCAATTGACAGTGCAAATATTGCGGCTGCAGGAATTTCTATAACCAACATAAAAGAAGGTTCGGCAAATCAGTTGTTGTCAACGAATGCTGCCGGTGACGGTCTGGAATGGATTGAAAGAAATACGGTTGGTAAACCAATTGAAGCCGGTGATGGATTAAATATTACATCCTTGAGTGACAGTGACAGTATCGCTGTAAATATTGATCCGACTCAGCTTGAAATTGCAAATGATACCATTCGGATTAAAGATGGTGGTGTAAATACAGCACAAATTGCGGATGGTGCAGTAACCAGCGTAAAAACATCAGTTTCTTTCCCGTCAATAATTACTGCAAATACAACATTGACTGCTGCACAGCAGGGGGTTGTACTGGTAAATACTTCAGGTGGAAATATAATTGTTACACTACCCGCTGCAGCTGCAGTTCCGGGTGCAAGTTTCACGCTTAAGAATACCGGAACCAATACACTGACAGTAGACGGAAACGGAGCTGAAACCATTGATGGTTTGACAACTTCCGATATTTCATCTCAGTATGGTTATATAACTGTTGTTTGTGATGGTTCATCATGGTACAAAGTAGCGGATTATATCCCGTCATATTTCCAGAATGTAACACCGGGCGTTGTTCAGGCAAACAAAGCTGTTGTTGTGGATAACAACCGTGACATAACTAATTTCAGAAGATTAGCAATAGAAAATACCGGTGCCAACGAAAATGATGCATTTTATTGGGGTGATCCTGATACCGATGGTACCTGGAGGGCAACCAGAACAGCTGCAGGTTTAAAATTTGAAAAACGTGTAAGCGGTTCATGGGAATATATGATGGAAATTGAATAAGGAAAAGGAATACTTTTCTGGTAAACTCTTAATTAGCAATATGCGTACAGGTAAAGGAAAATATACCTATAACATAAAAAGTATGAGGTCAGTTGTAACCGTATTATTGTTGGCATTATCTTATGTTGTTGTAACCGCCCAATCCACACTGCAACCGGCAGGGAATACCTTAAATTACGGAACGGGAAATGATTATGTAGTTATAGATAACCTTAAGAGTTATGATTTTGCCAACAACGACTGGACTATTGGTTTCTGGGTGAAACCGGAGGCAGGTGCTGCGGCAACTGTTCAGGGATTGATTACCAAACGGAATAACGGGACCAATATCATGATTCCGACTCCGCAATATAATGATTGGTCCCTGTTGTATGAAACAACGACGGGCTTTTTGAAATTTTCGTATAATAATACCGCGTCCTTTTCAAGTTCTTATGCCGTCCTTACAAATGATGTCTGGACGCATGTTGCTTTAAGAAAGTCTAACGATACAATTTATTTTTTATACGATGGCATCGCCAAAGATACACTGGCACTATCACCATTAATGTCGCACAGGGCAACCATTCCGGTTTATATAGGTTCCGCTCCGGTAGGAGGAACAAATTATAGCTCCGGATCGTTTTGTGGTTCAATAGATGAGGTTGTGTTCTGGGACAAAGCTGTTTCAGATGCTTCCATTAATCAAATGATGAACCGGACCCTTACTTCAACATGGGTTAATGCAAATCTATTGGATGCAACCTGGAGCGATATTCTTGCGTATTACAGGTTTGACGATGGGACTCCGTCCGGTGCAAATGCAGCCGTTGATACCTTAGCATCGGAACTGGATATCATAGCAGGCACTAATACCTATAATGGTGTTTTGAATGGTTTCACATTGTCAGGAGACAATGCAAACTGGATTAACTCAAGTGCACCGTTAGGAGTAATTACAAATACGGGTTTATCATTTCCAAGTTACAACAGTGTTATTATTTCCGGAACACAAACCGGTGACTGGTTGGGATCTGATCCGGTTATAGAACGTGGTGTTGTTTATAGTACGCTGGATCATTTTGACCCTTATTTTACGAGTGGTTCCGAAATGACTTACGTGGCATCTACGGATCTGCTGTCTCAGAACAGTTTTTCCACACAGATAAACGACCTTGTACAGGGGCGGGTGTACACATACAAAGCCTATATTCTGACCAATTCAGGACATTATGCTTACGGACAGGAACGTATACTTGCGATGGGTGAAGAACCATCCGGTAATGCCATTAATCTGGACGGAACAGATGATTATCTGGATATCTTTCTGGAGTCAGCACAGAACACGTCTGAGTGGAGCATCGACTTCTGGGTAAAACCTGATTTATCCATTTCGGGTACCGATAATGTGATCCTGTACCGTTCGCTGGAGGCATATGGTTACAATACGCTTAGGTTAAATTACGATGCAACGAACGATGAATTTGACCTTAGAATAAGGGAAGGAAGTTCTGCTTCAGATGCTACAGTAACGGCTAACCTCACAGTTGATCAGTGGAATCATGTGGCCATTATTTTTGATGGTTCTGATATAAAGTACTATCTGAACGGAACAAATCAGGGGAATATATTTACAGGAGTTACTCCGGCCATATACAATCTTGAGAAATTAATTATTGGTGCTGACGCTGGTCCCGCTAATTACTTTAAGGGTGAGATTGACGAATTGCATTTCTGGAATGCAGACATATCAACAGATATTAATTCCTTAAGATTTGTTGAACCGGATAAAGAAACCCTTGATGCTGCTGGTTATGGCGTTGGATACAGCGATCTTTATCTGTATTATAATTTTAATCAGGGAGAAGCTTACGGAAATAATTCAGGAAGCGGATCCGATCCACAGATTTCACAGTTAATCGATCAGTCTCAGAATGGTTTTAATGCCACAATTCATAATATGGCCTTGGGTAACTCTGCTTATGGAGATTATCAGAATGATACCATTTCCAACTTTACGGTTTCAGGACTTTATAATCTTCAAACGCTTGAAACGGTACTGGATTTAAGTCTGACATCTGCGACACTGACCGGATATATCGAAGGACCATGGTTCGATAATGGTCTGACAACAAGAGGTGTGGTGATTTCAGAACTAGATAATTTTGATCCGAGAAACAGTGCCGCGGCCGATACCATAATGTTTTATTCAACGGATCCCTTATCCAAAGACACGTTTACGATACAGGTTGACGGACTGGAAGTCAATACCCGGTATTTCTATCGTGTTTTTGCCTTGTCAAATGAAGGGGTGCTGACATATGCCAATCAGGAAGAGTTAATAACAAGTATTGATCCTCCCGGTTATGCTTTAGATTTTGACGGGAACGATGATCGTGTTCAGACTCCTGTTACAAAAAGTGATCTGGGTAATGATTATACGATAACTCTCTGGATGAAATACGAAGGAGATCCGACCGGTAATTACTATTCTCCGATTATTGGTGCTTATGAAGCTGCAGGGAACTCTGATTTTTCAATTGCAAAAGATTATGGCAATGCACAGTTTTATGTGCGTGACGGTTATGCCAGAGATAACTGGGGTGCAGGAACAACTGCATTTGATGGAAAGTGGCACCATCTGGCGTTCCGAATGGTTGATGGCATTGGATACCTTTATATAGACGGAGAACTGCTTTCATTCGATGATTTTAATGGTGCTGCCGCAGCAGAACAAATCAACATAGGTTGGGATCAGCGATACAACAGGGCTTTTGATGGAAAAATTGATGAAGTCCGTATATGGAATGTTGCACTTGATATGGATGACATTCGTAATATGATGGACAGAACCATCGATAACGATTACATCACGAATAATCTTTCAGGTGTATCAACTGCATCATTGCTTGCTTACTACCGTTTTGATACCGGATTACCGGAAGGTGATAACTCAACAATTTCTGTTGTACAGGATTTCAGTAGCAGTGGTAATACTGCCACAATGTCGAATTTTGCACTGACAGGTGGAAATTCAAATTTCGTATATTCTGAAGCAGCCTTAGGTCTTCAGACCATGAATCAGAATATGCCTGTATCGGGAACGTCTGCTACGCTGAAAGGTGCAGTAACGGGGATATGGACAGTTAACGCTCCAACATCCGGTGGTTTTTGTTATTCTACTACAAAATCATTTAACTATCACAGCCAGTCAAAAGTTGCAGTTACTTTCAGTAACGATACACTCACAGCTACTATAAATTCACTTACCAGAGGTGAAACGTACTATTACAGAGCTTTTGGGGTCAACGGAACAGATACAGTATGGGGAAATGAAAACAGTTTTGTTGTGGAAGACGACGTGCCGGGAAATGCCATTTGGCTCGACGGTACTAACGATCTGATTATTAGTTCAGATAATATTGATATCAGTAGTCAGTCGTTTACACTTGAAACATGGGCAAGAAAGTCTGATGTAAACGCCAGGGGTTATTTCTTTGGACAGGGAATTGCCGGTACAAATGAAGCTTTATATGTTGGTTACAGAGATGCTAATACACTCACCATTTCATTCTACGGGAACGATGTGAATATTGATGTTAACCCGGATGATCTATGGCATCATTATGCATTTGTGTATGATGCGGCAACCAAGACCCGTCGCATCTATATGGATGGAAATTTGTTGACAACATACGCCAACACAACCAGGGAACATTTCCTTGGAACAGGTGATTTTTATGTTGGCGGTGGTTTCATGTATGCAGGTGGCTATAATGCGGATGAATTTAACGGCGAAATGGATGAAGTTCGTGTATGGAAGGCAGTGCTTGACCGGTCGGATATCCGCAGCTTAATGACCCGGACTATCGATCAAACCTGGACTGATGCTAACCTGTCAACAGCCACATGGAGTAATCTACAGCTGTATTACAGACTGGATCAGGGTATCCCGTCCGGCGACAATAATCAGGAAAGAAGAGTTTTTGATTATTCAGGTAAAGGAAATGACGGGTATGCCGTTAATATGAATTATGCAGGAAGTTCATCAAATTATGTGGCTTCCGGTGCAAACATTGGTGTTGAAATTACAGATTTAACAGTTGGTGAGACAACGGCATCATTTGATGCAGAAACGACAGGGATTTGGGTATCCGGTGCTACACCTGATGAAGTAGGATTTTATTATTCTACCCATTATGCATTTCAGGCTGCCTCGGGAACACTGGTTTCTTCAACTTTGTCTGGAAGTACTTTTTTCGGATCAATTTCTGGATTAGACAGTGCAGAGACTTACTATGTAAAAGCATTTATAAAATTTGGAACAGATACTACTTGGAGTCCGATGAAACCTTTCGTGACTGCAAGCAATCCCCCCGGGAATAATCTGCTGTTTGATGGCGCAAATGATTATGTATCTGTTCCCTTTGACAATACCCTGGATGTCACATCCAACTTTACGGTTGAAGCCTGGGTAAAAGGAACCTCGGAAAACTGGACCGGTTGGGATGGCATTGTTTATAAACCCAACAGTTATTGGCTCAGAACGCAGGGTGGACAGAAAAATATGTACTTCTATGTGTACGCTGATGGTGGCTGGCGTAATGTTCAGTATGTCGCTCCAACGGGTTTCGATATAAGGGTATGGCACCACTACGCCGGTGTTCTGGAAAATGATACACTACGCATTTTTGTGGATGGCGTGATGTACAATGAAGTAGCCATGAACAATACCATTGACGCTACCGATGAGAATTCTTTGTATATTGGATATACAGGATATTTTGATGGTAATATCGATGAAGTCCGGATTTGGGATACCGATCTTTCGACCGATGACATTAAAGAGATTAAAAACCGTACCTTAACCGAAAGTTGGGTTAATTCCAACATGACCAGTGCTAACTGGACAAACCTTAAAGCTTACTACCGTTTTGATCAGGGAATACCCGGCGGCGATAATACAGATGAGACCTTCTTCTACGATTTTTCTTCTTACGGGAACCACGGCTCTCTCATGAATTTTGATTTAACAGGTTCAACTTCCAACTGGGTGGCTTCGTCAGCTTTTCTGGGAGTTGAAACTCACGAAGTTGTAGCCATAGGGTTTGATAATGCAACTATCAGGGGTAGCCTGACAGGAACCTGGTATGATAATGTTGATGCTGTTGGTTTGGTTTACAGTGCCACCCAGGGATTTGATCCTTCTTTGGCAAATGGTGTGGATATTTTTGAAGAAGTTGCACAGCCTGAGGAAATAAACGGTGATGAATTTACCATTGATATCGCCGGTTTGGTTAGCGGTAAAAAGTACTTTTTCCGCGCTTTTGCACGAATTAATGGAGTAACAACATATGGTGAAGAAAAATTCTTTGCCACAGCTATTAATCCTCCCGGTAATGCGTTGGCCTTCGCTGGAGATAATGACTATGTTCGGGTATATAATACCGAAACCATTTCTCCGACCGATGAAATAACAATTGAGTTATGGACTAAAAATATTGGAGCAACCTGGTCAGATTATTATTGTCTGGTCACTAAAAGAGATGCTTACTGGTTGCTTCCTGTCAGGGGTTCAAAGCGGTTATACTTCAGGGTATATAATCAGGACTTATCTTACAGACAAATCAACTTTTACATTCCGCAGGGAATTGATCTGGAAGATTGGCATCATTATGCCTTTACCTATGACGGAAGTACCATGAAAATGTACATCGACGGAAAGTTGATGCAATCAGGAAACTTCGGAACAACATTACCTATTAATCAGTCAGACTACAATCTTAGAATTGGTCGTTCTACCGGAAATAACTATTATGAAGGTAGGATAGATGAGGTGCGTATCTGGCATAAGGCTTTAACTGCCAGCCAGATAGATTACATTAAAAACAGAACAATAGATAAAGAACTTGTGAATGATATGATCGGTTTGAACTGGACCGACCTTGGGGTTAACTTCAGATTTGATCAGGGAATAGCTGACGCAGAGAACCCGGGAGAACATTATCTGTATGATTTCAGCGGTAACGGCAACCGTGGTATTCTATTCAACTTTGACCTTGTTGGATCTGCCTCAAACTGGGTTGGTTCAGATGCTGCATTGGGTGTTACAACCTTAACTGATTTTGATTTTGTAACAGGAACCGGAACGTTTAATGCTGTAACCACAGATTTGTGGCATGGCAACTTTACTGACAGAGGAATTGCCTATAGTGACATACTGAATTTTGCGCCATCAGAAGGCGATGCTTTTTCAACAAGATCGAGTTCAACGCCTTTGGCTCAGGATACTTTTAATGCGGTTGTCAATGGGC
This sequence comes from Quyinboa mangrovi, assembly GCF_042219825.1. Taxonomy (NCBI): domain Bacteria; kingdom Pseudomonadati; phylum Bacteroidota; class Bacteroidia; order Bacteroidales; family Quyinboaceae; genus Quyinboa; species Quyinboa mangrovi. The sequence goes on from NZ_JBHJHQ010000007.1 coordinate 8,100, forward strand.
TTACTTCCCGTGAAATGATATTCTATCGCGGATATGCTACTACTGATAATGTTCATTATGCCTATGGTGAATCCCAGGCCTTTGTTCCTGGAATAAATCCTCCTGGAAATGCTCTGGATTTTGATGGATCAGACGATTATATTCAGGTTGGCCACTCCGGTTCTGTAAGTCCGGAAGAGGAATTAACCGTTGAATTGTGGGCAAAAAGTGATAATGCATTATGGTCAAGTTACGGTATGGTTTATAAACCTAATGAATACCGTTTGTTACCTTATCCTAACAGCGACAGGATTAACTTTCTTGTTTATACATCTGATAATTCATACCGTCAGGTGACTTATGATCCGCCGGAAAGTTTTGATCTGACACAATACCATCATTATGCCGGAACTTACGATGGATATGAAGTAAGAATTTATGTGGATGGCTTCCTGAAGGCTAGCGAGGATTATGGTACATTTATGCCAATCAGGGATGATCAGCAAAACGATCTTTTGATAGGCCGCTACAATGGTACCAACCATTTTCAGGGTCAGATGGATGAACTTCGTATCTGGAAGAAAGCATTAACAGCCGAAGAGCTTCAGGAAGTGATGAGCCGGACTATTGACAGGTCATATGTGGATAGTCTAGGACTGACGACCCTGACCTATGATGATCTGGGCATGTATATGCGTTTCGATCAGGGTGAAGCGGGTGGTAACAATACCAAAATACCAATTGTATACGACTATACCGGAAATAAAAACTTTGGTGGTTTTAACAACTTTACACTGTTGACAACGAACTCTAATTTTGTACAGTCAACGGCAGGAATTGGTGTGGCTACACAAATTGCTACTGGAGTAAGTTTTGATCAAGCGACTCTAAACGGTGAACTGACAGGTATTTTCTACGAAGATGTAACCGAAAAAGGTTTTGTTTATTCTGATGTGTCATTCGATCCGTATGCTCCGGGTGGAGCCTCATTAACCAAATTAAGTGTACCTGGTATTGAACCGGGTGATTATAATGCTGATCTTACAAATCTGGGCTTTTTGACTGATTATTATTACAGGGCATATTATAAAACCGGTTCATCAGATTACATCTATGGTAATGAAAGAAGATTTTCAACAACACTGAATCCTCCGGGATATGCACTGCATTTCGACCGTTCAGACGACAGGGTAAACATCTACGACCTTGAAATTAATGATAAGGATACGGTTACAGCAGACTTCTGGATGAACTGGGAAGGTAACTATAATATGATGCCGGTTGGTTTTAATAATTACGGTTTAAGGTTCATAGGTGGATTTTTTGGCTTCTTTACAAACAGCAATGACCTTTACGGTATGGCAAATGCCGATGAGTTGGCCAATAAATGGGTTCATGTTGCAGCTGTATTTGTAAGAAACGATGTGGAAGCATCGAAACTGTACATTAACGGTGTTGAACAGAAGCTTGAAAGACGATATACGCCACCAACTGAACGTGAGCTCAGCGTGGATTTCAGAATCGGTACCATGAATAACTCCAATGGTGATGACTTTCAGGGAACGATTGATGAATTCAGGTTCTGGAATAAGGAACTTACTTCAGTTCAGGTCAATGAGGTAATGGACAGAACACTGGATAAACCTGATGTGGATTCCATTGCAGGTCTGTCATGGGATAATAACCTGCTGGTTTATTATCGTTTTGACCAGGGTAATGCCAACGGTGACAATACCGGCATGACAGAAATACGTGATCTGAGTAATTACGGACATAATGGGGAAGTACTCAATTTTACACTGACTGGTGACAGAGGAAATATTATTGTTTCCAATGCACATATTGGTGTAAAAACAGTACCGGATGTAACCGATCAGGTGAATGATGAGGTAAAACTTTACGGAGAAATAACAGGAATCTGGAATACAACATTTACCGACAGTGGTTTTGTATATTCCACAACAAAATATTTTGTACCTGAAACTGAAGGAACATACGTGGGTGCTGATCTGGCTGAATCCGGAAATCAGTATGCAAAAGTTGTTACCGGATTACCGAATTCCACCAAATATTATTTCCGGTCTTACGTGGTTTCGGAATGGGATACACCAGGTGGTACAGTGAGTGATACGGTTTACGGTATTCAGAAAGAATTCCTGACAGCCGGGGTTTATACTACAAAAAAATATTACAACCTTCAGGATGACCAGATTGAGCTTTATTATCAGCTTGTTGGTACACCGTTGTCAGGTTCTCTTACATCAGGTATAAAGTACTCTACTACAGAAGGTTTTGATCCTGTATCAACGGGAACTTCCGTGGTTGGATCAGCATATGCGTCTGATACCTTGTCTTCGTTGTTAACAGGATTAACCGAAGGAACAACTTATTTCTACCGGCCTTATGTGACTAACGGAAGTTCAACACTCTATGGTGATGAAGCATTCTTTGTGGCAGGATGGAATCCTCCGGGAAATGCACTGGTTTTCGCAGGTTCAGACGATCATATTGTTGTTGGCCCTGCAAACGAAGTGATTACTTCGCAGAACTTTACGCTTACAACCTGGATTAAATACAGTTACACAGGTCTTGGTACAATATTTAAAGCACCAAGGTTCGGCAGTACTGCTTATACCATTGCACTTTATATAAACCGAAACAGTCTGAACCAGACAGTCCCCGGAAAACTCAGTGTTCAGTTCCTGAATGAATCGTATGATTCCGAAGAAGTAGCTTCTGTCAGCAGTGATTTTAACGACGACAAATGGCACTTTGTGGCTGTTACCATGGGAGAGGAAGGGCTGAAGCTGTACGTTGACGGCGTACTTGAAGGTGAATCTACTTACCGTTTATATACTGCAGGATTTGGATCAAGCCCTGCTTATATTGGTATGTATGATCCAAATTATAATGAGTATCGTGGTGAAATGGATGAGTTCAGAATTTGGAAAAGGGAACTGAATGTCTTCCAGTTGGATCAGATGATGTATCGTACCATTGATGAAGATTATGTGAATGACAGTATTTCAGGTATTTCCTGGGACGACCTGTTGCTTTACTATCGTTTCGATCAGGGTGTGGCAGGCGGAACCAACACTACAGAAGATCAGGTATTTGACTATTCAAAATATGCATGGCATGGTACATTGAATTATTTCGATTTGACAGGAACCAATGCTAACTGGATTGAATCTACGGCTCCACTGGGCGTTGAAACCATGGATGCCAGCGCGGTTTATACATTGGGAGAAGCAACTATGCAGGGTAATCTTACCGACTTATGGTACACTGCACCCGTTGATACAGGTTTTGTTTATTCCAATACGCAGGGATTTGATCCTCCTACAGGAACTGCTATTGATGCGAACGTGCATGTTAATGATTCATTGTTTACAAGAACATTGACAGGCCTTGATCCGGTTCTGAAATATTATTACAGAGCATATGCTACTGCAGCCAATGGAAGAACAACATACGGAATTGAGAGAACATTTATACCCGGTGGCGTAAATACCCTCGATACACTTGGATTTATTGATGGCGATAACGCAGAGGTGTTTGGTATGGTAACGGGAGACTTTACAGGAATAGCCGGAGATACCGGTGTGTGGTATGCACCTGTTCCAGATTTTAATCCTGCTTCATATCCTTCGAATTATGCAGTGTATAGTGGTGGAAGTACCGATACCTTTATGGTTGACCTGACAAATCTGGATGCCGGTAGAACTTATTACTATCGTGCGTTTGTTGATGTAACCAGTGGTTCTTTTACGGGAAGCCGTGTCTTTGGAGAAGAACGTTCATTCCGTACGCTGTCAAATCCTCCTGGTAATGCAATTGATCTGGACGGAGCGAATGACTTTATTAACATGTTCAGTGTAGGTGAAGCTATTGGAGAAACTGCAGCTAGCGGATATACATGGGAGGCATGGGTGAATTCCGGAATCGAAACCGGTGATCGTACCTTGTGGAGCATGACAGACACACTTGGTGATTATGAACGTGTCTGGCTCCAGTCTGTTAATCATAATTCAGAAAGACATCTTAGATTAAGACTCGACAATACATATTATTACTCTACAACGACAATTGAAGATTCTTTATGGCATCATATCGCGTTAACCGTTGATCCGGTCACACCTAAAACAAGGCTTTATGTGGATGGAGAAATGGTACTTGATCTTGATGTGGCTCATACCATTGAATTGTATGATATTGCGGCTGTAGGAGCCCGGTTGTATGATTTAAGAAATGTGGACAGGTTCTTCGATGGTTCATTTGATGAAATCAGAGTCTGGGATCATGCTTTAACCCAAAGCCAGTTGCAGCAAATGATGTATCGCACTATTGATCAATCCTATGTTGATACAGATGTTTCTGCATTGAACTGGAGTGATCTGATTGCATATTACAGAATGGATCTTGGGTTGCCGGGTGCCAATAATGATGAGTATTACGAATTGCATGACCTTTCGGGGAATAATGTAAACGCATATCTTACAGATTTGGCATTGAGTGGTGCCACTTCAAACTGGATTTTCTCCGGAGCACCGTTAGGTGTGACAACAGAATCTGCAACATCTTACACGGATGACGGTGGAAACTTTTACGGTGCCATAACAGGTGTGTGGTATTCCGCGCCTATGGATTCGGGTATTGTTTACAGTGTTGTTTCAGGTTTTGATCCGGATACTGCGACAAAAGTAAGCAGTGGATTATATACAGCAACCGATACCTTTAAAGTTGAAATGCGTGATATCTTCACTCCGGGTCAGTATTACTATTACAGGGCATATGTTCAGGTAAGTGACAGTATATGGACATATGGAAATGAAAATGCTTTTTACGCCGGTGGCGTGATAACTCTTGACTCGGTCGCTAATCTGACCAGCGTGGAAGCGACTTGTTTTGGTGAAGTTGTTTCAGCTTTCCCAACTGCGGTGGATACGGGTATTGTATATTATCTGGTTGAAGGTTCTGATCCCGATACGGTTAACTCATCACAGTATGTTTCAACCGTACAACAGAATGTTTCAATGTATCAGTCTGTGCTGACAGGCTTAATACCGGCTACAAGATATTATTACCGGGCTTATGTTGATCTGGGAAGCGGAAATTATGTGTTTGGTGATGAGTATTCATTTATTACAGTTTCCACACCTCCTGGCAGAGCCTTGGATCTGGATTTGACAAATGATTATGTGGAAATCAGTCACTCTACCGATCTTAACCCAACTACTCAAATGTCCTATAGCTTGTGGGCTAAAAGTAATTATGATCTCTGGACAACAGCCAGTGGCTATGGTGTGATGTTGAGCAAAGGTGAGGCATACTTGTTTAGAGGTTCGAGAAATTCTAAACAAATTCAGGCTTACTTTTATTTTGAAGGGTCAGGATGGCGTAGCCTTACCTATAACCCGGAAGAATATTTCCAGATTGATGAATGGCACCAATACGCTGTAACATTTGACGGGAATACGTTTGCACTTTATGTGGATGGTGATCTGAAATCATCTACTACTAATTACAGTGGATATACGATAAGGGCTAATAATACAAGTGTTCAGATTGGACATGATTCACGCTATACAAATCAGAACGATCAGAATTTCAGGGGGCAGATTGACGAATTGCGGATCTGGAATATCGGATTAACCCAGTCTCAGATTGTTGCGATGATGGATCGCAGCATCAGTGAAGACTATCTGGCAGCAGATGTTGCTGGTGTTGACTGGACTAACCTGGAATTATATTATACCATGGATGATGGTACTCCTGGTGGAGATAATACCGGATTACTCAGTATTAACGATGACAGTGGAAATGGACAGATTGGAGCGTATATCAATATGAATCTGACTGGTAACACATCTAATTATGTTGCTTCCGGTGCTCATTTTGGTATTGTAACCGACACACTGATTTATAATCCTGATCTGACAACTCATATTCTGACAGGACACATTACAGGCATCTGGTATACCTTGCCTGATCAGGTAGGATTCCAGTACAGTACTGCAAGAGACTTCAGTGTAGCTCCGGTAAAAGTATACGGAACTATTCAGAGTGACAGCAGTTTCACTGCAACTGTTACCGGATTAACTTTGGGAGAAACCTATTATTACAGAGCAATAACTGAAGTTAGCGCTGTAACATCCTATGGATTTACACGTGTGCTTCAAACTATGGAAGGAAATCCGAATGGTTTTGTTTCCAATGGAAATGCCCTGGCTCTGGATGGTAATGATGATTATGTTTTTGTTGAAAATCCGTCATTGCGTCTTGACAGCCGCTCATTTACAGTTGAGATGTGGAGCCGCAAACGTTACAATGATTCCTGGGGATATCTGTTCAGTCAGGGATCCGGCACAACAAACTACGGTTTACATGTTGGTTATGCGGATTATAATACGTTACGATTTAACTTCTGGGGAAATGATGTAGGTGTTGATGTGATTCCGGATACATTATGGCATCATGTGGCGTTTGTGTATGATGCTACTACAAAGACAAGGGATATATATTTTGATGGTCGTTTGATGCGTAGTTATACCAATGTGTCAAGGGAACATTACCTTGGTACAGGAGATGCTTATGTAGGTGCCAGACTTAACGGAGCTTATGAATTTGAAGGTGACATGGATGAAGTTAGGGTGTGGACTGCTGCACTTGACCAGAATCAGATTAATACCTTAAAAAGCAGAACTGTTGATAGTCTGTATATCTCAAATTCAGGTTTAGGATTATCCTGGGATGACCTTAAACTGTACTACAGATTTGACCAGGGAACACCTGACCAGAATAATTTTGGTGAATATTATGTATATGATTACTCAAATCCGAGAAATGAAGGAGCCTTGGTTAACTTCAGCCTTGGAGGAGGGGAATCGAATTTTATAAGACGCTCTGCTCCAATTGGTGTAGAAACTACTGAGATTTCAAATATCGGTACAACCTTTGCACATGTTGAAGGTCGTGCCACAGATGCATGGAATAACAACATCATTATGCGTGGTGTTGTTTATTCCCCGCTGAATGATTTTGATCCGGAAAATGTTGCTGATCCGGCTGATACAACGCAGATTTGGTCAACAACCGATCTGGTTATAAATACCTTTGAGGTGGACCTTTCCGGGTTGAATGTAGGTGGTCAGTACAGCTATGCTACTATGGTTGTGGCTGATAATGGCGATACTGCTTACAGCACGTTGAATTCTTTCAATACGGTAATGGATCCTCCGGGGCATGCTTTATCACTGGATGGTGGTAATGACTATGTTTCAATTACCGATACACTGGATCTGGCTTCCCGGTCATTCTCGTTTGAGATTTGGGCGAGAAAGCGGACAGAAAATGAAGCAGGTTATTTCTTAAGCCAGGGTCAGACTACAACAAATTACGGATTACATATTGGTTATCGTGACTGGAATACGGTAACCATGGCATTTTATGGCAATGATGTGAATGTGGATGTGGTTCCGGATACTTTGTGGCACCAATATGCATTTGTATATGACGCGGATACCAAAACACGTACCATTTACATGGATGGTGATAGCATATATGAATATACCAATGCTGCCAGAGAACACTATCTGGGTACAGGTGAAACATTTATCGGACGCTATTTAACCGGAAACTATTTCAACGGAGATATTGATGAAATACGTATCTGGCACACGGCTCTTACTGATGAACAGGTTTCAGATCTGGCATTCAGGACCATTGACAGCACCTATGTGAACAATGAGGTTCCGGGATTACACTGGGACAGCCTGTATGTAAATTACAGGTTCGATCAGGGTGAACCGTCACTGAATAACAGTGGAGTAACTACAGTAACGGATCTTTCAGGAAATCTGCATACCGGTTTACTGACAGATATGGCACTATCAGGAGAACCATCCAACTGGATTAAATCCAAAGCAGGAATTGGTGTGAAAACAGTAAGAAATGCCAGTCCGATTTTGGCATCTTTTGCTACACTTCATTCTCAGGTTACGGGCAAATGGTATTCTGCAATTGTGGATAGCGGTATCGTTTATAATACCGTACCAAACTTTATTCCGCGTGATACAGCCATTGCGTTTATTTCTGCAAACCAGCCCTCGGTAGTTGATACATTTGTGACCCTGTTATCAGGATTGGAGCATTCTACGGACTATTACTACAGGCCATTTGTAGTTTCTGCTCTTGGCGATACAGTTTATGGTCTGCAACAGATGTTTACAACATCAGGTATTGAAACTCTGGATTCTGCTGAAAATGTTTCAGGAACCAGTCTTACGCTTTTCGGAAGACTGAACAACCCGGTTGCTTCTCCTTTGGACACGGGTATTGTGATCAGTGAAACGAGGGATTTTGTTCCGAATTCCGGAACATTTGTACCTGGTTCATTACTGCCGGCAAGTACCAATACGTTTGGTTCAGACATTATAGGATTAAAACCATCAACCGTTTATTTCTTCAGAGCATACATATATAATGCAACTGATACCTTATATGGTGAGCAACGCATGGTTCGTACGCTGAGTAATCCGGCAGGGAATGCCGTAAATTTTGACGGTGTGGATGACTGGATTGAATTGCCGTCGAATCTGATGAGCGCATCCGGACTAAGCGGAAGTGATGAGTTGACGATTGAGTTCTATTATAAAGGTACGGACCTGCAATCAGCCATCCGTATTCAGGAAGGTACTGATAATTACATCATCATTGGATTTAATAATCCACCAATGGCAGTTATGTCGAATAACTCGGGTGTGAGCGGTGCTTTGAGTATCTCCAATGTTCAGGATGTGGAAGATAATGAATGGCATCATATAGCGATGACCTGGAAACGCAATATTGCTTCAGGATTCCGCGTATATGTGGATGGTGAAATGGTGGATGACAACTCCAGTACTAATATTCCGATTCCTTCATTTACCTCAAATGCAACAGTTTCAATTGGTAGTTATAATGGTAACGGAGCATATCCTTTCCTGAGTGGTACCATGGATGAAATCAGGATATGGAATAAATCGCTGACACAGAATCAGCTGCAGCAGGTATTTGAACGTACCTTAGATGCAGATTTTGTTAACAGTAAGGTCGCAGGTCTCGCATGGAGTGATCTTGTAGCTTATTATCGTTCCGATCTGGGAGAAGCGGGACTGGATAACACTTCCATTTATCAGTTTATGGATTTTACGTCCAACGACTTTGACGGGACGCCGACAAATCTGGCATTGAATGGTTCAACCAGTAACTTCATTGAATCTGATGCATTCTCCGGTGTAATTACTACCCCGGATTACTATACCATTCCTTCAGCCAGTGAAGCTGATGTTTATGCGCATTTAACCGGTATATGGTATGATGCTGTTATTGACAGTGGTGCGGTTTACAGTGCAGTTCAGGGTTTTGATCCGGATACTGTACCTTCCGGAAGGTTTATCACTGCCTTTACAACACAGACAGATACCTTTGTGACACGATTACCAGGCTTGAACAGCGGACAGGAATACTATTACCGTGCATTCCTTATTACAGAAACCGGAGATACAGCGTATGGTAACGAGTCTGTATTAATTGCAGGTGGTATTGAAACACTGGAACAGGCAGACAGGCTTGGTGCTTCGATCCTGACATACGGACGGATGACCGGTGAATTTGCTACGGCTTCGGATACAGGAATGGTTTACAGTACCGTTAACGGATTTGATCCAGCAGATTATCCTTCCAACTTTGTATCTACCTTAGATGGCGGACAGGATACCTTCTCGGTTCAGATTAATAATTTACAGGTAAATACAGATTATTATTACCGTGCTTATGTTATAAACGGGACAGATTCGATCTATGGATCTCAACGTATGTATCATACGGCTGATAATCCTGCGGGTAACGCATTGCAGTATGATGGAACAGGTGATTATGTTCAGGTTTTGACTCCGATAGCAAACGAACTGAATGCGGCAGGAGAGATGACCCTTGAAGCTTGGGTTAAACCGGATGATGTGGGAACATTGCGAACGATTCTTGGTTTCACCTCGTCCAACGGAAGTGTGAACCGTATAATTCTTTCGGTTGATGTTAATAATCATATTACGGCAATTATCAATTCAACCAACTATCCACTGATTGGTGGAGGCGTTGATCTGGCAGATGGTGAATGGCACCATGTCGCAGTAGTTTCAACACAGTCTCCTGCCGCAACAGAGGTTTACATTGATGGCTTACTGGTGGGTACTGCTAATGAATGGGCCGGATTTAATCCGACAGACATCCTGGGAGTAGGTGTTGAATATAACTATGTTTCAGGACGTCTTCCGGTATCTCATTATCAGGGCGGTTTGGATGAAATCCGCATCTGGAACAGGGCATTAACAGACGATCAACGATATAAATTCCTGTACCGAACAGTTTCTGAAGAGTATCTTGATACAATTCCGGGTATTTCAGGGGCTAACCTGATTGCATATTACAGGTTTGATCAGGGTATAGCCGGTGGAAATAATGCGGGTGAAACAAGGCTGTTTGACTTCAGTGGAAATGAGAATCATGGCGACCTGATGAATTTTGCCCTGAACGGAACAACATCCAACTGGGTACAGTCAGGTGCGTTAACAGGTGTGGTTACTTTGGATGAATATGAACCACAGTTGACGACAGCACTGACCAAAGGTCTGAAAACAGGAATTTGGTTTAACGGACACGACAGTACAGGTGTTGTTTACAGTGCTGTTGACGGCTTTGATCCTGCCACAGGAATCAGTTTCAGGGATGATGATCATTTATTAAACAATGATACAATTGAAGCTACAATAACCGGTCTTTCAGAGGGAGGAATTTATTATTACCGTTCTTATGTTGCTAAAGACGGTGTTGTTAAATACGGTCAGCAGAAATTGCTGCAAACCGGTGGAGTTTACACCTTGAATCAGTATGATTCCATCAGTGGAGACAGCATCACTTTGTATGGTTCGATTGTCGGAAATGTATCACCTGTGAATTACGGGTTTGTATATTCTGTAAACAGTGATCTGTCAGGTGCAACCACCGTTACAACGACAACGATAACAAATGACACATTTAATATTACTGTGACCGGTTTAACTCCGGGTCAGACCTATTACTTTGCTGCCATTGTGAATACGACTGCTCCGGCTACGATTTATGGTGATACGCTTAAATTTGCCACCTTATCAAATCCGGCGGGTAATGCCCTTGACTTTGACGCAACGGATTCATATATAAGTTTTGATAATAAGTCGATTCCTCAGGCACTGTCAGCTGTTACCAATGGTTTAACTGTTGAAACATGGTTTAATACGACCCAGATAGTCGATCAGCAGGCGCTGTTTGGATTCCATAATACAACAGGGTCCGTTAACAGATTCATTATTGATATTACCAACGACGATCGTCTGGCGATGTATGTGAACGATGTTCAGTATATTATAGGCAACGATGTGACCGATGATGCATGGCATCATATTGCTGTCGTTTCTGAAAAATCACCGGCTGAAACCCGTGTTTATCTTGATGGAAATCTCGTTTATACCTTAGGTGAATGGGTCGGAATATTATCGGCTGATCAGATGGTAATTGGAGGTGAGCTGGATAACAGCGCCATTGACGAAGTACTTTATGGCAGACTGGATGAATTCAGAATTTGGGATATGCCGTTAACAACTGCTCAACTGGATGAAGTTTCGATTGCTTCTCTGGATCAGACGTATGTAGATGGCATAAGCGGATTAAACTGGAATGATTTGGTTGCTTACTATAACTTTGATTTTTCTGACGAGGCCGGAGATAACAGTACATGGTTGCCTTATCTGCTTGATAACTCAGGAAATGGTAATAATGGTACATTCAATAATTTTGTTCTGACCGGAACAGACGGAAACTTTATTCTTTCTGACCTGAATATTGGTGTGAAACCGTTAGGTGTTACTTCTGTCGGTTCGAATGATGCAGATGTACAAGGCGAAGTAATCGGAGCCTGGTACGATAAATCAAATATCAGCAGAGGTGTAGCTTACAGTCAGGTCAGTAATTTTGACCCGAATGAGCCGACTGATGTAGAAGGAACTCAGGCAGCATTAACCGACGGATACGGTTTATTTACAGTAACCTTAAGTGGGTTAATGGATGGAACCAAATACTACTTCAGACCTTATGCAGAATACAACGGACAGCGTGTTTATGGAGCAATTGACTCCCTGAATACCAACAATACCAGTTTGTATTATGTGGATATTGATGCGGCAGGTGCCAACAACGGAAGTAGTTGGGCAAATGCATATAATTCATTATCAGATGCGCTTGCTGTAGCGGGTGCTTCCGATACTGTATTTGTGGCTGAAGGAACCTATTACCCGGAAACAGATGTAAGCGGTAATGCAACACCTGCAGATAACCGCACAAAAACATTTACAATCAGACCGGGTGTTTACCTTGTAGGTGGATTTAATGGTACTGAAAGCGATATTGCTTCTCGTGCAGCAACAGGTCTTACTGTAATAAGTGGTGATCTGGGTACGTTATCCGATAATTCTGATAACAGTTATCATGTAATGACTGTTAACGGATTCTCGCTTGACACACTAAAACTGGAAGGAGTGACTATTGAGGATGGTAATGCTGACGGTACTTTGCTTAACAGTTATGGTGGAGGTATTTATGCTCCGGGATTCCATATCGATATCCATTCTTCAACCATCCACAGTAACACAGCTGTAAATGGTGGTGCCATCTATTTTGATGCATCCAACAGAGGTTGGCTGAATATCGTAAATACTACAATTTACAATAATGCTGCAACAACTGACGGCGGGGCATTATATCTGTATGGTTTGCCGGAACAAATGGAATTTGACGGGATTAACGACCATGTACAGGCTCCGAACAGTGTGGACGGCAGAAGGTATTATACCTGGTATGCAAGAATACGTACTACTGATACTCAAACATTTGTAGATAAGACACAGAGTCCGGCAATAATAAGTGCCGAATCAGGTGACGTAAGTTTCTTTGTAGACAATGGTTATCTGGGTTACTACGATACATTTGGTTCTGTAACCTCTGTAGTTACATCTGCTTATGTGGCAGACGGACTGGATCATGAGATCGTGATGGTGCGTGAAAACGGCGTGGTTCGGTTGTATGTGGACGGTGCTCAGGTGGATGGAGATATAACAACGGGAACAACAGTATTTAATTCGGCTAACCTGCTTTTCGGTACCTTAAATACACATTATGCAGGAAATATCTTTGAGATTAAGATTTTCAGCCGAAACCTTTCCGCTGCAGAGGTGGCTAGTATTGGAACCGTGACCACAAACGTGGAAGCATATTATATTAATACCGGTAATACCGGTGGTGCAGGTGGAACATGGGCAGACCAGACAGGTAATGCCAATCACGGTATCGTGTTTGGAACACCGGATATCATCGGTTCAGTAGATACTACGGTTTATATCGTCAATACAACCATTGCTGCTAATACCTACGGTGATGAATCAGCAATTTATGTTGACGGATCCAAAGTATCAGTTTCAAATACTATTTTGTGGAACCAGGGTTCAGAAATTACAGGAACAGATGTGGAAATCAGAAACAGCATTGTCCGTGGTGGAACCGGGGATAATACATATGACCTGAATAACAATATATGGCCTTATGATCCATTCCTGGATCCGGCCGGCCTGACTGATAACGGAGGTTATGTTAACACTGTAAATCTCTTCTACGGTCCTGCTGTAGATGGTGGAATAACATTGAATGCTCCTATAGTAGATGCAACCGGGGCAGTCAGAACAGCCGTACCTGATATTGGTGCAGTTGAGTTTGGTGTGAAAACAACAGGTCAGAGTTTTGATATGACACCGGCTAATGTAAATGTAACCTCAAGCGGATTTACAGCTTATAATGCACGAACTGTTGAATTCTGGTTCAAACCGGAAACTACAATGCAGGGCGATTATATTAAACTGAGTGGATCTGTTGTAATATCCGTGAATGCTACGGAACAGGTAACTGTAACAGGCATGACGTCCCCGACAATCTATATTGATGGAGTGGCAGGTAATGTTTTGACAGCAGGTGTATGGCAGCACGTGGCCGTAGTGAGTGCCGCAGACTTTACGGTTGATGATATTCAGATTGCAAATGTGAGTGGTGAAGTTTCAGGTCTGGTCGATGAAATCAGAATATGGAATCTGGCGCTTTCAACCACTCAAATGAACGCTGTTCGCTTTGTAGAACTGACTAATGACGGCATAAATCTTGTAGATCCTGTTAACCGGACTGCTGTTCTTACGGGCACTGTATCCTGGAGTAACCTTAAAACATATTACCGGTTCTACAACAGCCAGTTTAATGATGTGGCAGGTGGTATAAACGGTACGCCACACAGCGGTGCTGATGTTACAGCAGTTGTTCCTTACACGCACTGGTTACCGCTGGCAGATATGGCAAACTGGGATGTGCCGGAGAACTGGTACTTTAACTTAATACCGGATTCTGCTAATACAGGATATGTAGTTCTGAACCAGGCAACAAATATTCCGCATGTTAATGTTACAGGAAATGCATCATCAGAAACATTAATTTATGGTTTACTTCTGAATCAGAATGCTACATTTGTGGTCGATAATGGCGCGCTGGTTATTACCGGCAAAGTGTTAAAGACTCCGTCTGATATCAGGGTTAAGCTGCCAAAAGGCAAAGTGATGCGAATCTTCAACACATTAAATGTATGGGAGTAAAGTTAAAATATGTTAAAATTAAACATTAAGTTAACATGTATTTGTAAATTAGCTTTAATTTTAATGTGAATTAATGTTTTTGGGGTCTAAAATGATAAAAAAACACAAAAAATTAATATTGTCCGTTGTTTTTGTTCTGACTGCACTTGTGGCATTCGGACAACGATCACTGGAACTGTCAGTAATATCTTCATTTGGAGAAAATTCGGAGAGTACTTCCTATAATATTTCTCAAACCATGGGAGAACTGATGACTGAAACTTTTGAAGGTCAATCCGGTAGTTATTTTTTAACCCAGGGTTTTCATCAGGAAACAACTGTAATTACAAGCATTAATCCTGAAGAGAGCGATATTGGTTTAGTCTATCCGAATCCAACAAGAGACAGGGTTTATGTAGATTTGAACAAGACAAGTAAAAAGATTGTAAAACTGGATCTTTATGATATTACCGGAAAGATGATTAAAACGGAGTTAGCAGATTTAAGGTTTAATGAGGGAATCTCACTTTCGGAGTGTGAGAACGGTATTTATTTGTTACGGATTTCAGATGTTAACGGGAAACTAATACAGACTTGCAAAATAGAAAAAATACAATAGAATGAAAAAAATTACTTCGTTGGCATTATTGTTATTCATTGTAATAGCAGCTAATGTAAGCTCGCAGGGTTTTAACTATCAAACGGTACTAAGAAACAGTGCCGGTAAAGTAGAAGCCAATACTGCTGTTGTGCTTAAGTTTACCATAAAGCAGGGATCGGAATCAGGTACATCCGTGTATTCAGAATCACATGACGTGAGTACCAATACATTTGGTGTTATCAGTGTTGTGGTTGGAGAAGGAACTTTAATTTCAGGAGATTTTTCCACTATTGACTGGAGTAACGGGCCATATTATCTGAATGTGGATATTGATGGAGAAGATATGGGAACTTCTCAGTTGAACAGTGTACCGTTTGCAAATTATGCTAAAAAGGCTGAATCAGCTCTTACTGCTGATGCTGCAACTTCTGCGACCAATGCCGATCATGCAACTTCAGCAGATAATGCAACCTCTGCCACGAATGCAGACTATGCAACCAATGCAGGTCACGCTACGAATGCTGATAATGCAACATCGGCAACTAATGCAGATCATGCAACCAGTGCTGATAATGCTACCTCAGCAACAACTGCCAATGCTGCCAATAATCTGAATATTTCCGGTGCAGCCACTGGTGATGTCCTTTATTATGACGGATCAAAATGGGTAAGGCTAGCAAAAGGGACTGATGGTCAGGTATTAACTGTTGAATCCGGTATTCCGGCATGGAAGGATGCAGCAGGCAGCGGTTCCACGGGTCCTGAAATAGGAGAAACATATGATGGTGGAACCATTGTTGAAATATATCCGAATGGTGATGTGTTGTTGGTTTATAATACACAACTTCTATATGACGATGGAGGAGGAAATATTAGTGCCACCTTTGATTATGCAAAAGCTACAGCATTGGTTCCATCAGGATGGCATATACCTACAGTGAAAGAGTTTACGGTTGTAGAATCACATTCAGAGCTTTTGCCTTATGTTGTTTGGGTGAACACGGATGATTATTTAACATTCTGGACCGCCAGTGACTTTAACGGGGGAGGAAAATTTACTTACTACAGTGGTTTTTACAGTCCTTTACCAACAGATGGAGCCGGTCGTTTACTGGTTGTAAAAAAGGTTCCTTATAATTAGATTCCTTAACTACTTTAAATAAAAGCCAAAAGGGCGGTTGCATAGTTGTAATCGCCTTTTTTATTTTAGAATGAAGGCTGGTTAGAATCTTTTAATTAATCCCAGGTAAACCCGGTTATACAGGTTGCTGTCTTCGAGTGTAGCTTCATAATTAGCTGTGATCTGAAGCTTTTTCAGAATTCTATAGGACAATGAAAGTTCGCCAATCTTCTGGAACATGCCTGTCGGGGAGTTGGTAAAGTTGTAATCAATCACCCTGAAATTGAGCCTGCTGTAGAGTTTGCCTTTGCAGAAATCGCGGGATAGATTAAATGCATACTGCATCCCATTCAGGTAGCTGGTGTTCAGCATTGTGACATTGATGGCTGCTGTGGCATCAATCCACGGCACCTTGCTGTATGTGATGTACGCGGATGCATTATTTGTAGGAGCCGGATCACTTTTACGATAACGATACCCCGCATTGAGCGATGCCGTAAAATAATTAAAGGGTCTTAGTAAGACCTGAAAACGAAATCCCTGCCGGGTTTCATTCTCAAGAATGCGGTCTGCCAGGTTTTTAAAGGATTCAAAATAGATAACGTTCTTACGTGCATCGTAGGAGGTAAAAAAAGAAATTTTCCGCCAGGGGCGGTAGCGTAGTGACAGGTACAACCCCGTTAAATCGAGTGTGCTGGTTGGAACATCATTCTCCAGTTTGTACAAATCCAGTTCACACGATGCAAAAACATTCAGGTTTTTAACCAACGAGTTGCTATGCTGAAAGTAGGCAAACCTGCGGTCTGTTTTGCTTCCGTTCATTTGTTCAAACATCGCCAGGGAAGTACTGGCATTTCCTGTTTTAGTTTTAAAACTGTGTGCTACAAAGCCCCCAAACTGAGGCAGATTTGTATTTATGCTGTAATCTGTGTAATCCGGTCTGGTTCCACCGGCCAAACCGAAGGTGAAGTTTTTGTACCTGGTTTGAACCTGAATGCCATCAATGGCTCCTATATTTGCTACGTGTGTGTTTATTTTTCTTCCGAACCAGACATCGGTATTATCCGAGATATCGTATTTAAGAGCCAGAGAATAAATCTTAAGCCCGTTGAAAATGTTATCCTGTATCTGGCTCCATTCTCCCGAACGGTGTGTAAAACTTATGTATGCATCTGTTGATACTTTGGATCCTCCAAGATGGTCTCCCTGGAACGAAAGCGTATAGCGCATCCGTTGGTTATCTGATACATCTGTATTTGAAAAATTTGAATAAGATGCAACAGCAACCCGTCCGTAAATGCGTTGTTTTTCTTTTCGTTTAGCGCTTATTTTTTCTTTTTCAGCGCGTTCTGTTTCCGGTTTCTTTGTTACAATTTTTACTTCCGGTGCTTTGTTAACAACGGTAGCACGTCCTATAACAACATCATCTATGTCCGGTTCAATACCTGCTAAAGGTTTTGTAACACAGGAAATGGAGGAGTTTTGTGTGACTATCAGCGATGGAATAAGTTTGTCCCCTGATTTAATCGATAAGGTATCTCCTGTTGATATGCCTTCTGTTGAAGGAAAGCTAACGTAAATATTTTGCATGCTGACGTAGGAAACACGACCTTCTATGGTCTTTTGAAATACTTCCTGAGCATTTCCTGTAAATGTAAGGAGAAATATAGCAGATATGGTGGCAATCAGTTTCATCATAACGTAGTTTTAGTCTTCAGCTCTTCCAATAGGGTGGCAGCGGTAACATACATTGCTTTCCCATGAGTAATCTCTTACTTCATCGTGTTTTCTGTCCATGGCACTTTTGTTATGTTCATGGCAATCTGTACACGTAAAAACGGAATAATTCTGCGCATCATTGTGGCATGTGACGCACGAATTCCAGACATTTTTGTGTTTTCCCGAGTAAATCGGAAAATAGACGTTGTCATGTTCCCTGTAATCTGCAGGATTCCAGTTTTCTGCCAGCGTATGGCATTCTTTACAGTTCTGAGAAAATCCCAGGTCCGGATGATTCGGGTTTTGTGTCATCTCATAATCCGATGCATGGCATTCATAACAATCTGCAGTAACCGACTGAAAGGGTTTATCCACACCGTGACAAGTGATGCAATCAACCCCGGAATGTCCCTGAATCAGTGGGAAAAATCCATGTTCAAATCCGGTAGCATTCCATTCTGTTGAATGCAGACTGTGACATACTTCACATTGGGTAGAATAACCTGCGTCGGAATGATCCGGATTTGTTGTGGCCTGGTAATCCTTCTGGTGACAGCTGTAACAATCAATACCTAAAACATTGAACTGTAAAAATGAAGCCGATGGATGGCAGCTGTAGCAGTCTATGGCATTATGAGCCCCTGTTAAAGGAAACCGGCTCATTTCGTGAACTTCTGATATGTCGCTGACAATCCATGTGGTTGTGTTGTGACAAATTTCACAGCTTTGCCCTACAGTATTCTGATGGATATCGGTATGACAATCCATGCATTCGGTTCCTGCATCTTTAAAAACCAGTGAGGTATGACATTGTCTGCACGTATTCATTTTATGCTGGCCTGTAAGTTTGAAGCTGGTGGTATCATGATCAAATCCGGATTTAGCCACAAGATCCCATTCATCAGCTGTATGGCATACAGCGCAATTCACATTAAAGTCGTCACCATGCGGAGACTGGCTGTATGTTAGGCGAGCAATAAGCAGGATAGATACTATTAAAATCTTTTGACGCATTTATCTAATTTAATCAGACCTTCCGTTAGGATGGCATGAGTAACAACTTTCGCTGGCATACACATAATTCCTTACTTCCCTGTGATGACTATCTGTATCTGTCTTATTATGTTCATGACAAGTGATACAGGAGAATACACCGAAGTTGGACGCATTGGTATGACAGTCGGTACAATTATTCCATTCACCACGGTGTGCCCCGCTGTAAATCGGGAAATACTGTGCATCATGGTTGAATGTGGATGGTGACCATGCACTGGTCGTATGGCAATCCTCACACACTTTCGGGAAATTCGCCGCTGCATGATTTGGATCTGTTGCTGAATTATAATCGCCGGCATGACAGCCATAGCATTCAGATGGTGTATTGGTATAACCTTCGGAATGACACCGGATGCAATTATCGGCTATCGTTGCATGCGCACCTGTCAATGGATAAAAACTGTCGTGATTAAATGTGGACGGGCTCCATCCGGTTGTGTTGTGACAGGTTTCACAGGTGGTTGGAAACTGTGCATCCGCATGGTTCGGATTTGTGGTTGTATTATAATCCTGTGCATGGCAACCATAACAATTGTTTGGTGTATTGGTATAACCATTGGCATGGCAGGCATTGCAGTTATCTGCAATTTCAGCATGTGCTCCTACCAGTGGATATAATGTGGAATGATCAAACGTTGAAGGCGTCCAGCTGTTCGGACTGTGACATGTTTCGCATGTTGTTGGGAAATGCGCATCAATGTGATTTGGTTCCGTAGTTGCATTATAATCCTTCGTGTGACAGCCGTAGCAATTATTTGGTGTGTTGGTATAGCCATCTGCGTGGCACAGCTTACAGTTGTCTTTAATTTCGGCATGTGCACCAATAAGAGGATAGAACTGATCGTGGTTGAAGATGGAAGGCGACCATCCCTGATCCGTGTGACATATCTCGCATTCGGTCGGGAACTTAGCATCAACGTGATTGGGATCAGTTGTGGCATTGTAGTCCTGTGCATGGCAGCCATAACAATTGTTCGGTGTATTCGTATAACCATCTTTGTGACAAAGCATACACTGATCTGCAATGGCCGCATGTTCTCCGCGCAACGGATAATAATTATCATGGATGGCAAATGTGGCTGGTGACCAATCCGGGTTTGTACTATGGCACTGATCACAGTTGTCAGGGAAGTTCAGGTCCCGATGAGGCGGATTCTGTGATGCAATATAATCCGCCGTATGGCAATCCTTGCAAACGGTTGATGTGCCTGCATAACCATTGGTATGGCAATTGAGGCACTCGGCATCCCTGTGTGCTCCTGTAAGCGGGAAGCTGGTAAGATCGTGATTAAAAGCGCCTGTTTTTGATCCGTCCGGATGACAGGCAAAACAAGCCTGATCGTTATAACTGTAACCACTTACATCGCTGTGTTCTTCGTCCGTATCAGCCTTATTATGTTCATGACAGGCCGTACAACTGAATTGTGTATAATCACCGGGTACCGTATGGCACTCGGTACAGCTTTCCCATGTACCATTGTGTGTGCCTGAATAAACAGGGAAGTAGCTGGCATCGTGAGCTTCAAACCTGGCTGGAGACCATCCCGGATGCGTGGTATGACATTCTTCACATTGTTGTGAAAATCCTGCATTTACATGGGATGGATTATTTGTTCCGCTAAAATCTTCAGCATGGCAGGAATAACATTCTGCTGACGTATTGGTGTAGTTATTATCCTTGTGGCATGAGGAACAATCGTTCAGATTATGTCCTTCTGTTAAAGGGAAAAAGCTGTGATCAAAACTCTGTGAAGTCCAGTTGGTGGCATTCATGGAATGGCAATCAGTACATTCAGTAGAAAAACCTGAAGTCACGTGGTTTGGATTTGTGGTGGCCATAAACTGTTCTTTATGGCAGTCGTAGCATTCCACGCCCTGTGGATCAAACCGTAACATGGAGGCCGATTTATGGCAATCGTAACAATCGGCAGTGGCATGTGCTCCAACCAACGGGAAGCGACTGTTCATGTGCATTTCCATAACATTATTCATGATCCATGAACCGGTATTGTGGCAACGGTCGCAGTCCTCGCCTACTGTATTCTGGTGAATATCGGAATGGCATGAAATACACGTTGTTCCTGCCCTGGAAAATTCGAGTGAAGTATGGCAGTACCGGCAGTCTACATTCTGATGCTGTCCGGTTAACTTGAAACCTGTGGAATCGTGATTAAAGGTTGATTTTTTAACCAGATCCCAGCTCTCCGGAGAGTGACATACATCGCAGCTGATGTTGAAAATGTCTCCGTGCGGCGACTGCCCCTGGCTGAATAAAGCAACAGGAAACAGCAGTAAAACGATTATTTGTGACAGGTTGCGCATTCTATCTTTTCATTATCGTAAAGGTATTTTACATATCTTCCTTTCAGTGTTCTTACTTCGCTGTGGCACTGATAGCAATCCACACTGGCATGTGCTCCTTCGAGTTTGAACCTTGTGTTGTCGTGGTTAAACTTACCGGCTTCCCAGTTGTCAAAACCATGACATTGTTCGCAACCTTTGTCCCCGTATTTTTCAAACTGACCGCGATGTTCATCAGTATGGCATTCCAGGCAGGCACCTTTCAGCGATGCAAATTTCTGTTCTTTAACCTGATTTTCATTTTTGGGGAAGTGGCAGCTGCTACAATCTGTTTGCGCATGTACTCCGGATAGTTCAAATCCGGTCTGATCATGATCGAATGTTACTTTGGCCCAGGTGTTTACGGTATGGCAATTCATGCAGCCATTGTTGTCGGTGTATTTGGCCTCCATGTAATCCTGGTGTATATTTTCGTGACAATCAGCACAGTTGGTGCCTATTTTTCTGAAGTGCCAGTCTTCCTGTTTTTTGTGACACGCAAAACAAGGCGTAGCCAAATGTGCACCTTCCAGTTTAAATGCTGACTCGTTATGCATCTCGATAGTGAAATTTGAGCGTTTAAAACCCTTTACTGTATGGCAGTCGCTGCAATCGGTATATTTTTTTTCTGCTGTAAATTCTCCTTTATGGTAGTCTTCGTGACAATTGTTGCAGTATTTGTGCTGTAAAGGATCGGTATATTTTCCTGTGGTATGGCATTCTTTACAATCCACATTTACATGCATGCCTTCAAGCGGATAACCGGTCTTGCTATGATCAAAAGTATTCATGCCCTTGATAATTGTAAAGGATTCCTCCGTGTGGCATTGTCTACAGTTCTGTCCGAATCTGTTGTTATGGACATCTTCGTGACAGCTGGTGCAATTGCTGTGATCTACGTTGGCAAAGTGCTGAAATTCTTCACCGTCAATTATCTCGTCTTTATGGCACTCAATACAATCCACCTGCTGATGTTTGCCTTTTAACACAAAATCTGTTTCATTGTGATTAAACCCCGGTGCAGGTCTGAACTTTTCATAGTTGTGACATTCCAGGCAGTTATCGCTTAACGTTTCGCGATGAAAGTCCTTATGACAGGCCAGACATTCCTGAACAAGGCCCAGATAGGTCATGGTTTTCTTTTTAATCTCCTTATCCTGTATAAATTCTTTCTTGTGGCAGGCTTCACAATCCTGATCTGCATGTGCACCTTCAAGTTTATAACCCGTAAGATTATGGTCGAAAGTTTCTGTGTTAAGATCGGTAAGGTCATATTCCCTGCCGTGATGTTCATTATGGCATTCAAAACAAGACTTCCCTTTTACTTCGGTAGATGAATGGAAACCTTCTCCTGTATCAATACGTACTGCTACTTCTTTATGACAATCGAGGCACTTTGCATTGGAAACCTTTTTCCCAAGTTCGTGGCATTTAGTACAGTTGCTGATCCCTTCGAGATCCTGATGAAACGAAGATAAATCACCGGGGGAGATCTGTCCGAAAGACAGGATCATCGGTATGAGAAAAAGATATATAAGTAGGATTTTTTTCATTTGGGGACTTTTAGTGCTTTAATAATGCCTCTCCGTGTTTTCGCGTGATTTTTATGCCAACCTTTTCAAGAAATTTGGTTGGTAATTCACCGCCGGCAAAAATATATACAAGGTCGTTGGGTATGATTTCCTCTTCGCCTGTTACGCTGTTTTTAAGGATGACACTTTCAGGATGTATTTCAGCTACATTTGTGCTGAACCTAACTTCCACGTCTCCCGCTTCAATAGCTTTAGTGATGCGTGTGCTGTTGCCAGGTTTAATTCTGCTGAATGCATCACTGCGGTAGGATAGGATTACTTTATTGTTGTCGGCAAGTAACATTGCGGATTCCACTGCGGAATCACCACCGCCAACCACCATGATTTTTTTATTATGAATATCTTCCGGTTCAAGCAGACGGTAAGCAACTTTTTCAGATATTTCACCGGGAACGCCAAGTTTTCTCGGAGTTCCTCGTCTTCCTATCGACAGAAGAACCCGCGATGTTTTTAACTCATCACCCGTTTTTGTTTTTATGATAAAGGAACCATCGTTATGAATGATTTCTTCCACCTTCGTTTCCTGACGAATCTCAATGCCATTTTTCGATAAGGCATTATTCCAGAGCTTCAGCAGTTCTTCTTTAGAGGTTTCATGCAGTTTTACTTTTCCCCATCCCGGCAGATCCATCTGATTGGTCATTACAATCTTTGAACGCGGAAAGGTATAAACAGTTCCTCCTAGTGTATCCTGTTCAAGTGTGACAAATTTCAGTTTGTGCTGTTTCGCCGTCAGGGAAGCTGAAATGCCAGCCGGTCCGGCTCCGATAATAACCAGATCAAGCTGATCGGGTTTTGATTCCGGAAGATCCTTCATAATATTCTCTACCGCCTGACGTCCCTGCTCCACCGCATTTTTGATAAGACCCATTCCGCCAAGTTCTCCGGCTATGTAAATCCCTTTTATGTTGGTCTCGAACTTTTCGCTCACATGAGGAAGGTCCACACCTCGTTTTTCCGTTCCAATACAAAGTGTGATGGCCTCTACCGGACAGGCGTGAAAGCATGCCCCATGTCCGATACAACGGGATGCATTGATCACGGTTCCCCTTCCACTGCTAATTCCCAGAACATCTTTTTCCGGACAGGCCCTGACGCAGGCACCGCTTCTAATACAGCTGTTAATGTTGATGACCGGATGTAATGACACGGGTTCAAAGAGTCCGTGTTCCTTGGCAAATGAAATCTTTTTTTCCGTCTGTTTGGTTTCACGGCGTAACTTGAAAAAGTAAATGCCGAGTATGACCAATACGATAAAAGCAACCGATCCGTAGATGATTACTTTTTCCAGTAATATGCCTTCCATTAAAATACCCATCTGTAACCAAATATTATGGTAATAACCACGTGAATGACCATGATGATTATCATGATCAGTGCAAAAGGAAGATGAGCCACATGCCAGTAACGGAAAAGGTTTTGCATCCGTTCCAGACGTTTGATTCGTCGTCCCAAACTTTTTTCAGACTTGAAGTGTGAAAGGGCTTTACGGATTTCCTGACCTGAAAGCTTCTTTGCCTTAAGCTCTGCTTTAAGTCTGTTGACCGCTTCCCTGCTTTTATTATCGGGTAAATCAAAAAGTGCTTCTTCAACGCCATAATCCTGTGTGAGTTTGAGTTTGAACTCATCTTTCAGATTATTCACTTCATTTAAACTAAGCGCCCTTCCTTCTATTGTTCTTGGTATCTGAAGATAGATGTAGCGTCCCAGAACGCCACTCAGAACCACGGCAACCATGCTCCAGAAACTTACCGACACAATGCCTCCGAATTTAAAGGAAGTATGGTATAGTACAAGTATTGGTCCAAGCGAACATAAGAATATATGGAACTCCAGCCAGTATTTAAGAACGCCAACTCTGGAAAATACTCTTAAACGTTTTCTGGCCATGTAAGTAAATATGCCTGTCAGAATAAGAAGTGTTCCGATAATGCCATAACCATGACCAAGAAGTCCGCTGGGTTTCAGCTTATCATAATCCGCATGATGAAACCGGTCTGCAATATCCACATTGTAAAATGCCCAGCCCCTGACAGCCAAAATAATCGCGATAGCGACTGTTATAAAAACAAATGACCAGATATAGAATTTATGAAACTTAGGTGACATGGTTTATAATACTGTAATTTTTATATCAAATATAACGATAGATGCTTAATAATATGTTAACAGTAAGTAATTTATAGGCAGTCTTAATAGGGATAGCCTATAGAATTGCTAGGATAAATTTTTCGGTTTTTTAGAATGTCAGGATTTAATATTCCTGACCTTTGTTATGCTCTCTTTGTAGTATGCTGCTGAAATAATTACAATTATAAGTATTGCGGTTATGTATACAGCATTAGGTATCGGAGGCGCATCTCCCTGGGCATAGGAATGCAATCCTGACAAGTAATAATTTACGCCAAAGAATGTCATCAACACCGAGCTGAAACTGATCAGTGTTAAGCCGTTAAACAACGCTGCACTTTTAAATGATGGAATTTTTTTAAGATGTAATACAATTGAATACACCAGAATGGTTACCAGTGCCCAGGTTTCCTTTGGATCCCAGCCCCAGTAACGTCCCCAGGATTCATTAGCCCAAATACCTCCGAGAAAAGCTCCGGCAGTCAACAGGATCAGACCAATAATCAGTGATATCTCGATGATAATGGATATCTCCCGAATATTGAGTTCGATATTCTTTCGGTTGTTGTTCGTTTTAAAGGTGATCAGAATAAGGTTTAACAGCGCAAGCAGTGCTCCAATGGCTAAAAATCCATAGCTTGAAGTAATTACAGCGACGTGAACAATAAGCCAGTATGATTTTAATACCGGCACCAGTGGTGTGATTTCAGGATTCATCCAGCTGAAACTTGCAACCATAAGCATGATACCTGCCAGAAGATTGGTTACTGCCAGGGTAATACCCGACTGACGGGCAAAGATCATTCCGGCAAGTGCCGTAGCCCATCCTACGAATATCATGGTTTCGTAACCATTGCTCCATGGGGCATGACCCGAAATATACCAGCGCAGGCCTATTCCTGCAGTATGAAGTGCAAAAATCAGTGCAGATACCAGTATGGCTCCTCCGTTCACATACTTCAGTGAAAGCCGGGGCTTGAATACAGTGAGCAGGTTTATTATCAGTAGAATCAGTCCTACGGTCTGATAGATTCTTGAAAGTTTTCCAAACAGGTTCAGCTTGCTGTAAAGCACTTCAGACTTTATTTTAAATGATGATGGTATAATTTTGCTGCCATGCATCAACTGGTAGGTTTTTATGCTGAGTAATAATGAACTGGCGTTGCTCCAGTTTCCGGAAGACATAGCTTTGGCAGCTTCCTGCAAATATGCATTGTACATCTGAACAGGAGAGCTCTCACCTTCTCCTAAATGGTTTGAAGGGAAAGTTTGGGCGGTTGTCCAGTTTTGACGGTCATCATCCGGTAAAGGGAAAAATTTAAAGAATGAGTTGTTGTAGATTTGGTAACAGATGTTGATACGTTCGTCAAGGTTTATCACTTCCTTATCGTATTTATTCCTTGTATTAGGATCTTTTTGATACGTTGAACTGACGAGTTTCTGTAGTTTATAATCACCCGAATTATCAAACATATTATGATAGCTGATATAACCGGATGGAGCACCAAGCTGTTTAGCCAGACTACCGTTTGAAATTTTGATAATCGGTTCATCCTGCCAGCGAGTCGGATCAGTCATCATGCCAAGAATGACCTCTGTAGAGGATAAACCATCATATGTTTCTTTTTTATATAATTTCCGCATTAATTCGGATGTCAGAGTTGCAAATGGTTCAACCCTGCCATTTTTATCCTGAACCAGAAGTGAGTTCAGCTCTTTAATGTGTTCTTTTTTAGTGGATGCAAAATCAGCAGGATTGTTTGCAAATGTCGTTGCTGGCATTACCATCATTAACAGCAGAATTGCCGGGAGAGCCGCCCGTTTCAGTTTACGTATTTCACTGCTCTGACGGATCAATGAACGAAGTTTACTGTTTCGGTTAAACAGCGTCAGTACCATTCCCAGGCCTAAAAGGAAATACCCCAGATATGAAACAAATGTTCCCCAGTAATCGTGGCTGACAGATAGAATTGTTCCTTTTTCATCCTGATCGTAAGAAGACTGGAAAAAGCGGAATCCATCGTATTTAAGAATGTGGTTCATATAAATTCGAAAAGGAAATGACGTATTGTTTTGCGGATCATTCAGTACTACATCACTTGCATAGGATGAAGGACTGTGCGATCCGGGATAGCGTTCCAGATCAAAATCCTTTAACTGAACAGAGAACGGAAGCTTTTTGGTAATGGATCCAAAATAAACTTTCAGATCAA
Source organism: Quyinboa mangrovi (assembly GCF_042219825.1). NCBI lineage: Bacteria > Pseudomonadati > Bacteroidota > Bacteroidia > Bacteroidales > Quyinboaceae > Quyinboa > Quyinboa mangrovi. The sequence goes on from NZ_JBHJHQ010000007.1 coordinate 35,588, forward strand.
TATCGTCCAGGCGGGTTTCAGTTGGGATTCCATCACCGTTTTGATTGATCAGACTAATCCTATCCGAGGCATTGTCGGTTGATACCGACACAACCAACCCTTGCGAACCGGTTTGCATTTTGGTATTTGTTGAGATACTTTTTTCGGCATGCGGCATAAATGATTTGATGACAAACACATGCCCACCACCCCGGTAAATTGTTTTTTCCATGGCATCGTGGCGTTCACCGGCAGCCAGAATAGTCGTGTCGCCTTTGGCCATCATGCTGGTAACAATCACATCTGACTTTGAGATAAACTGAGGCTTGTTCTGATCGTATAAGAATGTAATCATTCCAGGCTGATCCGGATCAAATGAATACGTATGCATGTCTACGGTTGCTTTTTCTCCCTGAAGCAGATCAAATTCGTGCCCTGCTTTTCGCATATCCATAATAAACAGCGAAACACCGGGCAGCCCAACATTGGATGGTTTCAGAACCTGTTCTGCATTTGGAAGGAATAATTCAGTTTCAAGGTTAACTTTGCGTCCGCCAATTTCAAGGGATTCTGTGTAGCGGTTTGATCCTTTGTGTGTCAATCGGATTTTTCGCGACACTTTTTCATTTACGCCTTTATAGCTGGCTTCCATGGTTAGGTACGTATGACTCAAGGTAATGATATCCGAAGATTCACCTTCACGAATATGCATGGTACCTTCATAGCTTATATGTCGGGTGATGGCACCTCCTCCCAGAATCAGAAGAAAAGCCAGGTGGAAAAGAAGAATCGTCCATTTTTTGGGTTTATAAAGCTTGTTTTTGATGACATTTCCGGTCAGATTTATGGCAATAAGTCCCAGGAGAACTTCGAACCATGGTGCCACGTAAACCAGTTTTTTTGCGGTTTCAGTTCCATAGGCACTCTCAATAAATGTGGCCCAGCCAATGGCAACAGCAAAAATAAGCATCAGCACAACTGCAGTTGCCATAGAAAACAGAATATTTCCCAGCTTCTTCATTTTGTTCTTTTTTCAGGAATAATTTGACAAATGTATATGTTTTATTCAGAAGATATTCATATTTATGTTCATACAATGCTAGTTTATCGGTAGTATAAATTAACGGGATTAAATGTTGCTTATTATTTTGAACGTATATGAATGTTCCAAGCCTGCATCAGCAGTGAATTTACACATACATACGTTGGTTTTTCTAAGCATTGTTTGAATTATTTCTAAATTTGGTTATCCGGTTGTATGCCGAACATTAAATTAATACATTTAAACCAATTAGTTTAATATTTTTACCCATCGGAAAATATCAAAGATAAAATGACACAAAACCAACTTTCCTACACCGGCGAATTTGAAGTCGCGGCAGAACAGCAACGGTTTATAACTAAAGTATATGGCTGGATGACCTTTGCCCTTGCAATAACCGGACTGATCGCTATGTGGATTTCATCCACGCCTCAAATTGTAAATGTTATTGCAGGTAACCGGTTTTTATTTTTCGGGCTGTTGATTGGTGAACTCGTATTGGTTGGAAGTCTGGCCTCTATGGTACAACGGATATCTGCTCAACTGGCCACCTTACTTTTTGTTCTTTACGCCGTATTAAACGGACTGACATTTTCGGTTATTTTTTTGCTTTTCACAACTGAATCCATAGCCTCAACTTTTTTGATTACCGCAGGAACCTTTGGCGTGATGAGTTTTTACGGATACGTCACAAAATCAGATTTAACCCGGATGGGTAATCTGCTGTTCATGGCTTTAATCGGGTTAATCATTGCTTCTGTCGTCAATTTCTTTTTTCAGAACGAGATGTTGTACTGGATCACCACTTATGCCGGGGTATTCATTTTTGTGGGGCTGGTGGCCTATGATACCCAAAAGATCAAAAAGATGAACATCATAGGGAATGAAGGCACTGAAGAGGATAAAAAGGAAGCCATTATGGGAGCTCTGACTCTTTATCTTGATTTTATCAACCTGTTCCTCTTTTTATTGCGTATTTTCGGAAGAAGGAGGTAGTAAACAACAATAATAGGTTCAAAATGAAAAAATTATTTCCAATCTTCATTATTATACTTCTGTTTCATTCCTGTTCAGATAAATACCGAAAGGTATCTAATGATAAATTTATCGGTACATGGGAACTGCAGGGTGCTTCAATTTTAACAGGGATTCATGTCAAAATAACAAAGGAAGATGGAGGATTAAAAGGACGGATTGTAAAACTAAATGAGAATAAATATGTAACCCTGTTCGCAGATTCAGCAGATACCTGGATTTCTGGAATTGAACGGAGTTCAAACTTCTCGTTTATCATTACTGAAAATAAGTTGGGTAAACCGCTGTTTGGATTATATGGTCTTCCGACTTCTCAGCAATATAAGGCAGAATTTATTAATGATAATACTATTGGTTTAGCTATAGACAGTTCTGATCCGAAAAGGTCTTCAAGAGTTTATGTGCGTATAAATAATTAATCATTAAATTTGATGAATTAAGTAATTTGCTCAAACATACCTTAAAACAATATTATGAAAAAAATTATTTTTATCAATGTATTTATCGTTTTTACCCATTTGGTAAATTCCCAAATTTTTGATTGGGCTTATACTAATGGCGGATTCACTGACAATTTTCTGTTCTGTTCTGAACTTACAAAAAACAATGAGGTTATTTTAGCTAGTAATGGAATAATACGTGGCATAGAGAGTGAGGTGATTTTTTGCAAACTTGATCAAAATGGCAAGATTTTTTGGATGTTCTATCCGGATTATTCGTCTTTCTGTGTTCCAACAGATGTCGTAATTGATAGCAATGAAGATGTTATTTTTACGGGATACTATTCTTCGATGACAATAGGTGATAGTGAGTTGACACATTCTACACAGCCGCGTTCTTTTATACTTAAATTGGATAAGAATGGAAACTTAATATGGATAAAAGATTTTGGTTCTCCCAGCGTAACAAACGCGACTTATTCAAATGCTGTTTCAGTTGATTATGAAAATAATATTTATCTAACGGGTACTTTTAATACATCCCTTAATTTTGGTGATAATCAGTTATTGAGTAATGGTTCTACAGACATATTTATAGCATCTATAAATGCTGAAGGTGATCCGTTATGGGCAAAGTCATATGGCGGGATTAGTGATGACTGGACTTATGATATAGATGTTTTTGGTGAAACTATGTGTATTGCAGGTGCATACACAGATAATAATGTTGTATTTGATACAATTGTTCCTCCAAATATTGAAAATGCATCAATTATAGGATTTGTAGCAAATTTTAATCTTGATGGATCAATAAACTGGATTACCACCAACGAGTCATATAAATGGTCATTTAGTGAAATTTTAGATTTAGCGCATGATACAAATGGGAATATATACGGTTATGGACAATATGAAGGAGAATTAAAGTATCACAATGATACCTTAAAATCTCCTTCAAGTATTGCCGGCAGCATGCTGTATAAAATGGACAGGAACGGACATAAAATTTGGGCAAGGCAAGTTGACAACTCCGTTTATGAGTTTTTTAGTGATCATTTAGAAGGAACAATATACAGGAAAAACGGAGCTATTACATGTGATGATAATAATAATCTTTTTTTAGGATCAAGCTTTAAAGATAGCTTGATAATTGCAGATAAAAATTTGAAAAGTGGAAATGAAGACCAATATTGGGATTCAAGAGATATTTTTATAGCTAAGTTTAACGAGATTGGGTATGTTCAATGGATGAGGATAATAGAAGGTGCGTCTAATGATAGAATTACATCAATCCATTCATCAGGGGATAAGTTCGTAGTAGCAGGGATATATAAAAGTGATAGTTTACGATTTGATACTACGCTTATAGAAAATTATGCTGGCAAAATGAGTTATGATGTTTTTTGTGCAACTTTCGGAGACACAACAACTAATAAATGTCCAGTTTTTAAATCTAAAATCACATCAATTAGGGATTATGTATGTGAAGATCATGAACTAGCTATTGCTTGTAACACAAATTATGGGAATACGTATTCGCTATTTCTTAATGATACACTGTTAGGTACATCCTATAATATGGACTGGAGTGTAAGTAAATCTGGGCAGTATAATTTTATTATCAACAAAGATTTGGTATGTTCAGACACGACACTTTCTAAATTAATTAACAAAAGAGACAAGCCTCAGGTTGATCTTAAAGCAGAATCAATTCTTTTTGATTGTTATGCTGATAGTGTTAAATTGGAATCTAAGGATAGTGTAGTTTATTTATATTCATGGTATCATAAAACTGATTTGCTTAATTCAGACACCAGTATATTATTTATCAAAACCCCCGGATTGTATATTTGTGAGATTAATGACGGTTATTGCATAAATAGGGATACGTTGCTGGTTGAAATGGATAATCCTAAAATTAATATGTATTCAGATAATACAGTTATATGTCCTGGAGATACTGTTGTATTATTTACAGAATATGATACATCCTATATTTATTCCTGGTTTTTAAACGATTTCGATTTAAGTTTAGATAGTAATAATATTCGCGTGGAAAAAGGCGGTAAATATACCGTAAATGTTAATAAGGGCAAATGTAAATCATCTGATTCTGTTACGATTATTTCCAGTTATGCACCTGTTTTTACTTTCGAAAAGGATACAATTTATTCGGATGTGCTACCAATTCGTCTTTCTCCTGAAAATGATTCAACCTATGAATACAATTGGTATTTTGAAGACACAAACTTTATTTCTTCGAATTTTACTATTGATGCTTCTAGATATGGGAAATATAAAATCATTGTAGAAAATAGATGTGGAGCAGTTGCTGATAGCATTTATGTGATTCTCGATGTTACTGATAATTATCAGGGGATAGATAAGGAAGGAAATATTCTTATTTATCCAAATCCAACTAAGGGACTATTTACTATTTATAGTACCAAAGATAATTATACATTTGAACTTACCGATATTAATGGAAGATTGATCGTTGAAAATGATATGAATTTTAATAAAGTTGTAGATATTTCAAAAATGTCAAGAGGTGTATATATTATTAATATTAAGAGGGATAATATTGTTGTAAAGCAAGTTAAAATTTTAAAGAACTAGTTCATTATTAGATGTTTAAAAATATTGTATAGAAGTTCGACTTGAACCAGACTAAAAGATTAAATGCTATGTTTTTTGTTAAAAAAATCGTATTCTTTGTGCTAAGTGCAATTGTGATGTCTTCCTGTCATAATAAGCTCCCTGTGGATTCAAATTCTCATATAATTAACAGGATTGACAGCATGAGTTTCACAGATACCGTGTATGAAGTGACCTTTAATGCAGAGGACATCATACAGGACACAATATCCATCAGGTATATAAAAGAAAATGACTCAGGTCAGGTCGTATTCGAGCGGTTGGAATCACTACATCCCAACTTTTATTCCGTTAATGAATCTTATTATAAAGATGGGCGTTTAGTATTACGCAACGCGCAATTAAACGGGCAACCTTATTCAAAGTATGAGAATTTTTTTGATAAAGATACCTTACTTATCAGGTCAGACATGATAAATTTTGACAGTGGAAGAAACGATACATTTATCATTCGCTACAATTATACTTACTTTCCTGATGGAACTAATAAAACCATTAAATCCTTTACCGAAGGTGATACAACGGATACCTATCAGTTGACCAGGTACAATGAAAAAGGTAAGGCAGTTTCAGGGATATTTGTTTTAAAGGGCGATACGGTTCAGGATATGACGTATTTCTATGACAATGGTAAATTAAAAAAATCTGTTCTGGAGTTTATCGGATCAAACCGGAAAGAAGTTCATAATTTTAATCGCGATGAAAAGGAAGTCTTAAGAGAATATTATGCGCTAATCAATAATAAGCCAGTTCTCACTAAAGAAAAGAGCTGGGAATATGATCGTGATGGAATCCTTCTTTCGTCGGAAACAAAATACATGGATAACAGAAAACCGGAATTGAGAAGATACATTAAAACAAGTGACTGAGGGAATATAAAGTACGCCGGCAGAGTGAGTGTTTTAACTTAGGTCGGGTTATTAATACAATAAAATCTGATACGTAACATGAAGAAGCTAATCCCCTTATTTGTAGCAGGAATATTACTTTTATCCTGCGCCCCAAAAACTCAACAAACATACAGTGAGGCTGAAACAGAAGCTAAGATTGATACGCTTCTCAGCAAAATGACCCTTGAAGAAAAAGTAAATTATATAAACGGAATAGACAATTTTTATATCCGCCCGATGGAAAGGCTTGGGTTGCCAGCCGTGAAGATGACGGATGGTCCGGTTGGAACAAGGGGACATGGTCCCGCTGTATCCTATCCGGCCAGTGTGCTTTCTGCTGCCAGTTGGGATACGGCACTGGTCTATCAACTTGGTGAGGCAATTGCCAAAGACTGCAAAGTGCGTGGTGTCGATATTTTGCTGGCACCAGGCGTCAATATTGCCAGAAATCCGCTTACAGGAAGGAACTTCGAATACCTGGGTGAAGATCCTTTTTTGTCGTCTCGCATGGCCGCAAATTATATTCGTGGCGTACAGGACAACGGCGTGGTGGCAACCATTAAACATTTTGCGTGCAACAACCTGGAATACGACAGAAACTGGACCAGCTCGGAAGTGGATGAGAGAACCTTACACGAAATCTATTTGCCGGCATTTAAGTATGCGGTTGAACATGCAGGTGTCAGTGCGGTTATGAATAGCTATAATCCATTGAATGGCATCCATACTTCCCAAAACAGCCATTTGAATAATGACATATTAAAAGGAAAATGGGGCTTTAGAGGGATTCTGATGTCCGATTGGGGGTCGGTTCATAACGGTGTTGCTGCCGTTTTAGGCGGAACCGATCTCGAAATGCCGGGTAACCAGCACATGGTTCCAGACACGCTTATTCCTGCCATTGAAAGAGGTGAAATTACGGAGGACATGATTGATGCAAAGATCCGAAGGATCATGAGAGTGTGCTACCAATACGGATTTTACGACAAAAAAGAACTTACCGGCGATACAATAAAAACGAATGAAGAGAATGCTGCCATTGCACTGGAACTGGCCAGGGCTGGTATTGTTCTGCTGAAAAATGATTCAGGTATTTTACCTCTGAATTTGACTAAAACAAAGCGCATTGCAGTAATCGGACCCAATGCAGATAATTATGCCGCCGGTGGTGGCAGTTCATTTGTACCACCAACGGATCCGGTAAGTTTATTGAAGGGACTTAAAACCATGGCTCCTGATGCAGATATTCGCTATGCTGCTGGGGTTAAGAACTTCAGTGCACTGGCGCGCTCATCAGTTTTTTATGCCAATCCGGGCTCATCAGAAAAAGGTTTAATCGCAGAATATTTTAATAACAAGTCTCTTAAAGGATCGCCGGTTGCTGCACGAACAGAGCAGATTGTGAATAATGACTGGGGTCAGGCTCCCGGCGTTAAGGGTATAGGTGAAGATAACTTTTCGGTGAGCTGGACCGGTGTCATCCGGCCTGCAAAATCCGGGACCTATAAATTTGTGGTCCGGGGTGATGACGGCTATCGTTTATGGGTCAATAATAAAAAAATAATAGATAACTGGAGCGATCATGGGACAGAACAGCGTAACAGCTTATTGCCCCTGACGAAAGGCAAAGATTACAGTATAAAACTGGAATATTACGAAAACGGTGGCAGCGCGGTCATTGATTTTGCCTGGTATATGCCTGAGGATGAGAATGAAGATGATGAGGTGATCCGGATTGCATCCGAAGCAGAGGTTGCCATTGTATGCGTGGGATTCAACACAAATACAGAAAGTGAAGGCCATGACAGGACATTTGCTTTGCCGCAAAAGCAGGAGCGCTTGCTGAATCTTGTTACGGATCATAATCCGAATACCATTGTGGTTTTAAACAGTGGCGGAAACATAGATATGCAAGCCTGGTATGCTAAAATAAAAGGATTGATCCACGCCTTTTATCCGGGACAGGAAGGAGGAACCGCACTGGCAGAGATCCTGACAGGTGAAACGAATCCATCAGGGAAACTACCGGTCAGCTTTGAGAAAAAATGGGAAGATAATCCAACGTCTGCCACTTTTTTTGACGGGAAGAAAAATAAGAAGGTGAATTATACCGAAGGTATTTTTGTGGGTTACAGATATTACGATGCCAAAGATGTGGAACCTCGGTTTCCATTTGGCTTTGGCCTGTCGTATACAACTTTTGACTATTCCAATCTGAAGGTGCAGAAATCACAGAACGGATCTGATATGGCCGTGACCCTGACGTTTGACGTGACAAATACGGGTCCGGTCGATGGCGCAGAAGTAGCTCAGGTTTATGTGGCTGATAAGGATTGTCCGGTAGAGCGTCCCGTCAAAGAGTTGAAAGGTTTTTCTAAGGTATTTCTGAAGAAAGGGGAAACAAAAACAGTCACTGTTAAACTTGACCAATCAGCATTTTCATACTATAAGATTGATCAGCATGATTTCGGGTATGATCCAGGTACATTTGAAGTGTTGGTTGGAAGTTCATCCCGTGATATCAGGTTAAGTTCAGCTGTTGACATCGATTGATGAAACAGGCTGTCTGAGCCGTTAATATTTCAAAATTTTGGGAGCCAATCGGCTTAATCCAGCCAGATTACGTTACTTTTGCCCTGATGTTATCCGATATTGACATACAGAAGGCGCTGGCCTTGCAGTGGCCAGTTATCGATGTGCGTTCACCGGGCGAATTTGAGCATGGTCGTATTCCGGGCGCAGTTAATATTCCCTTGTTTTCCAATGATGAAAGAGCGCAGGTAGGAACTGTTTATAAAAAACAGTCCAGGGAAGCTGCGATTGAGCTGGGGCTAACTTTTGTAAGCCCTAAGCTGGATGACTTTATTACGCAATCGTTTCAGGTCGCACCTGACGGAAAGGTTATTGTGCATTGCTGGCGTGGGGGCATGCGGAGTCAGGCTTTTGCCAGGCATTTAGCGGATAACGGCTTCTCTGATGTCAGGGTGATTACCGGTGGATATAAATCGTACAGACGGCAGGTATTAAGCGATTTTACTATTCCGGTTCATCTGAATGTATTGGGAGGATATACCGGGAGCGGCAAGACTTATATTTTAAAGGAGCTCAAGAAGAACGGGAATCAGGTGATCGATCTGGAAGGTCTGGCACATCATAAGGGATCAGCTTTCGGTGGAATTGGACAGGCTAAACAGCCAACGGTAGAGCAATTTGAGAATAACCTCCATTCGGTTTGGCGTCAGCTTGATTTAAAGAAACCCATTTGGGTGGAGGATGAAAGCATTGATATCGGGAGGGTTAAAATTCCGGTACCACTGTTCAGGCAAATGACAGATGCACGTCTTGTTTTTATAGAGATTCCAAAAGAACAGCGAGCCCTGCATTTGGCAGCGGAATATGGAAGCTGTGACACAGAAGCACTGGCAAATGCCGTTCAGCGGATTTCAAAACGGTTGGGCGGATTAAGGGTGAAGAACGCTCTCGAAGATCTCGAAAAACAAAATTATTATGATGTTGCCCTGAATACGTTGCATTACTACGATAAAACATATTTAAAAGGCATGCAAAGGAGGAATAGACAAAACGTATTGCAGATCACCCTTCCTTCGACTAATCATGCAGAAAATGCCACAAAAATTGAAAAATACTTGAACATGATGGAGAATATTAAACTAACACAATACAGTCACGGTGCAGGTTGCGGATGTAAAATATCACCAGCTGTGCTATCCGATATTCTGAAGACAAACCAGGTGGCCACGCCTGATGCCCGTCTGCTTGTAGGTAACGACAGCCGGGATGATGCTGCTGTATATGATATGGGTGACGGAACATCCATCATCAGTACCACCGATTTTTTTATGCCTATTGTTGATGATCCGTTCTCTTTTGGTAAAATAGCGGCCACCAATGCCATCAGTGATGTGTATGCCATGGGTGGAAAACCGCTTTTGGCAATTGCTATTTTAGGATGGCCTGTGGACAAGTTACCGGCAGAAGTGGCTCAGCAGGTTCTTGAAGGCGGACGGCAGGCCTGTAAAGAGGCCGGGATTTCCCTGGCGGGCGGACACAGCATTGACAGTCCCGAACCGATATTTGGCCTGGCTGTAACAGGACAGGTGGATCTGAAGAAACTTAAACGCAATGATACCGCAACAGAGGGATGCCGGCTTTATCTGACTAAGCCACTTGGTGTCGGGGTATTTACCACCGCTCAGAAACAGGGGAAACTGCTGCCGAAGCATCAGAATATTGCACCCGATTCCATGTCGAAGCTGAACAGAATAGGACAGGAACTGGCTGAGATAAATGGCATCACGGCCATGACTGATGTGACGGGATTTGGTCTTCTGGGACATCTTACCGAAATGTGTGAGGGCAGTAAGCTTTCTGCAGAAATTATGTTTGATAAAATACCGGTCTTTCCGGATGTGCAACAGTACCTGGATCAGAAATGTATCCCCGGAGGAACACACCGCAACTGGGTAAGCTATGGACAGCATATTCAGTTAAAATCAGAAAGCGACAAGTTTATTTTATGTGATCCTCAAACCAGCGGAGGACTACTGATTGCTGTGGCAGAAGAAGCTGTTGATGCCGTGGAGGTGTTGTTGAAAAGTCACGACATTGAACCGGTTTCATTTGGAAGGTTATACCCGCAATCAGATACCCTGATAAAAGTAATTTGATTTTAAAGCATGCAATTATTTTAGGTAATTTCAGAAAGTTTTGTTGTCCACTAGTATTTTAAATCAGGGATTACTTGTCAAGTACTCACTACTGGACTTTAGTAGAGCCTTTTAAAGTTTTGATTTCCCCGGATACGCTTGAATAAAATTTGGTTTCCCGGAATAACTTGTTGCAATATTTGCTACCTTGTTACACTTTTACCAACTTACTTAAAAAACCAACCGTTATGATTGTTAAATTCTTAGGCGCGGCTCAGGAAGTTACCGGAAGTAAGCACCTTGTTATCACCCAGAAAAACAAAAAGATATTATTGGATTGTGGCATGTATCAGGGCAAAGGAAAAGAAACCGATGCCATGAACCGTGATCTTGGCTTCGAGCCATCCGAAATAGATCATATCATTCTAACCCACGCACACATCGACCATTCGGGCCTGATTCCATATGTATACCGGCGCGGGTTTTGTGGTTCGGTGATCTGTACACATGCCACGCTTGATTTGTGTAAGATTATGCTGGCAGATTCAGGTGCCATACATGAGGCTGATACGATATTATTTAACAAAAAAATGCTGGCACGCGGTCTTCCACCGGTTGAACCGATTTACACCCGTAAGGATGCTGTGAAATGTATGGAGTTGTTTATCGGTGTGGCTTATGAACGAAAGTTTTACATTGACCCTGAAACAAAAGTGCGGTTTACAAATACCGGTCATATGTTGGGAAGTGGTACCGTAATGCTGGAAATACTGGAGACGGATGGGTTGAAAAAACTGGCCTATACCGGTGATATTGGACGAAAACACAATAAAATACTACGTCCACCCGTGCCTTTCCCGCAATGTGATTTTCTGATTACGGAATCCACTTATGGAGATCGTCTGCATAAGGATCATAAGGAAGCACGGAATGAACTGCTCCACGTCATTAAACATACCTGTATTGAAAAGAAAGGGAAACTGGTTATTCCTTCGTTCAGTGTGGGGCGTACCCAGGAAATTGTGTATACCCTGAACCAGTTGTTCAATGAGGGCAAACTGCCACGGGTGGATATCTATGTGGATAGTCCGCTGGCAGTGAATGCCACAGACGTATTTCGCCTGCATCCGGAGTGCTTTAATGATGAGATGCTGGACGAGATGTATTCGGATCCTGATCCGTTTGGCTTCAACCGTCTGTTCTATACCAGAACGGTGGCAGAATCAAAACGCATAAATGAACGCAAAGAACCCTGTGTGATTATATCTGCATCGGGCATGATGGAAGCCGGACGTGTAAAACACCATCTGGCCAACACCATTGCAAATCCACGGAATTCAGTTCTGGCAGTAGGATACTGTGCGCCGCGAACGCTGGGAGCTAAAATATTGCGGGGGGACAAAGAAATCTCAATTCATGGCAATGTTTACCCGGTGAATGCTGAAATATTCAGGATTGATTCTTACAGTGGGCATGGCGATTATGAGGAGATGATCGATTTTTTGAATTGCCAGGACAAGGAGCAGATTAAACGGACCTTTATCGTTCATGGTGAGAAGGATGCCCAGGAAACGTATAAACAACATCTTGAAGACGATGGCTTTGGCAATATTGAAATTCCGGAAAGAGGATATTGGGTGTCGTTGTAAAAAATGCTTGGTGACCTTTGTGCGATACTTCGTGACCTCAGTTGTAAATTTAGCCACTAAGCAATACCAGTGTAACTCACTAATGTCATAATGATTTCAAGTATACACTGTAGACTTTAGATTTAAAAAAAGTTTGTAACATTTCGGGCTCAGGTTAGTTTTAACAGTATCGCCAGACATTAAAATATTTAAATTACCGCTTATGAAATCAGTTTTTCTAACAGCCATTGTAATTGTATTAACTACTTCATGTATATCAAACCGGTACATGCTGAATGATAATGGTTATAAAAGCACAGCATTAATTTCTGTTATTAAGGAAGCAAAGACAAATGGACAAAAAATCCATAAACCTCTCATTGTACTTGACGGTATACCTTATCGCTATGATGTTGAGTTGAAACAAAGCAGACTTCCTGTCAGGCCGGACGATATTGCGAGAATGTCTGTTCTGAAAGAAAACATGGGAGCATCTATTTATGGTGAAACTGGCAAAGGTGGTGTAATTCTGGTAACTACAAAGCAAGCAGCTATAAGTCCACAAAAAAAAGAGGTTAGAATTGACTGTTCTCAGCCGGTAAAACAGGACAAGTTATTGTATCTGGTGGATGGAAAGATCACCTCACAATCGGAGATGAACGTTATTGATGCTTCGTCTATTGATTCCGTTAATGTGATCAAAGATCCTGATGAGATTAAGAAATACACCACTGAAGATTATGATGGGGTGATCGTTATACGAATGAAACAATCGGATTAATTTTATCATCAGAACATGGAAGCTAATCTTCCAGTATATGCTTCACCCGTCCAACTTCTCCCGATTCAAGCATCACTTTAATGCCGTGGGGGTGATTCGGGGATTTAGTCAGAATTCTGGCAACACCTCCTTCCGTTAGTTCTCCGGTTCGCTGGTCCTGCTTCTGAACCACTTCAACCAACATCCCAATTTTTATATTATTTCTTATGCGGCCATCTTTACACGATTCATTCATCTTTTTACCTGATTACTGATATGTTCAAATATTATAGCGCAAATCTAAGTGTATTTTCTTTGATTTATATCCTGATCCTTCAACGGATTTGTAAATCAGGTTTTTTATATAAAATTTGTAACTTTTCTTTCAACTTCTGTACTAATGGGTAAACCAAAGATTAACATAGTGAAGAAAGAAGACACATTTAACCGGCTGGTGTCAGAGAATAGCGAACGGATCAGGCGCATCTGTTGCTATTACAATAGCAATCCGGATGATCAGAAGGATATGTACCAGGAAGTCCTGGTGAATGTATGGAAGAGCCTGGACAATTTCAGGGGTGATGCCAACATTAACACCTGGATCTACCGTATTGCTGTGAACACCTCGCTCACCTTTACCGGTAAAGCATTTAAGGAGATGAAATTGCTTGTCAGACAGGATGCTGAGAATCTGAGCTCTATTTTGGATGACGAAGATCTGGCAGCAAAAAAAGTACAGGAGACACAACTGGAGAATCTGCAACTGGAACTGAATCAGCTATCCGTTATTGATAAGGCTTTGATTTCTCTCGTGCTCGAAGGCCTGAGCATGAAGGATATTGCCGATATCATAGGGATTTCTGAAGCGAATGTGAAGGTTAAGATTCACCGGATCAAACAACAATTAAAAGAAAATTTAAAAGCGTTTACCCATGAAAAATGAAACAAATAAAAATGGATCTGTCAATCTGGAATCCTTAGTTGGCCGATTGAGAAATGAAGATCAACGTTACTCAAGATTGAGTAAAGGGATACAAATTGTTTATTTTGTATTGCTACCTATTTACGTGTTATTATTGATAGTACATATTATTGAAGGCAGTACCTGGTACGAAATTTTTGGAAGCGTGTGCTTTGCATTATCCATGCTTATTTTTGCCCTTTTCTTCCGCAGATACTATAAAGAATATAAATATGTGGATTATGCTCAGCCCACACTATCCATGCTTAAGGATGCAGCTTTTCGCTATCAGCCGTTTCAGTGGAGGATGATCTGGCTTGTGTTGGCACTCTTCTTTATGGACATAGGATTAAGTCTCACAACTTTTCAAATGGCATACACAGTCCTGGTACAGATTTTGTTTTTAGGAAGTCTTGGGATTGCAACAATTATTGGATATATCATCTGGTGGTTTCGCTACAGACCCTTAAGAATGGATACTTTGAAACTGATTAAGGAAATAGAAGAAGATTAATATTATTTAGGCTGTCCAAAAAGACAAATAAAAATATTAGAAACTTATAAATTGAAAGTAATCCTTGTTTTACCCCTCCAAACCTCTCCGTCAGCTGACGGAAGGCTTTTGGTCCCCTTTCCGCGTGTCGCCGAAGCTATTGTGGAGGAACAAGGGGATTTAGGGGTAATTTTTTAAAAAACTACTTACAATCTGTAACTAAAGTTTATACAGATATTAATTTTGGACAGTCCCAAGTCGGATGTTATTTCGCTGCACATTCCATGCACACCTTTTTGTCTCCTTTAACGCGTCCGTATTCCATTACAGTCATTTCTCCGCATTCTTCGCATACAAAGCTGTTAAAAGAGTGAACCGGTTGTTTCCACTGGTATTCAAACACCTCTGAAATTTTCATCATCTTATCTTCCGGTGCATTCATTACTTTAACTACCAGAGGTTCTACCACGTCGTCAGGAACCTGTGTTGGGGGCACTCCTTTTTCCCTGTAATCTTTAAAAAAACTTGTTTTTTTATTGGCCAGCATGGCTTCTGCTGTTGGAGTAACCCGTACGGCACGGTTTGTTTTTTTGTCGATCAGGGTTAAAGCCCATTTCCCTCTGTGGGTTTTCTCAATATTTCCTTTCCCAAACGTACAACCTGTTATGACCTGAATACCATCTGCAAAACAGGTGGCGCAGTGATTCTCTCCAAGGTCGAGGATGGCGTGTAGGGCGCTGTCGCCGGTCCGTTCAACACCAAGTGCATTCATTGCTGCTGAACCAACCCGTAAGCCGTTCGGCATTGCAGGACATTTGTGTCCGTGAAATTTTTGCCCGAATTCGAGCCAGTCTTTTGGATCTACCATAATTTTTAATTTTATAGTGTTTAAAATCGTTTTACGTTAAATTTATTGTCATTTTCATCTAAAAAATAACTGTAACTGAAGGTTGACAGAATAATTATTAAGTTTTCCATTAGCTACCTTCATCCTGTTATCAAGCATTACTTTAAGTTTATCTCCATTTAATTTATAGTTATATCCCAGGTGAACTTCCGGATAATTTTCTGTTTCGCTAATAAGGTCATTGTATTGATTCCATGAAGCAACCAGTTGATTTTTTCCGAAATTTGTATTCACTAACACATACCATCCATTTGCCATGTTGCCATCAAGGTTTGCCTGTAGATATTCGGCCTGAATATTGAATCTTTCGGTATGCCACTGAGCAAAGAGATTAAATCGAAAATCATTTCCTGAATAGGAAACGGAATCGGGAAGCACATTGGAAATTTTTAGTTGGTCGGCTTGCCGGATCATGACAGAGTAACCAGCATAGAGATGGTTACTGAATATATCAAATGCTGTTTTTTGAGTAAAAAGAAACCCGGTATTATCAAGCCGGTATTCCTTAATGCCGTATCCATTAAATGCTCCCAACCAGACTGTTACATGCTTTTTCCGGGTTGTGTACTGTGCTTCAATACCAATGTCCCGAACTCCCAGTGTTCCGTTTGGTATCAGGGCATTTATTACACCGGTTCGCTCGGTAAGAGGAATTTCATAATCGTGTTGAAACCGTTGCAAACTGTAATGAGGAACAAATTGTCCCATATTAACCCGGAATTGACCTTGTTCATAAAAAGCCATTACGTCCTGAAGTAAAAACTTTTCATTTTGCAGACTTGTGATAGTCGTTTGCAGATGAAATCCCCAATGATTGCTGAACTCCGGAGCTGAACCGATCCAGAGTTTCATTCGGCGCATGGCAAAGTTGTTTTCAGAATTTAAATTACTGGTGAACCTTAATTGTGTGTACCCGTCCCATTCTATAGGAGAGGGTTCATTTATTGTTTGGGCCGGAATTGACAGACTTATCAGCAAGATTAATATTGTATATATTTGTCTCAATGTCATTCATTTATTGATGAAATGCAGACGTAAGGAGCGGCCAGCTCAATTTAACAGCCATCAGTAACAGGATAACAGCAAGGATCTTTTTTACTGTTTTGGGATCAAGCTTTTTATGCATGAATATGGTTCCTAAAGTGGCACCTGCCAGTCCGCATGCTGCAGCTATAAGCGATACCTTCCAATCCACGACACCCAGGCTCCAGTAAGTCAGAAATCCTGAAAATGACGAAAACGGAACGACGAATGCAGTTATCGTTGTTATTTTTTTGGGGTTGAACCCCAGCATTAATAAGAGCGGAGATATTATGCTGCCACCACCAATTCCCAGGATACCCGATAGCAATCCGGCAAAGATGCCTATGAGAGTTAAGGCTAATATGGGATTGTCTTTCCGGTACACATCCAATTCTTTCCGTTTGTGAAAAAGAAACATGAATCCCGAGAATACTAAAAAAGCGATAAAAAGTCCCAGAATTATCTGTTTTGGGATGAATTGAGAAACCCAGGCTCCAACAATAGCAAACAGAAATGATGAGATGATAATGGGAATTGCTCCTCTGAAATCAAGAAGTTTGTTCCTGATATTGCTGATGCTTGCACCGGTTAAACTAATCGTATTGTAAAATAACCCGACCGGTCTGGCAACATTAATTGGAACTCCCAGAGATATGAGAATTGGAATGAGTATAACGGCACCACCAATCCCTCCGAGAGAAAAAACAAAAGCGGCAATAAATGATATGATCCCAATTAAGTAATCCATCGTTCATCGTTAATATTCTGGCTGAGATTTAAGAAGCAATAAAAATGATATATGTTTCATAAAGTCCGATCCCAATAAATAATACGGCAACAACTTTCCGGAACCATGTTTCAAAAACTTTTATCTTGTTGTACAGATTTCCGACTGATCCAATGCTGAAAGCAACTAACCATGCAAAAAGAATAACCGGAATCCCTGTAGCAATAGCAAATGCCAGGGGAAGGAATAATCCACCGGGACTGCTCATCGTCATCGGGATCAACATACCAAAATAAAGCACGCCACTATACGGACAGAAGGCAAGGGCGAAAACAAGGCCAAGTAACAATACGCCCCAAAATCCAGAGTTGGATTTGCGTTCCATTTTTGAAGTGAGTATGCTGATGCCCGGTATACTTAAACGGAGAACACCCAACATAAATAAGCCGATAATGATAAGTAAGGGTCCGAGAAGTTTTTCGCCCCATTCCTGCAGGAGTGAAGAAACCTCGAACTGGCTGGCCCCCAAAAAGAAAATGATTCCGATGGAAGTATAGGTGATTGCTCTCCCCAGCGTATAAACCACACCGTTGATAAAAACTGTTTTCCGGTTCTCAATATCTTTACTTATAAACCCTATTGCCGTAATATTAGTCGCTAAAGGACAGGGACTTATGGCAGTCATGAGTCCCAGTATAAAGGCTGATAATAACGGAATTTCTGATGACTCAAAAAAGTTTTGAAGCAGCTCCATTACTATAACATTGCATCGACCGTTTCCTTAATCTTTTCTTTTAATTTCTCTGGTTTGGTTCGTGCATTCATAAATGCATCATTGGTCAGATTTACGACTTCATCGCCTTTAATAATCAATAATGTAGTGCCACTGACCTGGTACTTTTTGATCAAAGGATTTTCTTTGTCCTTTTCCCTGTTTATTGACTGGAAAGGAATTTTGTCTCCGTAATTCTCTTTCAGTGTTTCCTTTGTTACTTCTTCTACCGCCTGACAGGTAGCACAGCGTTGGGTTGCGTGAAAATAGTAGGCTTTAACAGCAGATTCAGCATTTTTCTGATCCGCTTTTTGTGCGTTCTCTTTGCAGGCCGGATCAGGGGTGCTGCAACATTGTGCCTGTATGGCTACAAGTCCGGTTACAAATACAAAGCAGAATAAAATGAGTGTCTTTTTCATGATTCTAATTTTAATGAGTTAATCTGAGTGAGTTTTTATTGATTTTATCGTTTTCAAATTATATTCGAAGTTCGCAAAACACCGAACAACCGGATTAAATTTTTTTAGAGCTTTAAAAATTTCTTAAACAGTTCCTGTGCTTCATTCCAGTTTTCTTTATTAATGCAATACTTAACCTTGGGTGTTTCAATTTCTCCCTGTATTAAACCTGCCTCTTTTAATTCTTTTAGATGTTGCGAGAGGGTTGATTTAACAACAGGTAGTTCTTCCGAAATATCGCCACTGTAACAACAACTTTGTTGGGAAAGCAACTCCAGCACATACATACGTATCGGATGACCCATGGCTTTTGCATAACGGGCCATTTTCTTTTGCTCTGTTGTTATGACGTCTTTCTTTGTCATTATTGTTCGTTAATTAACGAACAAATATAATTACTTTTTTTATATTGATTGCCGGTAAGATGTTAATTTATTTAATGATCCGATGACTTTAAGTTTATCTGATCACTAAATACTACAAATAAAAGGAGTACTGGCGTAGCGCTTTGTACTCCTTCTCAAATCCATTTTCAACAAAAACAGGGCTTGTAATTATTATATTCAGATTAGTTTTCAAATACAAAATTCTTGTTATTTGCCTGAATCTTAATGGCATTTAACATCACATCATCCAAAACTGAATCTTTTGATTTTTCGGCTTGTTGTTTATGAACATATTCTTCGCGCATTGCGTTTAAAGCAAGAATTTCTTTCTGGATTTGTTCCCTCTCAATTTTACGTGATTCTATATATTTTACTTTGTCTGTTTCGCTCATACCTTTCATCTCCTGTGGCAGTTCTGTATCTTTAATTTGTTTGATGTCAAAATCTTCCTGCTCACTGGCATCGACCAAATCCCATGATTCGTTTTTGTAGACATACGATGCTTTTGATACGGACCGTTTTACAGCATTTACTTTACTTATGCTACCCGCATTGGCATCCTGTCTGATCTGATTTTCTTTCTTTTTTATTCCCAGTTTCCCGTAGGAAATATACGTGTCATTTAAATTTTCGTTAAGTTCTGATATACGATCATCATAAGGCGATGAAATGTAAACCGTTTTGCAATTTTGGTTGATGCTCATGTATTTGCCTCCGGTGATATCTGAGCCTTTTTTCCAACTGGTTCTTACGCCTTCGTTAAAATCTCCGCAATAAATCGTATTGACAATGATGTCTTTATTTCTTGCACGGTAACAGGCATCCCTGAAATCTACCGAACCCTGGGTAAATGGTTCATTCCCGGCAATAAAAATTAACTTTAAATCTTCTTTTGATGCATTCCATTCCAATTGATCCATAGATGAGTTTATTACCTGACCGCAAAATTCATTGCCTCCATTAGTTCTTAATTCGAATAATTTTTGTGATACCATGTCAAGATCTTTCGTTAGGTAAATAACCTGACGGATATAACCTTCCTTTGGACTGAGTCCATCATTTCCGTATTCGTATAATGCAATTTGCAAATCCGGTTTTTCGCCATCGCATCTGGCCTTAGAAAGTTCATTCACAATAGTCCACAGTTGGGATTTGGCCTGCTCTATCAATCCATCCATACTGTTGCTTGTGTCAAGCAACAATGCAATTTTTATAGATTTTTTTTCATTGCCGTATGCATTACTCTTTATGCCAATGAAAAGGAGAACAATGAACAATCCTGTAATGATGAGATTTTTCTTTTTGGAGATAAGCATTTTTGTTTTCATAACGATACTTTTTTACTGATTTATGACGTAAATGTATCCTCAAAAAAATGGTGAGAAAAGCAAGAATTAGGGAACGAGTCGTTTGAATTAGTAAAACAAACTTTTTACAGAGTTAACGATAAGAATAGTGCGTTAATCATTGATTATAAACGGATTTTAGCGGATTGACAATTTTTTGTTGTCTGTTTTTGTTTGTACTTTTATCTTGAAATAGAAAAATATCAAGTGAAGAACTTAATAATTATATTCGTTTTTGCTATTTGTTTCTGGCAGGTTTCTGTGTCTCAATCTAAAATCAGAAGTTATGGTTCAAATAATGCCGCTGCACTACTGGATTCTGCAGAGTACTGTAAATCAAAAGATGCAGTTAGAGCCTACAATTTTGTTGAAAAAGCACTTGAGGTCATTCTTCAGACAAATGATAAAATAAGTGAGGTCAGGGCTTACAGCACACTTGGTGATATAAATTTAAATTCCGGACAATATGATTTGTCTACTGAGAATTATTTAAAAGCAATTCAACTCTCGAATTCAATACAAAAGAAAGATCTTTCGTATCATTCTCGAAAAAATATTGGGTTGGCATATCAAAAAAACGGGGATTATGATAAAGCATTATACTATTTAAATTCATTTTTAGCTGATAAATCCAATAAATTAAGTTTGGATGATATGGTTTTTGCTAAAATTCATATGGCTGAGATATATGAATTAAAGGGTGAAAACTTGCTTGCAGAGCAGACCTATAAGGAAGCTTTGGAGATTGAAAAAAACAGAAATAATACTGATGGTATTATTCTGATTCAGGACAAACTGGCAGACCTAAACATAAAGAAAGATGATGCAGCCGGAGCTATCAGGTATTACGAGGAATCAGAAAGGATTGCAAAAGAGGCTTCTGACCAGAAATTGTTTATGAATTCAATACGAAAAAAGGGGGACGCGTATAGATTGCAGGATAAAGTTAATGATGAGCTTAAGGCCAGACAACAAGCGCTTGAAATTAATGAAAGTCTTGGCGATAAAGATGCACAGAGTGAAGATTTGCTGAAAATTGGGAATATTTATGTCGATCAAAATCAGGAGGGAAGAGCTATTCCGGTTTTGGAGAAAAGCGTTGATCTATCAGACCAAACACGAAATATTGCTCAAAAGAAGGAGGCATTATACTCTTTATCAAAAGCGTATGAAAAACTGGATCCTAATAAAGCTTTGGAAACTTACAAGGAGTATTTAAAGGTTAATGACAGCCTGAATACAAACCGCGAAAAAGAACTTCTCAGCAGAATAGATATGGCTACATCTTTGAACAGGAAGCAGCAAAGAATTGATCTGCTGGAAAAGAATAAAGAGCTAAATGACAAAACCATCGAAATTTTAACCCAGGAAAGAGAATTAAAAGATCAGGCCATAAAAATGCAGCGGATTACCATTGTTGCATTAGTTATTATTTTATTGGTTCTAACTGTTTCATCCGTACTGATTTTAAGAAGTGTAAGACAAAAACGCTTCGCAAATCAATTACTTGCATTAAAATCTCTGCGAAGTCAGATGAATCCACATTTTATTTTTAATGCTTTGAATTCGGTGAATAATTACATTGCCAAAAATGATAAGCTTTCAGCAAACAGATATTTATCAGACTTTGCTTTTTTAATGCGTTCGGTTATGGAGAATTCAAAATATGACTTTATTGCTTTAACTGATGAAGTTAAGATTATAGAATTGTATTTAAAACTTGAACACGAAAGGTTTAAGGAAAAATTCGATTATATGTTTAGTATTGATGAAGATGTCAATACAGAATCGTTTATGATTCCCCCAATGCTGATACAACCATATATTGAAAATGCAGTGTGGCATGGCTTAAGATACAAAGAAGAAAAAGGAATTTTGCAGGTTGAATTAAAGCAAGTGGATAATTGCCTTGAGATTACCATTATTGATGATGGTATTGGCCGTATAAAATCTCAGGAAATTAAAACAAAAAATCAGCGACAGATCAATTCAACAGGGCTTAAAAATATAGAGAATAGACTTAAAATAATCAATAAAGTACATCATCTGGGAATTAAAGTTGAAGTGAGCGATTTAATTCCCGAAACACATAGTGGAACCTGTGTCAAGATTATTGTTCCTGAGAATGAAAAAAATACATAGCAGATGGAAGACAAGTTAAAAGCTGTGATTGTGGAAGATGAAATGGCCAGCAGGGAAACACTGTCCACTTATCTTGATAATTATTGCCCTGATGTACAGGTGTTGGCAGAGGCTGATTCCATTAAGAACGGATTGGAGATCATAAAAAAACACAAACCTGATGTGGTATTTCTTGATATTGAAATGCCTTACGGAAATGCTTTTGATCTGTTGGAACAGATTCCTGAGATAAATTTTGAAATTGTTTTTGTAACGGCATATAGTAATTATGCGATTAAAGCTCTGAATTTGAGCGCCTCGTACTATATATTAAAACCAGTTTCTATTGATGAGTTAATTAAGGCCATTGAAAAAATAAAGGCTAACAAGAGCAATTCGGAGTTATCTATTCATTCCAAAATATTGCTGGATAATATTCAGGAAGTGAACAGACCCAATCATAAGATTGTATTGCCCACATTGAATGGATTTGAGATTGTACATGTCCGGGACATTATCCGGTGTCAGGCAAATGATAATTTTACGGAGTTTTATTTGAAAGACAAACAAAAAAAACTCATTTCACGGACTCTGAAGTTTTACGAAGAATTATTAACGGATTTTGATTTCGTACGTGTTCATAAATCTCATTTGATAAATTTTCAGTATGTATCGAAATACATAAAAGGTAAAGGAGGTCAGATTGAAATGGCTGACGGTTCTGTTGTGGACGTTTCGGTAAGTAAGAAGGCAGAGTTTTTGGATAGGTTTAAGTAAAAACATTGTTTTGGTTTACTGACCCAAACGTACTACTGACCCCTAAAATTTGATTAATTTTTGCGATCCGATGAACTAAATTTCATCGGATCAGTATTGTTTCAAAGAATTTTTTTCCAAACTCCATTTATGGATTTGTTATGTCCTCTGAACAGGACATTGAATGCATCAATCATCAACTGATCTTTTAAAGTCATACTCTCATAAAATTTCATTCGGTCAGGAAATAATTCAATGTAATCATGAATAAAAATGCTAAGCAGAACCATGAGATTTTTAAAGTTGTACTTTACTAAATCAGCATAAGCATTGTTTTCACTGCCGAACATCTGACTGAATTGAAAAACCGAAACGTTTGATGGATGCGAATAAAATGAAAAGTAGGTGTAATTGTCATCAAACAAATTACTTTTCAGGTTCATGGCCGTAAAAGTGTCTTGCCAGCTTAATCGTGTCACCTGATTGTCTTTAAAAACAAGCTTATATTCATTTTCGTCAATTGCTGAAAGAATTTTTCCCTGATTCTTTGCATCCAGATTCTTAAATAGAGCACTGTTTTCAATTTGATTGGTCAGGTCCTTTATAATCTCCTGATCATCCTTTATTAATTGTTTGCTTTCTTCTCCTGCAGCATATTTGGTAAAGCGTTGTCTGTAATTTAAACCGGATAGTACCCATAAATTATAAAGAATTAAGCGCTCATCCTCGTTTTCTGGTTTAACATAAACAATGTAAAACATCGAGATAGTTTCAAAGGTATTCTGAAGATGTGCCGCAACGGTTGTAGGATCAATTAGTTTTTTAAGTTTGGCTCCTGTTTCACTGTCGTTGTAATTCACCCCGGATAAAAGTTTCCTGGCAGCCAGTAATTTTACAAAAACCATTTGTAAAATAGTCATAGCATCAGCTTCCCTGTCAGTTTTTTCAGTAAAATCCTGACTTTCCATCACTCTGAAAAGAAACCGCTCAAATATGTCGGTCAGATCGAATAAATCATCAATTGTATCTAAAGAGGTTAATCGCTCAATTTCCTTTCTTAGTTCATCTGTATTCATAATGTCAAGTTTTATCCGTTAGCAAATTTACTGAATATAATATTCTTTCAATATAGTTTTTTTATGGCAAAATAACTAAAACAAGATAGTATTTATTTATATAGTTTGAGAGGAGCTGTTCGATAATTTATGCTAAAGTTAAAACTCTCTTGTTCAAAACTGCATTGCTATCCCTGGGATAGTCATTCCCGGTTCTTTTGAAAGCCTAAAAAGTGAGGATGCTATTCATGTATTTTGAAATGCGGACAAAACTGTTAAAAATGGATCAAATCATTGGGCTTATAACGCTTCCAACAACAATTAGTAATTCTGTTAATTTTTGAACAATTGTAGATGGTATAATTAAAAAAATAGTCATATAATTATAAATATAGTTGTATGATTATAATTATAGTTGTATGTTTGCAGGATCATGGAATAAAACTGAATGGCATCGATGAAAGAGCTAACAAAAGCAGAAGAACAAATTATGCGTTATCTGTGGGAATTGGATAAAGCATTCCTGAAAGACATTGTGGACCAATTCCCTGAACCGAGACCAGCCTATACCACGGTTCAGACAGTTGTCAGGGTTCTGACTCAAAAGGGCGTTATCGGGTATCAAACGTTTGGAAAGACTAATCAATATTATCCAATTATTTCCAGGGATGAATATTTCAGAAAGCATTTTAAGGGTGTAGTCAAAAATTTCTTTAATGGTTCCGTAAGTAATTTCGCGTCCTTTTTTACGGATGATGAGGATTTAAGCCTTTCGGAACTGGAACGAATGAAAAAGCTCATCGAATCAAAAATTGATAATCTGAAAAAGAACGATGATTGATTTCCTGTACTATTTAATCAAAGTCACCGGGATCTTTGGTATCCTGTATGTCTTTTATTTCGCCTTCTTCAGCAAGCTGACCTTCCATGGGCTAAATCGTGTATACCTGTTAAGTATATTACCACTCTCCTTAATTCTCCCTACTTTAAAAATTGAATTCGGCCCAAATATTCCGATCTCAAAAGGACTTCCTTTTTTATTTAACGATTTTGGAACGGCGCAGGGACATGGAATTCAGGCAGACTCTGTCAATCAATTTGACTTGAATTCTGGTAATCTGATCTTAATGGTTTACAGTCTCGTATTCTTGCTGTTTCTAACGCGATTTCTACGGAGTTTCTTTAGGCTGGTCCAGATTAAACGCCAGTCAACAAATCAACGAATTGGGAAATTTACAGTTATCCGTGCAGAGGTATCTTCCTCATTTTCATTTTTTAAATGGATATTTCTTCCTCAGCATATAGAAGTCGAAACAGCTAATCAGATTATTGAGCATGAAAAGTTACATGGAAGTTCATACCATACGCTTGACGTGATCCTGGTTGAAATATTTGTAGCATTCTTCTGGTTTAACCCCATTGTCTATTTTTTCCGCAAGGACCTCAAATCGGTCCATGAATTCCAAATTGACCAACTGCTTTTAAAAGGTCGTATGAAAACATCTGACTATTTGCAACTGCTTCTGAATAATCTGGAACTCTCAGGTACAACGGCCGCTTTCTGTAACAGTTTTAATGGTTCAACCATTGAGAGAAGAGTTAAAATGATGACAAAAACCAAAAGCTCGGGATGGAAAACAGTAAGATACGCACTGCTTGTTCCTCTCCTCGCTTTCATAACAATGGCATTCTGCGATCAATCCGGTCTGGCTGGTAATATACCGGATATTTCTCCCGTAAAGCCAGGAAATTATTCTAAAATGTCTGGATATGGTTATAGGATACACCCAATCACTAAAGAAAAAGCTTTCCATTACGGGATTGACTTTGCTGCCAAAACAGGAACACCAGTCGTAGCCACGGCCAATGGTGTTGTAACCCGCGTTGTATTTCTAAAAAAAACTTATGGAAAATTAGTTGAAATCGACCACAGGAATAGTTATGTCACGCGTTATGCTCAGCTGAACGATTTCGCTGTGAAAGAAGGAGATCAGGTAAAGAAAGGGGATGTCATAGGTTATGTTGGCCAATCGGGACTCTCTACCGGTCCACATTTGCATTATGAAGTATTTAAAGATGGTAAAAATGTAGATCCCAGGGATTATCTCACAAAATAGCAAGCTCACTTCGAATGAAAACAATCCAAATTCTTGCCTTCCTGTTGCTCACGGGCACTGGTTTTAAGTGTTACTGCCAACTGGATACAATACCGGTTTATGCTGATACACTAAAATATACCGCATTGGATACAACTTCCATAGATTCAATATCAACCGGCCATTTCTCCGAATTTCTGATTCCCGGGAACAACGGATACATCCTGAGCAGGTTTGGCCCACGGTGGGGAAGAATGCATTACGGAACAGATATCAGGATGAACAAAGGCGATACTATTGTTGCCGTTGAAAGTGGAACCATAGTACGTTCAAGCTGGGGAACGGGATTTGGAAACATTGTCATTGTTAAACATCCCAACCATATTGAAACTTATTATGGACACCTGTCAAAGTTCTTAAAAAAGAAGGGAGAGAAGGTAAAACGGGGTGAAGCTATTGCTTTAGCCGGAAGTACGGGAAATGCACAGGGAGTTCACCTGCATTTCGAAATTCATGAGAATGGAAAAGCTTACGACCCTGAATTGGTTTACGATTTTAAACAGCATAAAATAAGGAATGAAGCACGACAGGAGGAATCTCTGTCTGTGGTTCATAAGTTACTTAGACCTAAAGGCTATGCCAACAAAGTTGCTGTTCCTGAGTTTTACAGTGTTCGCGCAGGTGACTCGCTTTGGAAAATTTCACGTAAGTATAAGATATCTATCAATACAATTTGTCAATTAAACCATATTTCGGCTAATAAAGTATTACGAATTGGGCAGCCATTGCGTTTATATTAGCTAATTGACCCGGAGAGCTCCATAGGAGTGAAAGAATTTCAGGCCATATCTGTCGGGATTATTTACATGATCCCTGTTACTCCGAATTCCGAATGCAAAGCCCGTTATAATTCAGCAAGAGAGTGAGCAAGAGTTGAGAGGTTTAATTTTATGCTCAATACTGTTGCTCAAAACTGATCTTAAGATAGGTGCTTTATCATTGAAAACAACATTCTGGATATTTCGTCAAGGTCAGAATAAAATTTGGCAAATTCACTTTCGGTAATAGTTCCAATATCTTTTAAATAATCGAAAATAGCAACACATTCAAAAGCTGAGCCCCTTGAGATAACATAAAAATTTCGTTTGTCTTTTTGAGTATATCTTCCGGAGCCTTCTGCTATATTCAGCATAATACCGAAGGATGCACGCCTAAGCTGATCAGTTGTGGTCCTGTCCTGCTTGTTGGAAACCAGAAAATGATTCACTTTTTTATTGAAATCTTTTGCGTGTGAATAGACAGTTAATTTTTCAAAATCAAACATTGTGTAATATGCGTTTAGGGTTGAGTCAGCAAGAAAAAGAGCAAGAGTGGAGAGGTTTAATTGTATACTCAATACTCTTGCTCAAAACTGTTTTAGTGATCCCACCGGGAGTCGAACCCAGATCGTCAGAACCGGAATCTGATATTCTATCCATTGAACTATGGGACCATAATGGTGGATGCAAAAATAATAATTTTACAATACATCAGTGCACATTACCGATTATGAAATGGTTATTCTAACAAAACTTAAATGAAATATGAATCGTATTGGTAAATTACTAAATTTGCCACACATCCGTTAATACAATATGTTTACCATATATCTTAAAGAGATAAAAACATTTTTCAGTGCATTGCAGGGGTACATCATTACCGGATTATTCCTGTTGTCAACCGCGCTGTTTCTATGGGTAATTCCGGGCAGCTGGAATATACCCGAAAGCGGATATGCTACGCTGAACGGTTTATTTGAACTGGCCCCCTGGTTGTTTCTGTTTTTTGTTCCTGCCATGACCATGCGCATGTTTGCCGATGAATACCGTACCGGGACCATTGAGTTAATCGTCACGCGTCCGGTATTGCCATCAAAAATAGTTGCCGGGAAATACTTAGCAGGGTTGACCCTGTTATTCATCACATTGCTGCCTACATTAATCTGGGTCCTTTCTGTGTCTGCAATGGCTTTACCGGCTGGGAATATTGATGGCGGTGCTATTCTGGGTAGTTACATCGCCTTGTTTTTGCTGGGCAGCTCATATGTTGCTATTGGCGTATTTGGATCATCGCTGACTGATAACCAGGTGGTGGCATTTCTGATAACACTTGCGCTGTCATTTTTGACCTACTCCGGTTTTAGCCTGTTGGGTTCAGCACCCGGAATAAATGCTATAACGGGTTATATGGAACAGCTTGGCATTGATTCGCATTACCTTTCTATGAGCCGTGGAGTAATAGATTCCCGCGATCTGCTCTATTTTATATCGGTGAACCTGTTTTTTCTGGTCGCTGCCAACATTTCACTTAAGCGGCGAAAATGAAAAAGTTACTGAAAACCATATCGCGTTCGTGGGCAAGCCTGTTGGTATTGTTTATTGTTCTCTTACTGGTTAACGGTGCTACCCGGACCATCTTCTTCCGTATGGATTTGACAGGTGATAAGCGCTATACGTTGGCTGATGTTACTAAAAATTATTTAAAGAAACTGGATGAACCTGTGAAGATCAGGGTTTATCTCACAGGTGAATTGAATCCCGGATTTAACAGACTGCGTCAGGCCACAGAAGATATGCTGATGGAGTTTGAAGTGTATGCTGGAAGAAATCTGACATTTTCTTTTCCGGAGCCTGGTAAAATTAAGGATCAAAACGAATATAAAAAATTGCAGAAAGAGGTTCAGGACCTGAACCTTACACCGGTAAATGTGGTGGATAAAGGCTCAAAAGGAGAAGTGAGTCAGATTCCTGTTTTCCCCTGGGCTGTCATCGAAACCAGCGGGAAACGGTATCCGGTACGTTTGCTGGTTAATGCCACAGGAAAAAGTGCCGAGGAAAATCTGAACACGTCTATAGAGGAACTTGAATATAATCTGATGGATGGTTTGCGGATTGTTTCTGCTAAATTAGTCAGAAAGATTGCTTTTCTGGAAGGACAGGGCGAACTGGACGAAGGTCATGTGTATGATATTACGACATCCTTAAGTCATTATTTTCAGGTGGATCGCGGAGCAATCAGTAACGATCCTTCAGTATTGGATGGCTATGATGTGTTGATCATTGCCAAACCAACACAGGAATTTAGTGAAAAGGATAAGTTTGTTATTGACCAGTACCTGATGAAAGGGGGAAAGATTATCTGGCTGGTGGATGGCGTGAAAATTTCGGTGGATAGCCTTGCAAAGGGACCTGAAACCATTGGGATATACAACAACCTGAACCTGGAAGACATGCTGTTTACCTATGGCGTTCGGGTCAATCCTGCATTGGTACAGGATATGCAATGTGCATTGTATCCGATCAATTTTGCAGAGCCCGGGCAGAAGGCCGATTTTCATCCTGTGCCCTGGTATTATGCACCACTTTTATTCGGATATAAGGATCATCCCATTACACGGGGCTTGTCACCTGTAAAATCTGAATTTTGCAGTTCCATAGATACGGTAGGTGACGGAAAATTGGTAAAAACACCTTTGCTGGTGACCAGTGGCAATTCGAATGTGTCACAGGCTCCGACGCCGGTCGATTTGCAATTGGCTGTTGCTGATGTAAAATCAGAAGACTTTAAACTGGGACCGCAAATGGTGGCCTGTCTGGTGGAAGGTAAGTTTAAATCTGTTTTTAGGAACCGTTTCGTGCCGAAAGGACTTGTTGATGCTGGTAATGAGGTGGTTAAAGTAAGTGCTCCCACTGCTATGATAGTGATTGGGGATGGTGACATTATTAAAAATGAGGTGGAAGGGAGCGGTGCAAATCAACGGATCATTCCATTGGGATACGACAGGTTTACATCGCAAAACCTGTTCGGGAACCGCGATTTTCTTCTGAACTGTGTCAATTACCTGACTGATGATAAAGGCTGGATGGAACTAAGGGCGCGAAAGGTTACATTGCGTTTATTGTCTAAAGAAGAGGCAAATGAAGACCGGTTGAAATGGCAGTTGATAAACATTCTTTTACCACTGTTTGTACTTGTGATCGGAGGCGTATTGTTTGTTCGGATCAGGAAAAGAAAATATGCAAAACATTAAAGGTAAAGTCTGATTTCAACACGATTTCCAAAGTTTTTAACAATGCATTCTCAGTTTATAAAATTTATCTATCTTTGATAACCACAAAAAATTGAAAAACATGAAGTTTATTGTTTCAAGCTCAGCACTTTTAAGTCATCTGCAGGCAATCAGCAGGGTTATCAGTTCAAAAAATACACTGGCTATTCTGGACGATTTTTTGTTCACCTTGTCCGGTAACGAATTGAAGATAACAGCTTCCGACCTGGATACAACTATGGTAACAAGCATTCAGGTAGAATCCGCGGAAGGAGAAGGAAGCTTTGCTTCTACAGCCCGCACATTGCTCGATTACCTGAAGGAGTTTTCGGAACAACCTTTGAATTTCAATATTGATGAATCAACACTGACTATTACCAGCGACAGCGATAACTTTAAAATAGCAGCTATTGATGGTGATGAATATCCTTCATTGCCTGCTCTGGAAAGTAATCTTACGGAATTTATGATTACAGCGGAGGCACTGGTAAGAGGAATTAATAAATCAATTTTTGCAACAGCCGACGATGAGCTTCGTCCTGTAATGAACGGGATCTATTTTGATATTAATGAATCAGGTCTGACATTTGCAGCATCAGATGCGCATAAGCTGGTGCGGATTACTGACAGTTCAGTGAAAGATGCTCCGGTATCTTCATTTATTCTGCCAAAGAAGCCGGCTGCGTTGTTGAAAAATGTGTTACCAAAGGAAGATGGTAATGTGCATGTAGAGTTTGATTCAAAAAATGCAAGCTTCACCCTTCCGAATTACAAGCTGGTTTGCCGGTTGGTGGAAGGACGTTATCCGAATTACAACTCCGTAATTCCAAAGGATAATCCGAACAAGATGATTGTTGACCGTTCAGCTTTACTGACTACTTTAAAACGTGTAGCCGTATGTTCTAATCAGGCCAGTAACCTGATTAAAATTGAACTCGAAGCCAATAAGGCAACAATTTCTGCCCAGGACATTGATTTTTCTATCTCTGCCTCAGCTGTGCTCGCATGTCAGTATTCAGGTGATGAACTGACCATAGGGTTCAAATCCAGTTTCCTTATCGAGATTCTCTCGAACATAGAAGCGGATGAGGTTGTTCTTGAATTTGCCGATTCTACAC
This sequence comes from Quyinboa mangrovi, assembly GCF_042219825.1. NCBI lineage: Bacteria > Pseudomonadati > Bacteroidota > Bacteroidia > Bacteroidales > Quyinboaceae > Quyinboa > Quyinboa mangrovi. The sequence continues at coordinate 66,993 of NZ_JBHJHQ010000007.1, forward strand.
GGGCCGGAGTGATCCTTCCGTTTGAAAAGGACGAAACACAGGATCTGCTCATGTTGCTCATGCCAATGATGTTGAACGATTAATTATTTCACTAAAACATATAAAAAAGGTTTCCGCCGGGAACCTTTTTTTCTATTTATCATGCAGTTAAAACTTAAAAATCCGATTATTTTTTTCGATCTTGAAACTACCGGAATTGATATTGTAAATGACAGAATTGTAGAGATTTCGGTATTAAAGGTCAGTCCCAATGGGATGGAAGAGACAAAAACCGTACGTGTGAATCCGGGAATGCCAATTCCTAAACAGGCATCCGATATACATGGGATCACTGATGAAGACATAAAAGATGCCCCAACTTTTAAAGAAGTTGGAAAGGAACTGGCACGTTTCATAGAGGGATGTGATCTGGCAGGGTTTAACTCAAACCGTTTTGATATTCCTGTGCTGGCTGAAGAATTTTTGCGCAATGGTATCGATACTGATTTTTCAAAGCGCAAATTTGTTGATGTGCAAACTATTTTTCATAAAAAGGAACAGCGTACGCTTACTGCAGCATACAAATTTTACTGTGGCAAGGATCTGGAAGATGCTCATAGTGCAGAAGCCGACGTTACTGCAACCTATGAAGTGTTAAAGTCACAACTGGATCGGTATACAGATCTGAAAAACGATATTGAGTTTCTCTCGGCGTATTCATCATTTAACCGTAATGCCGATTTTGCCGGTCGGATCATCTATGATGAGGATGGAGACGAAATCTTCAATTTCGGTAAGCATAAGGGTAAAAAGGTAAAGGATATTTTTTCACGTGAACCGAGTTACTATGCCTGGATGATGAACGGAGACTTCACATTATATACTAAGAAAGTGCTGACAGCCGTTAAACTGAGAGAATTTCAAAAGTAGCGTGTTATGAAGCTGATCTGTGTTGGTAAGAATTACGCAAAACATGTAAAGGAACTGCATGGTGAAGTTCCGGAAGAACCGGTATTATTCATTAAACCTGATTCAGCCATTCTAAAAAATGGATCTGTATTCTATCTGCCGTCTTTCTCTAACGAGGTTCACCACGAAATTGAAATTCTTGTTAAGATTAATCGTTTGGGTAAAAACATTGAACAGCGGTTTGCGCATCGTTATTACGACGAAATAGGTCTCGGCATTGATTTTACAGCCCGTGATTTGCAGGCAGAACTTAAGAAAAAAGGACTACCATGGGCCAAGGCAAAATGTTTTGACGGTTCAGCGCCAATAGGAGATTTTGTTCCTTTATCCGAAATTGGAGATGATATCAATAACATAGAATTTCGTCTGGAAAAAAACGGTGAGACGGTACAAGAAGGAAACACAGCAGATATGCTGTTTAAAATAGATGAACTGATCGCGTATATTTCAACGTTTTTTACGTTAAAAATAGGCGATATTATTTATACCGGTACACCTGAGGGAGTAGGACCGGTAAAGGCTGATGATCAATTGATTGGTTTTATTGGAGATAAACAACTGCTGAAAATAGGCGTTAAATAGGAAGCAAAATAATTGGGAATGAACTACGATCATTGGGGAAGGTTTCTGGCTCAGAAGGTAAATGAACACACCGGCCTGGATATCCTAAAATGGAAAAATGAAAAAAAGCATACCTGGGAAGCACTATCCTGGCCGGATTTTTATGATAAAGTAAACAAAACAGCTCTTGCATTACTTGATCTTGGTGTTAAGTCGGGAGATAATGTCGCTATTTGGGCAGAAAATATGCCACAGTGGCTGGTCGCTGATATGGCAGTATTTTCAATAAGGGCAGTAACGGTACCCTTATATGCCAACTCACCGGAGGTGCAGGCTGAATATATTCTGCACGAGACAGAATCACGCATTGTATTTGTAGGTGAAAATGAGCAGTACACCAAAATAAATGCAATCAGGGAAAAACTACCCTCCTTAAAGCAGGTTATCGTTTTTGCCGAACCGGAATCCCCTGAAGAACCGGATATGTCGTTCGAAACCTTTGTTAGTGCCGGTTCATTTGCTAATAAGGCCGAGGAGTTGGAAAAAAGGCGCAGGGATGCTTCAATGGAGGATCTGGCAACCATAATATATACATCAGGAACCACTGGTGTTCCGAAAGGCGTTATGCTGACCCATGCCAATTTTGCTGAAACGTTGCGTACGCATGAAATCCTTTTGGATATGAACCCGGGTGATACCTCAATAGCTTTTCTTCCCATGAGTCATATCTTTGAAAGAGGATGGATCTATATGTGTCTGAACCGTGGTATGACCATTTATTTTAACCATGATCCAAGAGAAATACAGACTACATTGGCAGAAGTCAGGCCTACATTTATGTGTACCGTGCCCCGGTTTTGGGAAAAGGTTTATGGTGCAGTGAATGAAAATATAAATAACGGTCCTGCCATTAAGAAAAAGATTTTTAACTGGGCTCTAAAAGTTGGGGATTCCTACTATATGAACCATAAACGGGTTAAAAAAGAACCTGGAGTGATGTTAAAACTACAGCATGCGGTTGCGAATGCCATTGTGTATTCAAAGGTAAAGAAAAAAGCAGGCCTGGAAAATGCAAAATTCTTTCCGTGTGCCGGAGCGGCTATTGCCCCCGAAGTAGCCACATTCTTTCATCGCATGGGTATCCATCTTATGATTGGATACGGATTATCTGAAACTACAGCCACTGTTACAGTAAATCGGTATTATGATTTTAACCTGGCCTCAATAGGTAAAGCGATGCCTGATCTGGAGGTTAAGGTTGGGGAGAACAATGAGATCATGGTGAAAGGCAAAACGGTAATGAAAGGGTATTATAAAAAGCCTATTGAAACTGCCGAAGTGTTTGATGGCGAATGGTTCAAGACAGGTGATGCCGGATATTTTGGTGAAGATGGCAACCTTGTTATGACCGAACGTATAAAGGAGCTTTATAAAACAGCAACAGGTAAATATGTGGCACCTAATTATATTGAAGCGAAACTGGCGATGGATAAATATATTGAACAGATTGCTGTGTTTGGGGATCGTAAAAAATATATTATCGCGTTAATTGCACCTTCGGTTCAGGCCATAAAGGAATATGCGCAGAAAATGAATATTGCCTATGATAACCTTGAAGAGTTACTGAGCCATTCGGGAATTATAAGTTTCTTTGAAGATAGGTTGCAGAAGATACAGAGAGAATTTGCTCGCTTTGAACAGATAAAGAAATTTAAGCTTCTGCCATATCCGTTTACCGTTGAAACCGGTGAACTAACATCCACATTAAAATTGCGTCGTAAAATCATCTTCGAAAAGTATAAAGAGCTTATTGAAGGGATGTATGTGGATTAAGTGTAAGTAGTTAGTTGTAAGTGATAAGTTATTAGAGTCACGTAAAACGATTTTTTGTTTACTCGTAATTCCTAATTCGTATGTTGTAATTTACACGGAGTCTGTCGGCGTGGATTACTCATTGTCGACTTTTTCACCTTTTCTGTAGTAATAGATCAGTCCGTAGTCGCGACATTTTTGAAGTCGCCTGTCAGGATCTTCAACTTCTGCAAAATGCCTTTCCACCTCATTCCAGATAGTCAGAATAATGTCATCTGCCCTGTTGCGTAATCCGGCAATGTTTTCGAGGTAACGTGCCGTGTTATTCTGTAACACTTTCTGTTTATTGTAAGCGTCTCGGAATATATCGTAATGAACTTTCACATTGGCAATGGACGGAGAGTAAATAGCAGTTCCACCCTGTGATATTCTCTGGCGCTCACCTTCTATGATTTTATGACCCCAATGAATCAGCGAGTCATCCGAGCTTAAATCCGGTACTGACTTTGTATTTGGTTCAAGACCGTATAGTTCCTGATTCACAGCCTTAACCTCACCACGTATCACCGCAAGGTTCATGACCTGAATAAAATGAGAGATGTACAATCTGGCTTTTTTAATTTTTTCCTGATACTTTAGGTTTGAGGCAACCTGAAGTTCATGCGCCTGTTTGTATTCAAACAAAGCTTTTTCAAACAACGGGAGAAAAGATTTGATCTCTACAAGCGTTTTTTGAGTAAACGCAAGGTCGTACATGTCTAAAATTTCGCCCTTTTGCAGAGCTCTGTGCAGAGAACGCAAGCGGGCCTGGTCTGTGTTTGGAAGTCTTCTGTATGGCATCTTGTTGATTATGAACCATAAAGAAATAAAAAAAACTGCGAATAAAAAAATATTATCATAAAAAAATAGCTATTCTCGCTCAAAAAAATAATATTTAGTAAACATTAAATTAAATATTGGCATTTGAATGTTAATTTTTATTTGCTTAAATATGATGTGAGTGATAGTTTGAAGCAATGAATTAATTATTATTTTTATTGGTTAAATAATTATCAGAAAGTTTTTGGGCTAAGTATGGTATAAATTTTTGCTTCTTACATTAAAAAAAATCCTTTCTGAACCAAACTCATAAAGAAAACGTTAATTAGGTTAAAATCAAAAAGCGTATGAACCTTCACGAATATCAAAGTAAAGAACTTCTTGCCAGAAATGGCGTACCGGTACAGTTGGGTTATGTGGCTACGAGCATGGACGAAGCCATGGATGCGGCCCAAAAAATCGAGTCAGAAACCAAAGGTGGTGTTTGGGTTATTAAAGCCCAGGTGCATGCCGGAGGAAGAGGGAAAGCCGGAGGCGTAAAAGTTGCATTTTCACACGATGAAGTTAAGGATAAGGCTTCAGCCATTCTTGGGATGAAGATTGTGAATAACCAGACAGGGAGTGCAGGAAAGCTGGTAAGAAAGATATTGATAGCTGAGGATGTTTATTATAAAGGGAAGCAGGATCCGAAAGAATATTATATGAGCATTCTTTTAAACCGTGCAACCGGGAAAAATATTGTTTTGTATTCACCTGAAGGAGGTATGGATATTGAAGAGGTTTCCGAAAAATTCCCTGAAAAAATATTTACAGAAACCGTAGAGCCCGGATTTGGGTTGACTGATTTTCAGGCACGAAAGATCGCCTTTAATCTCGGAATGGAAGGAACAGCCGTAAAGGATATGATAAAGTTCGTAAAGGGACTTTACCAGACTTATGTGCAAAATGATGCCTCTCTGGTTGAGATCAACCCGGTACTGAGAACATCGGATAATCATATTGTGGCTGTGGATGCCAAAATGAGTATTGATGACAATGCCTTGTACCGCCATCCTGATCTCGAAGCTATGATGGACAAGGATGAGGAAGATCCAGCTGAACTTGAAGCAGCAGAACACAGTCTGAACTTTGTGAAGCTGGATGGCAATGTTGGATGTATGGTAAACGGTGCAGGTCTGGCCATGGCAACCATGGATGCAATTAAACTTTCAGGTGGTGAGCCGGCGAACTTTCTTGATGTTGGAGGAGGTGCCAATGCTGAACGTGTGGAAGCCGGTCTTCGTATTATATTAAAGGATCCAAGTGTGAAAATTGTACTGATCAACATATTTGGTGGCATTGTTCGTTGCGACCGTGTGGCAAATGGTGTGGTTCAGGCATATAAAAACCTTGGTGATATTGCTGTTCCTATGGTGGTTCGTTTGCAGGGTACCAATGCAGAAGAAGGTGCTGCCATTATTCAGGAAAGTGGCTTAAAGGTTCATGGCGTGACCACCATTGATGAAGCAACTGAAAAAATTAAGGAGTTATTATAGGTTAATTGAAACAAATTTTAATCATTGCTAAAGAACTGGCAAAATTATTTGAGATGGTTTTGTCAGTTCTTGTTTTTATTTTATATTTGCACCCGCCAAAGGGCAAATGAAACAGAAAAGTATTACTTAAAGATATTATATTGCGGGGTAGAGCAGTTGGTAGCTCGTCGGGCTCATAACCCGGAGGTCGCAGGTTCGAGTCCTGTCCCCGCTACTAAAAATAAGGATGATTGTGTAAACGGTTATCCTTTTTTTTGTGCCCTAAAGGTTAAATTATGGAATTCGTTGTTTATGTTCTGTTTTCACCATCTTTCAAAAAAACATATGTTGGATTTACATCAGATCTGATTTCAAGATTTTGGTCACACAATAAATATGCTACAAAGGGGTATACTAAGAAGTTTAGGCCATGGATTGTGGTATATATTGAATTCTTTCACGAAAAGTCAAAGGCAATGAGAAGGGAGAAATACTTTAAATCTGGAATCGGCAGAAATGAAATAAAAGTTATTATAAGAGAATATTAGGAGGGCTCATATCCGCCTTAGGCGGGACGCAGGTTCGAGTCCTGTCCCCGCTACTGCAAGTCCCTGAAAACAAAGTTTTCAGGGACTTTTATTTTTGTATAGTTCTGAAAACAGTCAACCGAAATCAGGACGATTCAGGTCGCCAATCTGGCGCCTTTTTAAATTAAATTTAGTTATTCACTGGTTTGGTCCTGATTCAATATATGGATGATTGCTTTTCCGTTAAAAATTTTAAATCTGGTCAATAATTTGTAAAACAATACGATTCATAAACTGTGGATTGTATTTTAAATCTGTTTCGCCCGTACGCACAATAATTATCTTCTTTTTAGGATAGATTAATATCAATTGCCCGTAAAGACCTCTGGCATAATAGTAATCCGGCTGTAAAGGATCAAATCTTATGTTATACTGAAAATCACTGCAGCTGCCATCTGTTGTATCCCTTTTTGTTGCATTATTTATAAATTCTTCAGATAACAGCCGATTGTTATTCCATAATCCTTTATTTATGTACAATCTGCCAAGTTTTGCCATATCTATTGCGGTACAATTTAAATTTGAAAACCCTTTTTCAATCGGATTTTTTCTTTTATTGTCAACACTCCATCTTGCCTCATATTGCATTCCGATTGGTTGCCAGATTTTTTCCTGTAAATATTCTGATACACTAACCCCTGTTGCTCTTTCTAATATCAAAGTTAGCAGCTGAACATTAACGCTGCTGTAATGCGTTTTCTCTCCGGGTTTTTCGGATATCTCTGCCTTAAACACTAACTTTCTTAAATGGTGAGTGTAGTAGTACTTTGCATTATCAGAAAAGGGACTGAATTCGGCATCAGAGAACTTTATGCCTGAGGTATGCAGTAACAGATGTTTTATAGTTATTTTACTGAAACCTTCTTTTACAGCCAATTCAGGAAGGTATTCGGTGATAGCCTGGTCTACATTTTTTATCATTCCCTCATTTATTGCTATCCCGGTTAATGTTGTAACAAAAATCTTTGTAACAGAAAACGTATTAAAAATAGAACTTTCCTGATAGGCGTTATTGTATTTTTCATATAATAACGTGTCATTTCTGATGATTAAGAACGCTGCCGTCTTTGAATCTTCAAGATACGTATCAAGAGTTACTACATTGGGCAATAATAAATTATAATTCGTAAAAACGGTTGATCCTAGATCATTTAATCGCTCAGGTTTATGAAAATTAAAAACGGATTCAGGCGTATTTTTAATTACACGATATGGAAAGATTTTATAATCTGACGTATCAGGAACATTATAAATTATACAACAGGATGACATTATCACTGTAACAGCAATGATGATCATGACAATTTTATGGTGATTTTGCATACTAAACAGAATATGTTAAGCCGGATAAACCTGAATTATCATCCGCTTATAACCTCAGTGCTTTACGACCTTTGTTTTATATTGTTCACTCCTGATTTATAACGTTGACGGACCATCCTGAGGAAACTGTAAAACGGCAGAGACTACAATGGAAGTAGGATGCGTCATGGTATGCCAGCTTTGGATTATTAAAAAGAAATTCATCATGTAATCAGACATTTTATTCTGCAATGAGAGATAACAGGGGCAAATTATATCTAAAGTTACGGAAGTTATTCCCTCGTGTCCATCGGTATTGTCTCAAAATGTATCGGTATCGTCTCAAAATTGTGGTTCATACATAATAATAGTCCGCGATAGTTTTGGACAGGATGCCTTAATCAGATCTTACAGATTATGATCATGGATATTTGTGTCATCCGGACAGATGCCAAATTGGGTGACAAATTGCTTTAACTCTTTCTTTTGCTTAACTTTGAGTGAAGTTCGTTTAAAAAACCTCAAAAAGGATAAAGTCCATTTATATCTGCATATAGAATTAATTCGGGTCCGTTTTATTTTCAAATCCATTTAGAAAGGATTTAACTTAATTCCGAAGATGATGAAAGCAGCTACCAACACCATTCATTTTGGCTTTGACCTGGGATCTATTTCCATTAACACTGTGGTGATGGACAGTAAGAAGCGTATTATTGAGAACAGGTATGACAAGTGCCATGGTAAACCATTTGAATTGTTCCTGACCATATTGAGTGACTTGCAAAAACGATATGCAGGGAAGAAAATAGGTCTGATCGGACTAACGGGTACAGGAGGAAAGCTGGCATCAGAACTTATCGGAGGGAAATACATCAATGAAATTGTGGCTCAGTCAACCTCTGTGGCAAAACTCCATCCGGAAGTAAAAACAGTCATTGAAATGGGAGGAGAAGATTCCAAACTGATCTTTATGGAAGAAGTAGAAAAGAATGCTTCAAGGTTATCTGATTTTTCAATGAACACCCTATGCGCAGCCGGGACGGGTTCTTTTTTGGATCAGCAGGCCAGGCGCATCGGGATATCCATTGAGGATGAATTTGGCGAGCTGTCACTCAGTTCTGATAATCCACCAAGAATTGCAGGCAGGTGTTCTGTATTTGCTAAAAGTGATATGATCCACCTGCAGCAAATTGCCACACCTGTACATGATATCGTGGCCGGACTTTGTTTTGCAGTTGCCAGGAATTTCATCAGTACACTTGGGCGCGGTAAAACCATTCGTTTCCCGGTCGTTTTTCAGGGTGGTGTTGCAGCAAATAAAGGGATGGTACGTGCATTTCGTGAATTACTGCATGCGGAAAACGGGGACCTGCTAGTTCCTGTGTATCATGCTTCCATGGGTGCTCTTGGCACCTTGTATTACCTGTTTGACAAGCCGGAAGAACATAATGTTGATTTCCGGGGGACGCAAAGACTGAAAGAATATATAAACGGGGAAAAATCCAGGGGGAAAACTTTTTTACCGCTTCATAATCCTGATGTGAAACATGATAAAAGCGTGTTTCCGATTCCTGACGGTATAAATGACTATGCGGTATATCTCGGGTTGGATATTGGTTCTCTCAGTACAAATGTGGTTCTTATAGATGATGAGAACCGGGTGATAGCCAGAAGGTATCTACCCACGGCAAGTAAACCACTGGATGCCATCAGAAAGGGCATGTCAGAAATTTTTGAAGAGGTTGGTGAACGTGTAGTGGTAAAAGGAGCAGGTACAACCGGATCAGGAAGGTATCTGACCGGTGATTTTATAGGAGCCGATCTGATAAGGAATGAAATTACAGCACAGGCCACAGCGGCCATAGTCTTTGATCCTGAGGTGGACACCATTTTTGAAATCGGGGGGCAGGATTCAAAATATATAAGTATAGACAATGGTGTTGTGGTTGATTTTGAGATGAACAAGGTGTGTGCTGCCGGAACGGGATCGTTCCTTGAAGAGCAGGCTGAAAAGTTAGGCATAAACATCATCGAAGAATTCGGTAATCTGGCCCTTGATGCCAGGCAACCTGCAGGACTTGGTGACCGGTGTACTGTTTTTATGGAATCAGACCTTAACTCATTTCAGCAAAAAGGAGTGGAAACTGAAAATCTTGTTGGAGGGCTGGCCTATTCCATCGTGCATAATTATATCCAAAAGGTGGTTCGTAAAAAACGCATTGGTGATCATATCCTTTTTCAGGGAGGTGTTACGAATAACCATGCTGTGGTTGCTGCATTTGAGAAAGTGACCGGCAAAAAGATGCATCTGCCGCCACATTTTGATGTTACAGGTGCTATCGGAGCCGCTATTCTGGCACGTGATTATGTTAAACAGAATAACATCAAAACCAGGTTTAAGGGATTTGACATCAGTAAAGTCCCTTATTCCGTCGACAAATTTACGTGTAAAGCTTGTTCAAACCAGTGCCAGATAAGACGGGTAACCATTGAAGGTGAGAAAAAGCCGCTCTACTATGGTGGCAGATGCGAGAAATACGAACTTGATGAACGCAAAGGTAAAGGAGAGGGCATTCCCAATCTGTTTGAGGATCGAGTTGCAATGTTAACGGATGGTTACAGGGAACCGGAACCTGATAAAACAAAAACAACTATAGGTATTCCGCGGGGACTGATGATATACTACCAGCAATTTCCGTTCTGGAGAACATTTTTTGAAGACCTGGGATCCAGGGTTGTCGTATCGGAAAAAACCAACAGCCAGACTGTAAAGAAGGCACTTAACCTGATTGTTGCTGAAACGTGTTTCCCTGTGGAGGTCATGCATGGTCATATTTATGAATTGCTGGATGATGAAACAGTTGACTATGTTTTCACCCCATTTATTATTAATAATAAGGCTGAAGAGGAAAATCCAACTTCCAATTGTAATTGTCCGTGGGTACAGTCATTCCCTTTTATGGTTCAGGCCTCGGTTGATAAATCCAAAAGGGGAAAGATGCTTATTCCGACTCTCACGATGAGGTATTTTGGAAAGGTAACGGCTAAGGAACTGTATGAATATTTCGGCAGGAAATTTAAGATATCAAAGAGCAGGATCACTAAGGCGATGTATCATGCCGATAAGAAACAAACCGAATTCGAACAAAAAGTTGCCATGCGTGGTCGTGAAGTTCTTAAAAATCTTCCTGCTGACAGGGAATGCCTCGTAATTGTTGGACGACCTTATAATACCGGAGATCCTGCACTAAACCTGAGTATTGTTGAAAAACTGATAAATCTTAATGTATTACCTGTTCCTATGGATTTTCTTCCAATTGAGGAACAGCATATCACCAATGAATATTCAAAGATGTACTGGCCAAACGGGCAACGCATTCTGGCTGCGGCAAGGTATATTTCAGAACATGAAAAGCTCCATGCAGTTTATATGGGAAATTTCCGTTGCGGGCCGGATTCATTCCTGGCACACTTCTTTCATGAAGAAATGGCCGGGAAACCCTACATGGAGATTGAAATCGATGAGCACAGTGCAGATGCCGGTATGATAACCAGGTATGAAGCTTTTCTGGACAGCCTGAAAGGTTCAGGTTTAAAAAAGAATAAACTGCCCAAGAAAATTATTCGTCCCGGAAAATCCGTTCATACACCGATGGAAGGCAGAACACTTTACTTTCCGTACATGAGCGATGCCTCTGTTCTTGTGGCAGCAGCGTGCAGAAGCTTTGGAATCCAATCTGAATCCCTTCCCATGCAGACACAGGAGGATATTGAACTGGCAAGAAAACATACCTCTGCAAGAGAATGCTTTCCGATGATATGTACAACGGGTAGTTTTCTGAAGAAACTTATGGAACCTGGAGTTGATGCTTCTAAAGTCAGTTTTTTCATGCCGGATCATAACGGCCCCTGCAGGTTCGGGCAATATAATAAGTTCCAGCGGATCCTGTTTAACAGGCTTGGCTTTGAAAAGGCAGAGATTATTTCACCCAGCAACGATAACAGCTATGAAGATATCTCCGGAGGACATGGTACAAAACTTCGTCTGAAAATCTGGAAAATGTTTGTGGCATACGATGTCTTACGGAAATTTAAACAGGAACATAAACCGTATGAACTCATTCCCGGAAATACCGAAAGGATTTATAAGGAAGGCCTTGGAATATTGGAAAAATGTGCTGAGAATGATTCAAAAGAGATTCCTGAGATCCTGGAGAAGATAGGTCACATGTTTATGGAGATTCCTGTTTCAAACGGGAAGCGTAAACCTGTTATCGGAGTTCTCGGAGAAATTTTCATGCGGGACAACCCCTTCTGCAGCTCTTACATAATTGACAGGCTTGAAAAATTCGGTGCTGAAACATGGATTGCCGGTATCTCTGAATGGGTTGTGTATTCAACGCTACGATATACGCGTGACAGCAGATGGAAAGGTGATCGTACAGGTATCCTGAAGTCACAGCTGCAGGAATTCACACAAAATATAACAGCCAGAAGAATAGTTAAGCGTGTATCCCAGATGTTTGATAATAACCTTGAAGTTTCTGTTATGGAAATGCTTGAAGCCTGCGGCCCGTATATCCATCGTCATTATGATGGTGATCCGGCACCGAACCTTGGAACGTCAGTGGTTTTATCAGGGCGGGGCATATCCGGTATTGCCAATATTGAACCTTTTACCTGTATGCCGGGAACAATAGTACGTTCAGTGGCAGATAGTTTCAGGGCTGATCATCAGAATATTCCTATGGTTCACATTTCATATGACGGGCAGGAGGACACCTCGATCGAACTCAGACTACAGGCATTCATGCATCAGGCATACCAGTACCGGGACCAAAAAGGATTATTTAAGTTCAATAAGGTCCTGAAAAGCGAAAATACACAAATACAAATGATGGGGAATTAATGTCACTTAATTGCCCAGTCGTTTACTATTACATTTAAGGTCCCCAGTTGATTCAGTTCATCAATTGCGGGTTGTAATTTCTTTATCACGTCATCTCCTTTTTCAGTAGGACTTCCGTCATCCTGCCAGTAAGTATTAAATACATCTTTTGATTTATAAACGTATATCATTCCATATTGTCCCTCAGTTTCCCTGTTAAGTCCTTTGGTGATAAAAATTTTACATTCGGCAAGTTTTTCGTATACCGGAATTAATTTATCTTCCAGTACAGCCAAATACTGACTCATGCTCACATCCTGATTAAGATTTACTGTTAAGGTGTGAATACAAACCACACCATCTTTCTGAAGTTTTTGTCCATAGGTAAAGCATACAGTTAAAATGAAAACTGAAAGAAGAACGAGTTTTTTCATAATGATCCTGAATTTAATTAAACAAAGAAGTCGGTAAGAATAAATACATCAATCGTATAAGCAGAATGTATTCTGCAAAATGAGAGGTAGGTTGGACTAATTAACACATAAAGTTACTGTATTAAACAACAAATTTCCAACATTACTGCGCCGGTATTGGTATCAAGCGATTTATTGCTTCACAAATTTTGACCGATAGACCTTATCACCCTGAACAACCTCAAGAATATATAATCCATTACCAAAGCCTGAAACATTAATGCTATTTTCAGTATCAGTTATCACTCCTTGCATAATCCTTTTGCCAGAGAGGTCATATACTTTAACAAAACCAACATCTTTAACAAGATTCACCGCTAACTCATTCTTAACTGGATTAGGATAGATATTAATTTCATCAATATATTCTTCATTAATGCTTAATGCTGTACCACTTTGAGTAACAAATACATATCGGACTGATAATTCATTGGTTGATATTAAAAGTGTATCAATCCTTGGTTCTAAAGCCGTATTTTCTTCTGCTGTAAGTGTTATGGTAGCATTGCCATTTCCAGATGTTATATCAGCATTTAGCCATGAATTTAAACCTGATATTGACCAGACAAGGTTTGAGGCTATATCAAAGGTTGCAGTGATATTGGCTGGTGCTTCAAGGGTTAATGAATTATCAGAAATACGAAATTGAATGTATGATGTGCCTTTTTTGCAATAATACCATTCTGTTTTCTTTTCACCTCGCCAATTACCAATCCATCGATAATCTAATTGTAATATTTTATTATCGTATTCATCAAAACGATACTCCGTATTATGAATTCCATGCCATACGTTATTACTCCAATAATACATGATTTCCGATATTATATTTCCTTTTTCATCATATTTATATTCATATTTATTTCTTTTGATTAATGCTTTTTCGGTTGAATTCCACAGATAGGTCTCTTTAAGTAATATATTTCCGTGGCTATCATTAACATATATTTCTTTTTCCTTTTCAACCCAAACATTATCAATTTCATGCCAATAAAAATACTTGTAGAGGATTACATTATTTTGGTCATCATATGCATATTCTGTTATATTAGTTTTTTTCCATATACTGTCTGAATCACTTCTATAATAGCTTTCAACAAATGTTAGTTTTCCATTTTCATTATATGTGTATTCTTTCATTCTATCTTTAAACCAAACACTGTCACTTCCTAAACAGAAATACGATTCATATAATTTTTTATTTTCATTATCATCATATGTATAAATATTTTTACGTTTAAAATCAATAATCCAATTTAGGGTAGTCATATCCCAATAAGAACGTTCAATTAATGTGCTAATTCCAGATTTATCAAATTCATAAACTCTCCTATTATCTAAACCTATCCATTGCCTTAAATTATTTTCCCATTCATAATTTTCGGATAATATTTGATTACCTTTTTCATCGTATGCCGAAACTTCTTTTATATTTTTCCCAATCCACTGATTTAATGCCTTGTCCCATATATAATTCTCAAGTAATATAGTATTCCCATACGTATCATAATCACGAATTTCTTTTGATTCGTATACCCACTTATTAGTTAACTTATTCCATATATGTTTTATATGTAGGATAGTATTGTTCTGTTCATCATAAGCAACTTCATGTTTATTATACATTTCATTTCCTATCCATTTGTTAACAATAGCATCCCAATCGTATGTTTCACTTAATGTACGTTTATTTTGGTCATCATATACATATACCTCCTTTCTGTATTCTACCCAGTTGCTATTATATTTATCCCATCCGTATTGAATAGTTAATATTTCATTTCCACGTTCATCATAACTATATTCAGTAAAATAAGTACCGACCCATTCCTTTACCGTGTAATCCCAAGTATACTGTGTAAGGCTTTTATTATTTTGACCTTCATACTCATACACTGATTTTCGTTTACTAATCCATTCGTTAGATGGCTCATCTTTATATGAATAAATGTACAGTAATTGATTCCCATTTTCGTCAAAAACATATTGGTGTTTCCGCACTTTTATCCAATCATTTCTCGTATTACTCCATTCGTATTCTTCTTTTAAAATAATATTCCCTTGATCATCATAAACATATCTATAGCCTTCAGGTGCGTCCCCTTGCGGGTTGTAAAATTCCAAAATAACATCGCCATTGTTGTTATATCCATGCTCTACCCAACCAAGAATTACCCACTTATTAATTTCATCATTCCATTCATAAGATGCCACATAAATTAGATTTCCGAATTCGTCATATTTATAATTCAGTTTAGGCTTATAACAATTTGATTCCATTAATGGACAATGATAGGATGGTATCCATTCTTCCATAATGATATCCCATTTATATCTAATAATGCTGTCTAATTGAAACTCATCATTCATAACAAAATTCAAAACAGTATTATTTTTTTCTGGTATTCTTATCTGTTCATCTTTTTGAGCATAAGTAAGTATTAATGCTATTGAAAGAGCAAGGGTGAGTAATAATCGTTTCATGGTAAGTTATGTTTGAAGATTGTAATAGTCAAATTCTAAATACGTATCCAAGCAGATTTATTTCCTGCACCAAAAGACATAATGGGGCACAAATCAGTAATAAATTTAATGCGATTGTTACTTAATGTCGAACGGTATCGTCTCAATCTTGAACGGTATCGTCTCAAAATTGATCTGCTGCTGTTTATTCCTTCACAAATTTTGACGGTAATTATTTGAACCGTTCAATAGTTCTGGTACTTAGTTATTGGATATATTGGTTCGTTCGGACCAGGCAAATTGCGTTGATATTTTCAATTGAAAGTTTGTTGAAACCAAATATTGGGCTTTGAAAGGAATAATACTCCTTCGGCTTCATATCCCGATTGTTTTTATAGTGTGTTTTTAATATTAATATAAAGTTATTTGTAATTTCATTAATTGTTTTTTAGTGTGTTAAGGAATTGAATATGAGCGGTATAAAATACGAATATGCATTATAATAATATAAATATAATAAGTTCGTTATTTGAATTTAGATACTATTGTTAGTGTAGATCCAGTCAATCGGTGGTTTTACCTGTTTTGTTTTATATAACAACCAATAAAAGAGTAATATATGTTTTGTATGTCCTGGCAGGACCCTTTCTCAGCGACCTGTTGAGAATCTGCTTCTGTTGAATTAATTCAATGGGTTATTCCTGAAATATTAGGGTAATATTATCTATAAGTTAATAAATTAAAATAAATAATTATAATTACCACATTATCAGGAAATTAAAAAGCGAATAAAAACAATACAAAGAAAAAATAGTAAGCATTCGTATGAAAAGATTTAAATCAGTAAAATTAACGGTATCAATATGGATTTAACAGATCAATCTGATATACGGTTTAATTCCTTTTCCAGTGATGAATTGCTTTTCCTTGCTTTGAGGTTTTGGTTGCCAAACTTATAACTTATATTAAATGATATTCTGCGTCCATCGAAAAATGCATATCCATCAATATCCATTCCTCCGTAATCACTGGTGTAATGATAGTTACTTCCTGTATCGAAAAGGTCTCTGGCGGAAATCTGGAGCAATAATTTGTTTTTCCAAACACTTTTCTTTATGCCAAGATTTATCCGGTTATATTTTTCAATTCTGATGCTTCCCCTCCATATATTAGAACTGGATGCAAATCCGGTTAATTCCATTTGAATGCCCTTTGGAAGTTTAAAATTATTTTGCATCCTGAAGTTTAAGATATGAGCATCCAGATCGATCAGGGTTCCTACAATATCGCCACTGTAGGCTTCATAATTATAGATAAAGAAGGTTGAGAATTCCCACCATTTTGTAACCTTTAGTGGATAACTCACTGAAAGTCCGTTTACAATTGCTTTATCCATATTCTGTGGTGTGAGTATACTGCTCTGCTCACCGGTAGTCTGAAAGATATAGGCAAAGAAGTTCTTTGTAATACTGTACGTATTGGAAATAACCAGTTTTCTTTTAAACGCATAGCTGACCTGGTAATTACTGATATAATTGGGTTTGAGGAAAGGATTTCCTTTCCATGCTGAAATTTCACTCGATCTGGATTCAAAAGGATTTAAATCGTGGTAATTTGGCCTGGTGATACGACGTCCGTAACTCAGGCTGATGGCATGGTTCTTCTTGTCATCATAAGATAGGCTGATATTTGGGAAAAGACTGGTATAATTCCTGGGTACCACGTCATCAGGTCCTGGATTGGCACTGATAAGCTGCCCAAGTGAGGAGGTGTTCTCCACCCTGACACCGGCATTTGCTGCAATTTTATCCGTCGGTTTTATATTCAGTATGGCATAGGCGGCAGCAATCTTTTCCAGATAGGTAAAATCGTTGCTCCTGTCGGTGTTGGGTACAGGCAGGCTGTTTTCTATATCAAAATATTCAAGGGTATTATTGGTGCTGATATAGGAATATTTTACACCTGTTGAAAGTGTGGTCTTTCCCAGTGAAGTATGATAATCCATCTGCGATGAAAAGAGGTCAATGCCGGTATAAGTGTTATACTGACTCTCCGAATTACGCAAAAGGTTATGGGTCATATCGTAGTACCAGTTCGGCTGATCTGTGGCCTGGTTTGCAGAGTATATCCCATAGCTGACATCAGCTGTGAATTCAGAGGATTTGTTCGGGACAAAACTGTAGTGCAGGTTAGCGTTAATATTATTGGTAGTTCCATCTGTGTTCGTTTCAGCCTGCAGTGTTTCAGCTGCCTCCATCCCACTGAGATTTTTAATAAGTGTATTGCTTGTTGTCGCAATGCTCCGGTCGTTAATCATTACCCTTGTGTCAAGGCTCAGGGTGTGTTCCTTATTGATTTTATAATCCATTCCGCCATTGAAGCTTATACCTTTTCTGTGTGTGGGTTCAAAGGATTGCATATCAAATGAATAATCATTCTGAAACCTTACTTCGTCCAGGTTGAACGTATAATTGTTATCTGAAAAATTTATATTCGAAAAGATATTCAGTTTCTTCCCGTTGGAATTAATACTGGTTCCCAAATTTGACCTGGGTTTTACACCACGGGAATGGCTTCCGTATAGTGTTCCGTTAAAGCCGTTGGAGAGGTCTTTTTTCATAACTATATTGATGATACCACCTGTGCCCTCGGCTTCATATTTCGCCGATGGATTGGTAATAATTTCAATGGACTCAATATTGTCCGATTGCATTCCTTCAAGCATGTTGCTCAGATCACTTCCCGAAATTCTGGAAGGACGTCCATTAATGTAAACTTTCACTCCGGATTTACCCTGAAGGATGATATTATTGTCCAGATCTATTCTGACTCCGGGCGATTTTGCAAGCAGTTCAAGTGCGTTGTTTCCGGTTGAGTTTACGCTGGCTGATACGTTATATACCATTTTATCCGGATGTATCTCTACCATTGCCTTTTCTCCCTTGATAACAACTTCGTTCAGGTCATTTGTTTTTGCACTAAGCCTGATACTGTCCAAGTCCATAGTTTCATTTCCTTTGATGGTTAGCAGGTCTGAAACATAAGTATTAAATTCCACGCTTCGTACCATGATATAATAGTCACCTTTTTCGAGCGTATCAAAACTGAAGGTACCATCCTCAGAGATAAGCGCGCCATTCATGAATACCGAATCCCTGTTCATCAATACTGCAGTGGAGTATGCTGCTGGTTCATTATCCGGGTTTTCCACATATCCTTTTATGGTCCCATTGCCGGATTCCGCATGGGTGTTCTGAAAAAACAGAATAAGGAAAACTATGAAGGGAACTATATAATATTTCATGAATTATGCGATTAAGCTTAATATTAGAGGTTATGCGCAGTACGTCATTCTGATTTTTTGTAGATCATGTACCAGTTGATATAATAAATCTCCGGATCATGTTCTTTTAATTTTTCTTTGTCATCAGGGGAAAGAGAGGGCAGCATAACATCATCCCCGGGTTGCCAGTTAGCAGGAATAACAACATTTTTGTTACTGTCATGTGCCTGCAGGGCTTTCAATGTTCGAAGGATTTCATCTGTATTCCTCCCAACTTCATTGGGATAGAACTGAAACGCTCTGATCTTGTTCTGTGGATCAATAAAAAATATACCTCTGACGCTCTGATCTGAACTTGCCATTATATCTAACATTCCGTATTTGTAGGCTATGTTGTAGCTGCTGTCTACGATAAGAGGGAAGTTGATCTTTACCTTGCCTCTTCCTTTATAATCTATTTGCTCCAGATCTTTTTTCCAGCTTCTATGTGACACCATACGGTCTACGGAAAGGACTACGATCTGAGTATTCAATGTCTTGAATTCTTTCTGCCTGTAAGCGAGATCAAGTATCTCCGAAGAACATACCGGGGTAAAATCACGCGGGTGGGCAAAGAGTATCTTCCACTGGCCTTTAAAATCTCCCGGAAATGAAATGGGACCGTTCGTACTTGGTGCCCTGAAATCAGGGGCTTCTGTCCCGATCATTGGTATTCTCTGACTGCTGTTCTCCTGGGCAACTAGTTGAGACAGGAATATAAAAATCATGTTGAATAGAAAGAACTGACGTATCATGGCTAATTAGATTGTTGTTTGCTATTGGGAGAGATTACAACTAAAACAGCTTGTTTTACAATTTGTTCGCAAAGGAGGACAGCTTGCTTGTCTGTCACAATGTCCCTCTTTATCAAAAGAGGGTATCAGTCTACTTTTCTCTGCATGCTGTCGCTGAAGCTTTTGCATAAGCGTCTGAAGCTATGGTGACGTATGGGTATTTTGTAATCCAAACAATAAACGTCACAAAACCAGTCTTATATTTTGGCTCTTATGTCTAGCGCTATTGCTTTATTACCCTCAATTCCATATCTTTAGGATGCCATCTATAATACACCAAAATTGAAGTTAATCTGTTCCTAAAGGAACCGTCTACGGTAAACATTGCTTGAAGAATGATCTTATATTACAATTGGAGTTTATACATTAATCTTCAATTGTAATGAGTTAAGAATTCAATCCATTTTGGTAGTATTGTGCATGTCTGGAATCTGAATAAATATGAATTTATGGAAAGTGACAAAATAGCGATATGGACCGAAAATCTGATGAAGAAATTCGGAGAAAGGATTGCTGTAAACAGCATAAATATCGAAATCAAACAAGGTGAGATCTTTTCTTTACTTGGAGAGAACGGGGCCGGAAAGACTACGACAATTAAGATGCTGTGTTGTCTGTCTCGGCCTACGTCTGGTAAGGCTTCAGTTATGAATTTCAGTATTACGGAAAATCCGTTAAAAATAAAACATATAATTGGCGTTTCTCCTCAGGAAAATGCAATAGCTGGTCATTTGACCACAAAGGAAAATCTCCTGTTGATGGGTGGGGTTTTCGGACTTAAAAATGACGAATCGAAAAGGAGAGCCCGGGACTTAATGCAATTACTGGAACTGGAAGACAGGAAGGACCAGGCCCGGAAATTATCAGGAGGATTGCAGCGTAGATTAAGCATTGCCATGGCGTTAGTTTCAGATCCCCAAATACTGTTTCTTGATGAACCTACTTTGGGGCTTGATCCTCACGCCAGAAAATCAGTCTGGAATTATATCGAAAAACTGAAGAATGAAAAAACCATTTTATTAACAACACACTATCTGGAAGAGGCAGATGCATTGGCTGATCATATAGCCATAATGAATAAAGGGAATATTATTGCCAAAGGAACGTCGCATGAATTAAAACAGAAATATGTTAAGAACAACGCAATAAAAATTTCCGGCAAAAACATAAATGATGAAACGATAAATGCCCTAAAAAATAAAGGAATGGATGTGAATTTAATATCATCGGGAATAGAGATAGAATCAAAAGAACCGGATATTTATGCTATAGTAGATCTTTTAAGACAAAATAAAGTAATAATTACAGGGATACAAATGATGGAGCCAACGTTGGAAGATGTATTCCTTCATCTGACGGGAGAGGAGGTAAACGTATGAAATTCTATAGTCTCGCAAGGAGAAATATAAAAGAGATATACCGTGATCCGGTATCCATGTTACTTGGCATTGTAATGCCGGTTGCACTGCTGATTCTTTTCTCTTCCATTTATAAGAGTACACAGGCAGAGATGTTTGCTCCTCAAAGATTAACGCCAGGAATTACGATTTTTAGTTTTGCTTTTTTAATCATGTTCTCAGCTATATTGCTTGCAAAGGACAGGCAGAGCGCCTTTCTGATGAGGCTTTACGCCGCACCTTTAAAACCGTCTGATTTTATTATGTCGTACATGTTACCGTTTGTACCACTGGCAATTTTGCAAATCATTGTATGTTTTATTGTTGGAGTATTTCTTGGTGCTACCTTCAGCAATATTTTTGTATCCTTTCTGGTGATCCTGTTAATCGCATCTATATGCATCAGCCTTGGGATCATATCAGGTGCATTGTTCACCGTCAATCAGGTATCAGGTGTTGGTGCGTTGCTCATTACAGCCATCAGTCTGTTTTCCGGAGCATGGACGCCACTGAAACAAATTGGGGGCGTTTTTGAAGGTATCGGTTATTTACTCCCATTTGCCCACGGCGTTGATGCATCGATAGCATTACTGAAAGGGTCTGATTTTGCAGAAATAGCACATAATTTTTATATTGTTTTAATATATGCTATTTCAACTTTCGTACTGGCCATTTTGTCCTTCACATGGAAGATGAAAAGAGCTTAATACCTCAAGGAACCATATATTATGAGGATAGTATAAACTAAGTGGTCAACAGCAAAGCCGGTGAAGTTGATGGTGTGGAAGAAACAGATGGCATTGATATTAGTGCTGTTCAATGGGAACGAAATATCCAAAAGGCATACTGGTGGTTCAGGACGGATACAATTATGACGGGCGAAAAAAAGTGAGCCAGAATTATAAATACATTTCAATGGATAGTGTACTGAACCTTTTTAACTAACACCATAATCTTGATTTTAGGTACTTGGGGGACCCATTGTGCGTCCCCTTTTTATTGCGTCAATGTTATATTGAACTAATAACATTCAGTTGGTCTGATACCGGAAAACTTATTCAATATTTAGATTATAGACTCCTGTTACCAGTATTTTTTTAGATTTTGGTACATCGGTCAGCTCTACCAGTTTTTCTGTTTTTCTACCAGTTTTTATTTTTGCTTTACTGAAAAAATAATCTTCAGGTGTTTCTTTTTCATACATTAAGATATAGGCATCATTATCTGAGAATACTACTGCAGACTCAGGTAGAGCAAACACCATTTCTGAGTTTGTAATAACATTACCTTCCACAAATTGTTGATTTACAAAGTTTGCAGATTCGGAAGCATCAATATCAGCAAAGCATTCAATGGAGCGGGTATCGGGCATGATGGCCTTACCAACTGAAGCTAACTTAGCTGTATGTTTGATGTTTTTGTTACCGGCCGGAGAGAATTCAATGGTTTGACCCGGTTTTAATTTATTGATGTCTTTCTCAAAAACTGAAAGTTTAATCTGGAAAGATTCAGGATCAACAATTTCAGCAATGGTTTGCTGCGGTTCAATAAACTGTCCAACGGTTGCATTTATGTTTGTAAGATAACCCTTAATGAGTGCCTTAAGTGTATAAGATGTATAAAAATTACCATCCTGAACCCGGTTTACATCCAACCCTATTTTCTCTAATTTAAGTTTCAAAGCATTAAATTTGGCTCTTTCTGCCAAATAGTTGCTTTCTGCCATGATATACTCTTTTTTTGAACCAATATTTTCGTCATTAAGCTCTTTGGTTCTTTCGTATTCACTTTTCAGTCGTTTGAGCATGGCAGCTGACTCTGCATAGTCTTTTTGCAGATCAATCAGCACACCTCCCGATATTTCTATTAAAGATGTCCCTTTAATAGTTTGCATCCCGGGTTTTCCATATACCTTGCTGACAATTCCCGGAACAGGAAGGCTGATTTGTGCTTTCCCGTTTGCTTTGGGCGTAATTGTGCCGGTAAAGTATACCATATCAGAAAACGGGCTTAAGGCAGGTTCTCCCAACGCCATCTTTTCGGTATCAAACTGGGCTTTTGTTATTTGAATCAAATCTGAAGCAGTTTCTTCAGTCTCTGCAGATTTATGCTGACAGGATAAAAGTACAGTACTGAATAATAGTATGGATAAAATAAAGTGTGATTTCATAATCGTTACTGTTTATTTTGAATAGTTTATTATTTCTGAAGAAATGACGTTGTAGTTAAAAAGATTATCATAATAATCAAGCTCAATTCCTGATGCTGACTCGAAACTGGTGACAAACTGGTAGAAATTTATCTCCCCAAGTTCATACGATTTCAATGCTGTTCTCATTATTTCCTTGTACAGCATTTTCCCTTCAGTAAAGTAGTAATCAAGTAAAGCTTTGTATTTTAACCGTGTATTTATGAGTTCATTTAAATTTGTGTTTATTTTTTTAATCTCATTCTCTGATGATATGGTTTGTGCATGACCCGCAATTTTTGCAGCCTGGATTCTGGCTTTGTCATCTGCAAAAAGAAGTGGAATAGCCACACCAACCTGAAAACCATGGTAGATCTTTGAATTATCATAACGGTTCGATCCAAGAAAGTAATTAAACGTGAAATCAGGAAGCGTTTTATTCTTCTCAATTTTAATCAGGGAATTCGTAAAGTCATTCTCAAACCTGAGGAGTTGAATAGATGGAACCGAATCCGTCTTTAGCGTCGTTGTTTGTATGAACTCAAGTGAATCAGATACATAAAAGTCGGCATCGTAATTCATTAGTGTTTTGAGTTTTTTGTAGGTATTTCCCAGATCAATTTCAATGGAGTTCAGAAATATGCCTGTCTGACTTTTTTTAGCTTTAATATTTAATACATCAAGTCGGCTGATGTCACCTTTTTCCGCTCTTTTTTCAGAATTGTTCAGTAACTCCGTATATAAGCTGTCCAGTTTAAGATACAGCTTTTGCTTATTCCGAAGCATCTGGTAATTGAAAAATGCATATGAAACATCTTTTATGACAACCCTTTTTTGAATGTCTAGTCTTGTTTCAGCCATGGAGACTTCAATAGACCTGGAATTGCTTTGAGCCGAATAATACGTTGGAAAACTAAAGCTCTGTTCAACCCCCCATACTTTCAACGGGTAACCGTTTTCAGCAATATTATTCTGATCCAGTCCATAACTTACCGTTGTTTTATCAAATGCATATGCCGTTTTCTTTAAAGCCTTACTTTCATCCACTTTGAGCGAATATGCCGCAATATCTGCATTGTTTTGAACGGCAATGTCAATCGCTTCATTTAAGTTCAGTGTTTTGTTTTGTCCGAACAACGAAAGGCCGGGCATTAGTAATAACAAGATGATAATGCTAGTACTATTTGAGCGGATAAAACGTAACGGAAAAAGCTGAATGCGTTTTACGTTGTAAAATATTTCGTAAAGGAGTGGAAGAGCAATCATCGTAAGCATGGTAGATGTTACCAGTCCGCCAATGACCACTGTGGCAAGCGGGCGCTGCACTTCAGCTCCGGCTCCGGTAGATATTGCCATAGGCAAAAAACCTGTGGCTGCCGCACCGGCAGTTAGCATAACAGGACGCAGGCGGTCTTTTGTTCCTGTCATGATCAGCTCCCGCATTGATTTCATGCCCTGATGTTCCAGTTCCTTTAAATGTTCAATGAGTACAATTCCGTTTAATACGGCAATACCGAACAATGCGATGAAACCTACGCCTGCTGATACGCTGAAAGGTAGTCCGCGTAACCAAAGCAAAAAGACACCACCAACAGTGGCCAAAGGTATTGCCGAAAAAATCATAATGGCATCACGCAACGATTTAAAAGCAAAATGTAAAAAGATAAAGATTAATAACATAGCTATTGGAACAGCGATCAGCAGACGGTTGGATGCGTTTTGTAAATTCTCAAACTGTCCGCCATATTCAATATAATTTCCGGGACTGAGTTTGACGTTATCATTTATGCGCTGTTGTATATCCATGATCACAGATTGCAAATCGCGGTTTCTTACATTCACACTGACTACAACGCGTCTCTGGGTGTTGTCCCGCGATATCTTAGCCGGACCTTGTGTGTAAGTAATGTCAGCGAGTTCAGATAACGGTATTTGTGCGCCTGTGGAAACAGGAACCTGAAGTTGTCGGATATTTTCAATGCCTGTCCGGTTTTCATTTCCAAATCGCATGACCATATCAAACCGTTTTTCACCTTCAAAAACAACTCCGACAATTTTCCCTCCAAATGCAGATGATAAGTACGTATTTAAATCGTCAATATTAACGCCATAATATGCAATTTTACTTCTGTTATATTTTACCCTGATCTGTGGTAAGCCTGATGTTTTTTCCAGTATAACATCACTTGCACCGGGAATATCAGCAATCAAATCCTTCACCTCCGCAGCTTTTTGAGTGATATAGTTAAGATCTTCACCAAATATTTTAATGGCAATATCGGATCGTACACCTGTAATGAGTTCGTTAAACCTCATTTCGATGGGCTGTGTAAATTCATAATCTATTCCGGGAATAACCGATAATGCGTTTTTGAATTTATCAGCCAGTTCTTCCTTCCCTTTTGCAGCAGTCCATTCCTCCCTTGGTTTTAACTTGATGATCATATCGATTTCTTCCATCGACATCGGGTCAGTTGGCACCTCTGCTGCACCAATCCTGGATACTATCTGATGAACTTCATCGGGAAATTCCTTTATCAGTATATTTTCCATTTTTGTAGTTGTCTCAACTGTTTTCGAAAGGGATGTGCCGGTTTTTAATACGGGTTGGATCACAAAATCACCTTCATTAAGTGTCGGAACAAATTCACCGCCCATTTTTGAGAATAATACACCTGTGAAAATGAGTGATATAATAGCGAGCCCAAGCACAATCTTTTTGTGATCATAGGACCATTCGATAACCGGGTGATAGGAATTGTAGGCGACCTTCATGATCCAGTCTGAAATGTTTCGTTTTTTCGTTTTTCCTGGTCTCAGGAATAAAGAAGAGGCGACCGGAAGCCAGGTAAGCCCCATAATCATGGCGCCAATAATCGCAAAGGAAAAAGCCAGTGCCATTGGACGGAACATTTTCCCTTCCACACCACTTAAGGAAAGAATGGGAATAAATACGATCAGAATAATCACCTGTCCGAAAATGGCGGACTGCATCATTTTTGAAGCCCCTTCGTGTGATATCCTGTCCATAATCGTTTGGCGTCCATTTTTGTCACTTTTCAGGATTTCCTTTTTTTGCACCGTCATTTTGATGGCAATAAATTCTACGATGATCACGGCACCGTCTATTATGATTCCAAAGTCCAGTGCGCCCAAACTCATTAAATTGGCATCGATCCCAAAAATATACATCATTGAAATGGTAAACAGTAGTGCCAAAGGTATCATGGATGCAATTACAAGCGCGGATCTGATATTGCCAAGTAAAAGGATAACGGTCAGCATGACGATAATGGCACCAAGAACCAGGTTTTCAACCACAGTAAACGATGTTTTGGCTATCAGTTCGCTACGTTCCAGAATGGGATTAATGAATATGCCTTCCGGTAGATTTGTCTGTATTTCGGCCACTCTTGAATTTACTTCATTGATAACCTCTTTGGAGTTTGCATTCTTTAGCATCATTATTTGACCCAGTACTGTTTCTCCTTTCCCGTTTGCCGTTATGGCTCCGAAACGATTGGCATAACCATAATGAACTTTGCCCAAATCCTTTACTAATACAGGTGTCCCGGCATTGTTTTTAACCACTATATTTTCGATGTCCTCCAAAGATGTTACCTGTCCGTCGCCCCTGATAAAATAGCTTTGGTTTGTCTTCTCAATATAGGATCCGCCGGAAATACTGTTGTTTTTTTCAAGGGCATTGAATACATCCATCAATGTAATATTAAGGCTTAACAGGCGCGAAGGCTCAACGGCTACTTCGTACTGCTTTAAATAACCGCCCCAGCTGTTTATTTCTACTACCCCGTTAATGCCTGATAATCTTCGTTTGATGATCCAATCCTGAATGGTCCTTAATTCCATTGGCGAATACTTGTTTTCGTATCCGGGTTTTACATCTACAATATACTGGTATATCTCACCCAGTCCTGTTGTTATCGGACCCATTTCAGGAGCACCGTATGCTTCGGGAATGTTGGCCGAAGCGCTCTTAATTTTTTCGGCAATTAACTGACGGGGAAGATATGTGCCTAAACTTTCCTTTAGCACAACCGTAACAACCGAGATACCAAATTTTGATACCGATCTGATTTCCTCTACTCCAGGCAAATTGGCCATTTCCATCTCGACCGGAGCGGTAATAAACTGTTCAATCTCCTGGGTCGATAGATTTCCTGAAGTTGTAATGACCTGAACCTGGTTGTTGGTAATATCAGGTACTGCGCCAACGGGTATTCTAAGGATGGAATAAAAACCAAAGCCTGCAACTGTTAATGTGAAGAGAATTACGATCAGTTTATTCCTGACACTAAAATTTACAATTTTTTCTAACATGGTGAGTAATATTCAGTAAAATTGAATCCTTTTAATAGTTATCAATAAGACACTATGTCTTTAATAAAAATATAGTTTTTGGGTGGAAGAGAATGATGACTGATACAATTCTTCAATTGCATTCAGAGTATTTCGATTTACTATAAATTATGTATCGCAAATATGATATGTATACATGACTTTTTCAGCATTTATTAAATTTTCCCCGGATCTGAAGGACTATATCTTCTATTTTAAATCCCGGCAACTGTTTATGGTTGAAATAATCCTTTAAATAATTATCCAGATCGCTATCGAAATAATCTTCAATTACATCGCATTCTGAGCAGTATAAATGATGATGATTTTCCGTCAGCCCATCGTAGCGCATAATATCCCTGTCTGTCTTAACTTTTTTAATGATGTTCTTTTCAACCAGGGTTTCCAGTACCTTGTAAACTGTTCCGGTGGCAATATTAGGATTACGTTCCCGGATGAATTCACAGATTCTTTCAGCCGTAGGATGATTTTTAAGGGCATAGACAGCCTCAAGGATATTCATCCGTTGTGGTGTTACTTTTAGCCCTGCACCCACAAGTTTGGTTCTGACCTCTTCTGTTGTTACTTTCATTTGAATTGTTTCTAAATAAGAATCATTCTTGTTTAGAAACATATAAATTTACGAATTGTTTTTGCGACATGAAAACAAATAGTAACTAAACATTGTAGAAAACATGTTTTATTTCATAAAGTATTTCCAAATCTGTAACTATCTACCTTTTATTGACCTCTTTCTTTATTAATCTATCCACTATCTGAGTATTGTTATAGATATAAGCTGTTATTAAGGAACCGGAATCATCCAGATAGAATGTTACGGTTAGCGGTGAATTTTCAACCTGATATACATTTCCTGATTTTGGCAGTAAGCTAAACTGTCGTCCTGCCGGATCTGTAACTTGAAGAACACAGTCCCTGAGTTCAATGGTCAGGAATTCATGACTGTTTGTTTCAAAGCTCCCTGCCAGCTTGTCCAGATCGATTACCGGCGTGGTTGTATTTTTTGTATTTAACGAAGGCAGTATGTAGCGGGTCAGTATCTCATCCTGGCGTTGAGGCTTCAGCATAAAGTTACCACCTGTCATTACAAATACAGCATTGGCTTCAGGAATCAGCATGATGATCTGTTCCCCATGACCAAGGGCAAATATAGTCCGGAAAGATCTTCCGTCAACGGTATAGTTTTTCATCCACCAGGTATAACCATAATCCAGTGTCCCTGCATTGGCATGCTTCTCAGTTGAAACGCTTACCCATTCCGGCGAGATAATCTGCTGGTTATTCCATTTACCTTTATTAAGGTATAACATACCGAACTTTATCATTGTCCTGGGTGAAAGCTTCAGTGCATCAAGAAATTTAAAATTCCCGTTTTCAATTATCTTCCATTCATATTCATCAGTTCCCAGCGGACTAAATAAAAAGGTTTTAGCGAAACTATCCAGTGACATACCAGAGGTTTTTTCTATTATTCCCTGGTGCAAAAAGTTAAAGCGGTTATTGTACAAAAACGTTTTCCCTGGTTTGTTAATCAGATTTTTATTGAGGACATAGTTGATGTAATCCGGTGACAGGTAAATCTCAGAATCATCACTTGGACCATCTTCGTTATAGGGCTTCCACTCCAAACCGGAAGTCATACTTAAGAGATGCCTGATTTGTACCGGATAATTTTTTCTGATCCACCGGGTACTGTCCCTGTCCGAAAAATAGCTGCTAACATATTCATTCTCGTCCGGAATAAACCCGTTGTCAATTGCAATGCCAACCAGGGCTGATTGAATGGTTTTGATCACAGATTCTACTTTGTGTACATCATGGATGTTATAGTTATGAAAATATTCTTCAAATACCAGTTTATTGTCTTTTACCAGCAAAAGACTGTGAACAGTAGCCATTTTACCACTCAGGATATTCTTTACAAGCTGAACCAGATAGCTGGTATCAATGTCTGCCTCAGCCAGGGTGCCGGTTGCAATGCCATCCTCTGCATGAATAGGTGGACGATAGGTATATGAAAATTCGCGGTCCCCGTTAGCTTTAAGGCGTGGTATTTTATAATAGGACAGTGCTTCTGCTGAAATACGTCTTATGATAAAAGGCGACGAATAGAACGTTCCGGCAAACCTGATGCCTTTAATTACACCATTATCAGGATTTAGTTTCCCGTCATATTTATAGATTCCGCTTACTGTCTCATAATGCAGACTGTCATTTTGAAACCAGACATGTTCTCCAGGAACGTGTAATAAGCCATCTTCCGGTTCATCAATGGTAAGTTTTAACTTTCCATTTTCAGCATTAAAGTACAATATTTGTTTAGGAAAATTAACTGAATCCGTAAATGTAGCTTCCCAATAGCCTGTTATAGGCTCGTATTTGTTATGACAGGCTGAAAATAGTACCAGTGATGAGAAAAGTAATATTATGTGGTGGGGTTTCATGATAATTAATGTTATAATAAATAAAAATAGATAATTAATTCATTTAATAAAAGATAGTTAGTTTAAATGTTTAGACTGTCCGTTAAATTACAAATAGAATAGTAACTATTAATGCATCAAAAGTATCTGTTGGATGAATCCTGAATCAGGAGAGGATGTTAAACCCATTGGTATAATTGCATTTAATGCTGAAAGTTTGTAGTTCTGTTTTCTATGTCGAACATATCAATAAAAACCTATATTTACTCTGTTTTATCAATCCCAACGACGCAACATTGAAGAATATCGATTACGTCTTTTTATAAGTTATCTGCCCGTAAGCACATTGTTTATAGTCTTTGCAAAGGATCAATCCTTGCCGGTTTGGCCATTGGTTTTAGTTCGTTTGCTTTTGCTTCCCCTTGTTTTTCTGCTGATTTACATAGGCAATAAGAGCATTCATCCTGTTGTCCGGTTGATAAGGGACGCTTATCCCTTAATTGTGAGTGGTAACTTTTACTCCGAAACAGTATATTATAACACGCTGATATTTAACAATATTGATCTATTGCTTATTCATCTGGATGTGAAACTTTTTGGTATGCAGCCTACAAGTTTGGTTCTGACCTCTTCTGTTGTCACTTTCATTTGAATTGTACAAAACCAGTATTATTTCATAAATCGTTTCCTAACCTGTTGCTAATTTCTCAGCATTAGCTTCTGTTTTTATTTATCTGTTCACCGTCTGAGAATTATCATATAGATTAGCTTTTTTAGTAATCAGGAATTTATGACTGTTAATTTCTTACTGAGTATCTACCATGTAAACGAACACAAAAACACCTTCACATTCCCCACATTATCTTCAACCTTTACAAACAAGGTATGATCTTTTCCTTTTTCAACGCGTGACGGATCGAAGGTGTAGGTCAGCATATCTTTTTTCGCTTCATGATCCAGCAGAATCCATTTACCATCGATCTCTCCCCTGAAGGATGCAATGCCTGAAGCGTCATCTTTAATCTTAAACCGAAGTTCCTTTTTCCACGAAATGTTATGACCATCACTCACATCCAGTGAACGGATTTCCGGTGCAATGGTATCCTTTGCAAGGGCATACCGTCCAAAACTTCTGGTCGATCCTGATATCCATCCATCCGCTTCTGTATTACCATAAAAACCTTCAGGCTTACCGGACCGTCCCACACCGGCAATGTACAGTTTTTTCATATCCCCGGTTTTTTCAGGCTTCATCTTTATAGAAATGGTTTTAAAAATGGCTACATTGTCCTTATGAACCGTATAAATCTGTGACCAAAAATCAGCAGATGGTTCCTTCTTCAGTTCAAAATTTATGGTATTAAACAATGCCTTGGGTGGAAAGATCACCTGCAGGGAATCATCAGCATAAGTGCCACCTATATCCCAGGCAACCTTCATGATACCTTTATCCTGAATAAGAGGAATAGCAGTTCTTTCGGCCTGCACCTTAAATTCGCAATCCGACCGGTTACCATACGCATCGTGTACAATCAGTTTTACAGTATGTGTCCCCGTCTTTTCAAAGTTGATGATTCCCGTATTATCATTACAGTAGTTGCTGAAGATGTTGTTGGGTTCATCACGAAACATTTTGTAGATCCATTTATGATCATCCACTTTTGATTTAAAATCACAAACCGTATTGATACACCGGCTTTCATCAAAGGACAGACTGTCAATGGTCCAGCAAAACGTCAGGATATTATCTACATACAAATCGGCAGAGTAGGTTCCGCATTTACTCCAGTCCCCGGTCAGAT
Organism: Quyinboa mangrovi; assembly: GCF_042219825.1. NCBI lineage: Bacteria > Pseudomonadati > Bacteroidota > Bacteroidia > Bacteroidales > Quyinboaceae > Quyinboa > Quyinboa mangrovi. Next base: position 98,666 of record NZ_JBHJHQ010000007.1, read on the forward strand.
AATCAAAGGTCTCTATCCCGATACCAACCTCACCGGATACAGTTATGCGGGGTGATGATTTCAGATGGTACGCATTGGCATAAAAGACCGCAGGATAATAATGGCCTTCCGACGTCCTGTTCACAGCTCCCTTGCCGGAAACAGGAAACACTTTTATTCCAACAATCTGTGGACGCATATCATCTTTAACCGGCATGCCGCAGTGCAAAGGGTTTACAGGATGCTCCGTATCCGTTCGTCTGATCTCAAAATGCAGATGAGGTCCACCGGACGAACCTGTATTACCGGAATTTGCAATGATTTCTCCCTGTTTTACGGAAAGTTCTCCTTCCTTAAAAATGTGATTTAGTTTAAATGCCTCGTTCTTATATTGCAGATCTTTAACCACGGCATTGATTTTTGGAGAAAAACCTTCCAGATGACCATAAACAGAGGTAAAACCATTTGGATGTGTGATATAAAGTGCTTTTCCGTATCCGCCCTCCGATACATAAACCCGCGACACATAACCATCACCAACCGCTTTTACAGGAAGTCCTGTTCTACCCAGAGTTTTAATATCAATACCTGTATGAAAATGTCCTCCCCGTGTCTCTCCAAAATTGCCGCTCAGGTATAAGGGAATATCCAGTGGAGGTGTAAATCCCGTCCTGTATTTGTCGACCTGAGCCTGAAGACCGGAAAACAGAACAAGAAATATGATGATGTGCAATCCTTTTTGCATAAAACGCTTTATTTTGAATGACGACAAATATAAAGGCATATTGCATTTTTTGAAAAATTAGGTCAATTAATTTTTATTTTGACGTTGCTTAACTATTTTTGTAAGTGATTAATTCTTAAAATGACCGACGAACAGGCTATATTGCTCAGGGATCTGAAAGAAAAAATATCCGTTTTAAAGGGGCAATTGACAGAGCTTAAAAAATCGTATAAAACGTTAAACGAAGAAAACGTCGCATTAAAAACAAGCCTGTCTGAAGCAAATGAGAGGTATGATGAATTAAATCACAATCACGAGATGTTGAAAATATCCAGGGCTTTTTCCGGAAGTGATGAAGAAAAAGAAGGTTTAAGGAAAAAGATTGGATTGATGGTGCGGGATATTGATAAGTGTATAGAGCTGTTAAATGAATAACGAAATGGGTGACGAGAAATTTAACATCCATTTGAATGTAGCCGGAAAATACTATCCACTCAGGATTCTGAGAAAGGATGAAGAAAAGTTTAGAAAAGCTGCGAAACTCATAACCGATAAGGTGTTAAAATATCGGGAAAGTTATTCAGAGGGGGAAGAACGGGATTATTTAGCAATGGCAGCTGTCGACCTTGTGTCGGAGCTGGTTGATTTAAAGAACAAAAAAGACATAAATCCTATTGTAGAGGAACTACGGGATCTGAACGCAGAACTCGAAGATTTCCTTAAGAATGACGAACAGCATTCATAAAGAAGATATTTTATCAACGATAACGCATCATTTTAAGACTGTAATCATTACGGTCTGAGAATGGTGCTTTTTTTATATATAAACATTAATAAAATGTAACAATGGAGTCATATTTAATAGGTATTGGAGCGTTTCTTGTGGGCGGTTTAATATCCTGGGTCATGATCCAGCAACTCCTGAAATCAAAGACTTCCAAGATTATCAAGGAAGCCGAACAGGAAGGAGAAGTGATCAAAAAGGATAAGATTCTTCAGGCAAAAGAAAAATTTTTGCAGCTGAAGAGCGAACATGAGAAACAGATAAATGCCAGAAACAATAAGATGCTGGCTGCGGAAAACCGCATTAAAGATCAACAGAAAGATGTTCAACGTAAAAACGATGAACTGAACCGTAAAAGTAACGAACTGGATGCCATACGTACCAATCTGGATCAGCAACTGGAAATAGTTGATAAGAAACAAACAGAGCTGGAACGCATGCATAAACAGGAAGTGGAACACCTGGAAGCTATTTCAGGATTGTCTGCTGAAGAAGCCAAGGAGAGACTGATTGAATCGTTGAGGGATGAGGCCAAAACAAACGCCATGTCACTGATCAACGAAATTATGGACGAAGCACGGATGACCGCCAATAAAGAGGCGAAAAAAATCGTTGTTCAGACCATTCAGCGTGTTGCTACAGAAGCTGCCATCGAAAATTCCGTGACTATTTTCCACATCGATTCTGATGAGGTAAAAGGACGAATCATTGGCCGTGAAGGACGTAACATCAGGGCACTAGAAGCAGCTACCGGCGTGGAATTTATTGTAGACGATACACCGGAAGCCATCGTACTGAGTGGTTTTGATCCCGTACGCCGTGAGATTGCCCGTCTGGCATTACACCAGCTGGTGTCTGACGGAAGGATTCACCCTGCACGTATCGAAGAAGTTGTAAACAAGGTACGCAAACAGATTGAGGAGGAGATCATTGAAACCGGTAAACGCACAGCGATTGATCTCGGTATTCATGGACTGCATCCCGAACTTATTCGCCTGGTCGGAAAAATGAAATACCGTTCTTCTTACGGACAGAACCTGCTGCAGCACTCGCGTGAGACAGCTAACCTCTGTGCTATCATGGCATCAGAACTAGGGCTGAATCCGAAAAAAGCAAAACGTGCCGGTCTCTTGCATGATATCGGAAAAGTGCCGGATGATGAGCCGGAAATGCCACACGCCGTATTCGGTATGAAGCTGGCTGAGAAATATAAGGAAAAACCGGATGTGGCTAATGCCATTGGTTCACACCACGATGAGGTGGAAATGACCACCTTGCTGGCGCCTATCGTACAGGTTTGTGATGCTATCTCAGGCGCACGTCCGGGTGCCCGTCGTGAAATTGTAGAAGCTTATATCAAACGACTTAAAGACCTGGAAGATCTGGCACTTTCCTATCCAGGTGTCACCAAAACATACGCTATTCAGGCAGGTCGTGAATTGCGTGTAATTGTTGGAGCTGACAAGGTTTCGGATAAAGATTCTGAAACGTTATCATTTGATATTGCCAAACGTATTCAGGATGAACTGACGTATCCGGGACAGGTGAAAATCACTGTTATCCGTGAAACACGTTCAGTAAGTTACGCTAAGTAAGCAATTAAATATTCATTATAGTTTAGGAGGTTGTCGAAAGGCAACCTCTTTTTATTTGGATGAACACGATTCAATGTCGCACTCCCACTACAAACTTTTTACCAGTTCATTTGCAAAATACGGCGCCAGCATCACTCCTTTGGTGCCAAGCCCGTTAAAGACAGCCAGTTGCCTGTATATACCGTGAATCTGATACACTGGTCTCCGGTTTGCCAGTGTTGGCCGTATTCCCGCATTATGCTCAATGATGCTGAATTCCGCATCCGATATCGCTTTGAATTTCCCGACCAGCGTTTCCCTGCCCTCCTCAGTCGGTTCTTCTGTCAGGTCCTTCCACTCATAGGTGGCACCAACCCTGTAGCGATGATTGCCCAGTGGCAGCACAAATCCGTTTTTATTGACCGCAAAATCCATGTCCAGTTCACTCTCAATGGTCAGAACTTCACCTTTGGTCAGTTTAAACGGCAAATCGCTGAACCACGGATTATGTATGGCGTGGCTCCCTTCACAAAATATAACCCGATCATAAACCTTGTCTCTGAAATGTGCATTACGCTCTTTTAATTCAATCTCAGAATAGTCCAGATCATCAATAATCAGTTTTCCTGAGGATTTCAGGTAATGTCCGAAAGCATCAAGATACGTGTTGATATCCACATATCCGGCACCAAAAACCTCTCCTGCACCAAAAGGTGTTTTAAGGTAATTCTGGTTCAGATCATTCAAAAGATTCTGCGACAGATATGGTTTTGTGTCCTCCGATCGGGAGCGCTTCTCCCAGAATTCAGCTTCCTCCTTTCCGAATAGTTTATAATACTGCACCGGATGATAGAATTCTGCATTGAGCTTTTCCTCAAGCTTCCTGTAGAAAGTTTCAGCATAAGGCAGAATCGTGTCAGCCATCCATGTTTTCAGCAGTCTCCTGAATACAATGGGATTGAACATGCCTGCTGCAACACGTGATGAGCTGGATTTGGAAGGGGAAGTGATGACCGTATAATCTGCTTTTCTTTTCTCCAGATGTGCCGCAACGGCAGCACCGGCCAGACCAAAACCAACGACCAGTATGTTATGAGAATCGGGCATATCTTTTCGTCAACTCTTTTTTGTTGTAAAGATTACAACAAGCTATCCTGGAAATGGTTGTAGTTTTTGAATTTACCACATAGTCCATACAAGGTTTCGAAACTCCCTTTCCACGTGTCGCAGAAACATTAGCGGAGTCTCAAGCGGATTCAGGAGCAAAAAAAGGGACTGCCTGCCGGCAACCCCTTAACACTAACTCCAAAATCAGGAAAACATCCTTCCTAAATCATATCTAACGATTGCTTAATATCCCATATGATATCTTCATAATTTTCCACACCAACAGACAACCTGACCATTTTGGGTGTTACACCCAGCTGTTTTTTAAATTCCGGATCAACACCGGCATGGGTCATGCTATAGGGATGCTGTACAAGGCTTTCGGTACTCCCCAGGCTCACCGCCAGCTTCATCATTTTCAGATTATTCAGAAACTTAAATGCCTCTTTTTCGCCGCCGGCAATATCAAATGATAACATTGCACCCGGTGCAGTGTACTGTCGTTTATAAACCTCATAGATTGCTGAATCGGGACGTATTAACCCCGGATAATACACTTTTTCAATTTTAGGATGACCCACCAGAAAAGCCGCTACCTTCTGAGCATTCAGCGTCTGTGCCTCCATTCTGACTTTCAGGGTTTCGAGACTGCGCATCAGCAACCATCCCGTCCACGGACCTGCCATATTTCCAAGGTAGGTACGCAAATGACGAATCTGTTTCATCAGTTGTTTTGAACCTAAAACCGCACCGGCTATCACATCGCTGTGGCCCCCGATGTATTTGGTTGCAGAATAAATCACAAAGTCGGCACCATGTTTTAACGGATGCTGCCACAGTGGTCCCATATAGGTATTGTCCACAGCAAGAAGCGGCTCATTCATTTTTGTCTTAAAATGATCCCCTACAGCCTTGCAACACGAAATATCCAGAATATCGTTGGTAGGATTAGCCGGTGTTTCAATGAAAATCAGTTTCAGCCGTTCTGGTTTACCGGTAGCTTCCACAAGTTTTATCAGCTCATCCTTGCTCATGCCTGCATGAAATCCAATGCAGGTAATGTCCAGTCCGGGTAAAAAATGATGAATCAGGTGATCTGTCCCACCATAAGTCGGGGAGCTGTAAAGCAAAACGTCTCCGGGTTTCAGCAGGGCAAGAAAAACCGTACTGATGGCCGACATGCCGCTTTCGAATACGGCACAATCCTCGGCCTCGTCCCAAAGGCAAAGCCGGTCCTCCAGAATTTCTAGATCGGGATTATTCAGCCGGCTGTAGATGAGTCCGGGTTCTTCCTCATCTTTGGCTTTTTCACGCAAACCAACGGCAAGTTCAAAATACGCTTTACCTGCTTCTGCATTTTTAAAAACAAAGGTAGAGGTCTGAAAAATCGGACACTTGATTGAACCTTCTGAAAGAGCAGAATTATACCCGTAGGACATCATCTCACTCTCGGGATGAAATTTATGATTTGATTCTGACATTTTTATTTTAAATTTAATCAATACAGGAAATTTAAAGGATGTCATTTATCATTAAAGTATTTTTTCCGTACTTTTAAACTTTATAAAGTAATTGTTAACTATCTTGCTTTCAAATTCAATATTAAAACGGAAAATTTCCCATGATAACACTCGATTCCACGGATAAAATCATTCTGCAAATGTTGCAGGAGGATGCCAAACGCAATGTAAAGGAGATAGCTGCAGCCCTTAAAATGTCAAAAACACCCATCTATGAACGCATCAAACGGCTGGAAAAAGAAGGGATCATCTTAAAGTATGTAGCATTGGTTGACAAGAAGAAACTTACAAATGCCATGGTGGTTTTTTGTTCCGTATCGCTGGATGTACAAAAAAGGGAGGAACTGCATAAGTTTAACGAAGCCATTTCTAAAATACCTGAAGTAGTGGAGTGCTACCTGATGGGTGGAGCTTTTGATTATATGCTGAAGGTGATCGTCAGCGATCTTGAAGCCTATCATATTTTCTCATCCGACAAATTAGCCGTTCTGCCAAATATCAAACAGATTAAAAGTTTTTTCGTTTTAAATGAAGTTAAATACAGTACGGCTGTTCCGGTTTAACTTCAGTCAAACAGTGGAAGTTCATTTTTATGAAGGTCTTTTGATTCCAGCAACAACAACCTGCGTTTAGTCTCCAGACCTCCCGCATAACCGGTCAGTTTTCCGTTTTGCCCGACAACCCTGTGGCAGGGAACAATTATGGAAATGGCATTTGCACCGTTCGCAGAGGCTGCCGCCCGAATGGATTTTTCATCGCCCAGACTTTTAGCCAGATCCAGATACGTGATGGTTTCTCCAAACGGAATGTTTAACAAGGCCTTCCAAACACGCTTTTGAAAACCGGATCCAACAAACCTCACTGGAATTTCAAAATCTTTTCTTTTCCCTTCAAAATACGCCTCAAGTTGTTGAATCGTTGCTTTAATCACGGGTGTTTCTTCCGTTTTAAACTCTGCCTGTAATCCGGTTATTATCCGTTCATCCACGGCCTGGCGCATCTTCCGGTAGCGCCAGTCGCACAGACAAAGATCGCCATCAAATGATCCTAAAATCAACTCCCCGAATGGTGATCTGTAGTATGAAACGGATATATATTTTTCAGCGTCCATCAACAGAATAAAATTAGCGCTTATTTTTGAAACCGGTTCATCCGAAACACGACAGATTTACAATTTTATTGAATTTGGATTATATTCGTGGTACTAAACGCGGAGACATGACGGATGCATTGCAACAACTCAGGGAAGAAATAAAGGGAGATGTACATTTTAACGACGTCTGGCGGTCGCTTTATGCAACAGATGCATCATCATACCGCGAAAAACCTCTGGCCGTTGTCATCCCTGAAACTGTCGATGATATCAAAAAAACCATTGCCTTTGCCAACACCCACAAAACATCTGTTATTCCAAGGGCTGCCGGAACATCACTTGCAGGCCAGGTGGTTGGGTCAGGCATCGTCATCGACATCTCCAAACATTTGAACCGGATTCTTGAGTTGAATACTAAAGAACACTGGGTAAAGGTTGAACCGGGTGTAAACCTGGCCGAACTTAATATGCATCTCAAACCTCACGGTCTGCAGTTCGGACCCGAAACGTCCACTGCCAACCGGTGCCGCGTGGGCGGTATGCTGGGAAATAATTCCTGTGGTCTGCATTCCCTTATTTATGGCAGTGTGCGAGACCATATTCTTGAAGTGGATGCCATTCTTTCTGATGGGTCAGAAGTAAAATTTGAACCCCTCGACCAACAAAGGTTTGAGGCAAAGCTTCATTCAGAAAACAGCCTTGAACGCTCAATTTATCAGAACATCCAAAAGATACTGACTGATCCGGAACTAAAACAGGAAATAAAGGATGCCTATCCACTGGAAGAGGTTCACCGGCGAAATATGGGATATGCTCTTGACTTTTTAACGGAAACCGCACCATTTGAACCTACAGAAACACCCTTTAACTTCTGCAAGTTACTGGCAGGATCCGAGGGCACTCTGGCCTTTACAAAATCCATGAAGCTGAACCTTATCCCGCTGCCTCCTAAGGTAAAGGGTGTGGTGGCAGCTCATTTTAATTCACTTGAAGAGGCTTTAAAGGCCAATATTATTGCATTACAATATCATCCCGGTGCGGTTGAGATGATGGATGATATTATCATTAAGTGCACCGAATCAAACATTGAACAACGCAAAAACCGCTTCTGGCTGGAAGGGAACCCAAAGAATGTTCTCGTTATTGAATTCGCCCGCGAAACCGAAAAGGAAATCCGGGATGTGGTGGATAAGATGACCGCAGAACTAGAGAAAAACGGTTATGGCTATGCCTTTCCGCTGATCTTTGGGGATGATAAGATAAAACGCGTCTGGGATCTGCGTACTGCCGGTCTTGGTCTGTTGTCCAATGTAGAGGGTGACCGCAAAAGCACTACCGTTATTGAAGATACTGCAGTAGCACCGCGCCTGTTGCCGGATTACATTAACGAATTTCAGGCGGTACTGGATAAATATGGTTTGCAGTGTGTGTTTTATGCCCATGTTGGATCAGGGGAGATTCATCTGCGTCCCTTGCTGAACCTGAAAGTGGAGGAAGACAGGCAGCTCTATCAAACCATCGCTGAAGAGATTGCAAAACTGGTAAAAAAATACCGTGGTTCGCTCAGCGGTGAACACGGAGACGGACGCTTACGCGGGCACTTTATTCCGTTTATGTACGGCGATAAAATCTATCGTCTTTTTAAGGATATCAAACAAACCTGGGATCCGAACAACATCTTTAACCCGGGGAAAATAGTGGATGTTCCACCCATTACAGAAAGCCTGAGGTATCTGCCTTCCAATCGTTATCCGGAAATTGAAACCGTAAGCGATTTCACACCGGTGAAAGGATTTTTAAGGGCCGTGGAAAAATGCAACGGATCGGGAGATTGCCGTAAAAGTGAGTTTATTGGAGGTACCATGTGCCCGACCTATATGGCTACCCGCGATGAAGATAAATCCACCCGGGGACGGTCAAATCTACTAAGGGAACATATGCACCACAGCACTAAAGCAGATCCTCTTGATCAACAGGAACTTTACGATATTCTGGATTTGTGTATATCGTGTAAAGCCTGTAAATCTGAATGCCCGGCGAATATTGACATGGCACGTTTCAAAGCCGAATTCCTGCAACATTATTACGATATTCACGGCATTCCGTTTCGTTCAGGAATGATTGCCTACCTTCCGGTTATGAACCGCCTGATCTATCCGGTCCGGGAAATGGCCAACCTGGTTCAAAAAACAACGGCATTCAAAAAACTCATGGGATTTGCTCCCAAACGAACGCTCCCTATGGTGAAACGTCAGCTTACCTCGCGCGTCCGTCAAACCACTAATTCAAAAGACAAGCTGGTATACTTTTACGCTGACGAGTTTACCAACATGCAGGAACCGGAGACCGGTCTCTCAGCCATTGCACTGCTCAACAAACTGGGTTATCATGTGGTGATACCAAAACTTCGGGACAGCGGCCGGACTTACATCTCAAAGGGCTTGTTGCGAAAAGCCAAGCAGCTGGCAACAGACAACATCATGCTGCTGAAAGATCTTATTTCATCCGATCATCCGTTGATCGGTCTGGAACCCTCCACCATCCTGTCCTTCCGGGATGAGTATCCTGAACTTGTGGATAAGCATTTGCAGGATGATGCTAAGAAAGTTGCCGGATACACCATGCTGTTCGAAGAGTTTTTTATGCGTGAAGTAGAAGCTGGTCGTATTTCAAAAGCATCGTTTTCTGCTGAACCCAAAACCATCAGATTGCATGGTCATTGTCAGCAAAAAGCGGTGGCTTCTACTACGCCGACCTTACAGATGCTCTCTTTTCCTGAGAATTACAGCGTTGAAGAGTTTAAAACCGGATGCTGCGGCATGGCCGGATCATTCGGTTACGAAAAAGAACATTATGACCTTTCCATGCAGATCGGCGAAATGATATTGTTTCCGGAGGTTCGCAAAAGCAATGAGGAAACGATATTGGCAGCACCCGGAACAAGTTGCCGCCATCACATTAAAGATGGAACCGGAAAATCTGCCCTCCACCCAGTGGAAATCATGTTAAGTGCCTTAAAATAAGCTATCTTATTCTTTCAGACTTGACTTTTAGGCAAAAAAAACGTAATTTGTCTAAGATAATTTATTTACCAAAACCTAAAACAATTCATCATGTTTAGACTACAATTAAATGGTGTACTTGGCACCGATGCCGAAGTTCGTGAAGTTGGCAAACGCAAAGCCATTAATTTCAGTGTTGCTGTTCATAAGGAATACAAAGATTCCAACGGCAATAAAGTTGAAAAAACAGACTGGATAAAAGCGGTTATCTGGAAGAGTGAAAAACAAAGCACTAAAATTGCCGAGTACCTTAAGAAAGGCAAAAGGGTTTATGTGGAAGGCGAACCCAGTGCCGATGCCTTTATCACTAAAGATGGCGATGCTGCCGGTACACTAAATCTTATTGTCAGGGATATCGAATTAATGAATTAATTTCTCCTGATTAGACTTTAAAACCGCCTGATCCGGCGGTTTTATTTTGATACATTTCTAAATAAAGAAATTTTTCTTTAATTTATTTCCGCCAGTCAAAAAACTGTTCTACTTTTGCAGCCTCAAAAATAAGGGACAAAGAAAATGGCACATACAAGTAATACGATGATCATCCGCAGGGAGTTGCTGAGCAGGATCGTCCGGTTGCATTATGAAGGGGTTTTAGAGCAGGAGATTGACCGCATACCATTAAAGATGGCACCTAAAAACAGTGCCGCTTCCCGCCGTTGCTGCATCCATAAAGAACGCGCCGTCATTAAGTATAAATCGTTCCCCTTACTGGGGTTCACCACAGCACAGGAAGAAGATGAACTGACACCTTTATCGGAATATGCACGTCAGGCTTATCTCCGCGAGAAACCATCAGAAGAAATTCTGACAGTGGTGGATGAAGCCTGCACCAGTTGCATAAAGGCACAATACGTGGTGAGCAACATGTGCCGTGGCTGTGTGGCCCGTCCATGTGTTATGAACTGTCCGAAAGATGCCGTCTCCATGAATAAAAGCGGGCAGGCAGAAATTGATACCGATAAATGTATCAACTGTGGCATATGTCAGAAGGAGTGTCAGTATCATGCCATAATTTACCAGCCAATCCCCTGTGAGGCTGCCTGCCCCGTGGGAGCCATCTCAAAAAACGAAAATAAGATTGAAGAGATCGACCACAGCAAATGTATTTACTGTGGCAAGTGCCTGCAGGCCTGTCCATTCGGATCCATATTTGAAGTGAGCCAGATGATTGACATTCTGCGGGATATTGACCGGGATGATGCATTGACAGCCCTGTTTGCACCTTCCATTCACAGTCAGTTTTCACTCACCACCGGACAAATCCATAACCTGTTTAAAATACTTGGGTTTAAGGATGTGGTTGAAGTAGCTGATGGTGCCGTTCTGACCACAGAACACGAAGCAAAAGAATTCGGAGAGAAGATGGCAGAGGGGCAACCTCTGATGACCACCAGCTGTTGTCCGGGCTACATGGAAACCGTAAAAAAGCATATCCCGCAATTAATGTCCTTTGTGTCAGAAACACCATCACCAATGGCCTATGCTGCAAAAATTGCACGGGAGAATAACAAAAGCTGCAAAACTGTTTTCGTCGGCCCCTGCATCGCAAAGCGCAAAGAAGCTGCCGACAATCAGGATGTGGATTATGTGTTGTCCTTTGAGGAACTTAACTCCATCATTGTGGCACTTGGTATTGACCTGGGCGAAATCCCCGATGATGAAAGCAAAAACAACAAACGAACCGTCAACCGTGGTTTTGCTATGAGCGGAGGCGTACTGGCTGCAGTAAAATCTGTAAATAAGGATGTAGAAATTCGCGATATGGTTATCAATGGTCTGGATAAAAAAAGTATTGCTGTGCTGAAAGCTGCAGCCAAAGGAAAAGCCGAAGGAAACTTCATTGAGGTGATGTGTTGTGAAGGTGGTTGTATAGCCGGGCCGGGAGCTCTGGGTGAAGTGAGAGCCAATAAACGCCTGTTCGAATCCAACCTGAAGTAATACTCAGCCCATTCGGGCAGCCAGTGCTTCAGCGGCGTTCTCACCATCCATGGCTGATGACACAATACCTCCGGCATAGCCTGAACCTTCTCCGCAGGGATAGAGGTTTTTAATGGAAACATGTTCAAAGGTTTCCCTGTTTCTGGGTATTCGAACCGGGGAAGAAGTCCTTGATTCCACTCCGGCTATCAATGCTTCATTGGTCAAAAATCCCCTCGTTTTGTTATCGAATTGCCGGAATCCCTGTTGTAACCTGTACCGGATTGATTTGGGCAACCATTCGTGCAAAGGTGAGGGCAGTAATCCAGGAACATACGACGACGAAGGCAGCGATTTGGAATGTCGGTTCTGCACAAAATCATCCAGCCGTTGTGCCGGTGCAACCTGTGTCTGACCGCCCGATTCAAATGCTTCTTTTTCCAGATTCTCCTGGTAATCCAGCCCTTTTAGCGGTTTGCTATCAGAACCAATATCTTCAGGACGGACTTCGACAACGATTCCCGAGTTAGCCCACCTGGAGTTTCTCAGAGACGGTGACATACCGTTGACTACCACTTCGCCCGGTGATGTAGCTGATGGGACAATAAAACCGCCGGGGCACATACAAAATGAATACACACCCCGTTCTGATACCTGTGCTGTTAAAGCATAGGATGCTGCAGGCAAATAGTCGCCTCTGCCTTTGGGAGAATGGTACTGGATCTGATCTATCAGTTCCTGAGGGTGCTCAACACGAACGCCCATGGCAAAGGTTTTGGATTCAAGCAATACCTGGCTCTGATCCAGAAAACGGTACACGTCCCTTGCAGAATGACCAGTTGCCAGAATCACGGGGCCGGTATATTCATTTCCATCATGAGTACGGACGCCTTTAACGGTATTATCTTCCAGAATTAATCCGGTGACTTTCGAACTGAAATATACTTTCCCTCCCGCATTTTCAATGGTAGCACGAATATTTGTGATTACGGCCGGCAGTTTATCTGTCCCGATATGCGGGTGTGCATCAATCAGGATATCTGTGGTAGCACCATGAAAGCAGAGGACTTCAAGAATGCGTTTTACATTCCCGCGCTTCACGCTGCGTGTGTATAATTTCCCATCCGAAAAGGTTCCGGCACCGCCTTCCCCGAATCCGTAGTTGGAATCCGGATCAACAACATGCGACCGGTTCAGGGTTGCAATATCGCGTTTGCGTTCAGCCACCTTCTTTCCACGCTCAAGTACTATGGGTTTCAGTCCTTTCTCAATGCAGCGCAAAGCAGCAAACAATCCGGCTGGACCGGCGCCCACAATCACAACCTGCTTCCCATCATGTACATCAGGATATTCAAATACGGGAACGACATCATCCTTGGGTTCCTCGTTGATATAAAGACGCACATTAAGATTGATCCAGATGGTACGCTGACGGGCATCAACGGAGCGTTTTAATATTCTTACATGTGTAATTTGATTCGTGTCTACACCAGCCTTCCGGGCTGCAGCTCTCCTGTACAATTCAGCCGTGGCGGCCTCCTTAGGAGAAACTCTGAGCTGGATATCCCGGATCATTATTCAAAATTAAACGAAATGATAAATAAGCGGGAATAGAGGTTACTGATAGCATTTGTATAACGGGGATCATAGCCTTCTGTCGGCGGTCTGTCGTGCCACAGAACATCATTAAACCCGATGGCAAAACGTACTTCCAGACCAAACCTGAAATAGGGCAGATAAAAATCGGATCCAACACCCATTTCAAAATAATAATCCACGGGATTGAGCACAATATCGTCTTTACGGCTTCGGGCCAGATCGAACCTTACATTCGGGCCGAATACCAAATAAGGCTTGGCATTTCCGTCGCGAAGTGCTTTATATTTTATCAACAAAGGTGTTTCAATAAAAGTGGATTTTACGGAAATCGGTGATTCCCTTAATACACCAGACTCGGTTATAAAATTCATATCCCGTTGCCCGAATGAAATTCCCGGAACAAAACGCAGGTTCATGAATTTATTCAGACGTAAAGATGATATAATTCCCACATGAAATCCGGGATTTAGTGAAGATTGATCAGTAAACCAAATGTTGCCATCTCCATCCGGAACGCCGGAATGCACTGATGTAAAGTACATAAAGTTTGTTCCCAGTGTGAACCCGAAATGCAACCTGTCCTGGTCGAATGTAGGAAGGTTTTCAACCACTTCCTGCCCCCGGACCTGAATGGCCAGGACCAAAAGGACCAATATGCCTGTTAGTTTTCGTATCAAAGTATGATGTTTATGATTGTAAACGAATTCAATGCAAAAATATTCTAAAAGTCAGTGAGTTAAAAATATTTAAACTTTTATTATTTCACACCCGTATATAGCGAGGCGATCCCGAAGGTTAGTTTTCGTTGTTTTCTGTCTTTAAGCCCGGCATTTTTCATCAGGTTAAGAAAACCTTCTCCCTCAGGAAATGCATCCACCGATTCGGGCAGGTATGTATAAGCCCTGTTATCGCCGGAAACAAAGCGACCAAAAAACGGGATCAGATGAAAGGAATAAAACCGATAAAGCTGTTTCACAGGGAATGCTGTCGGTTTGGAAAACTCAAGAACGGCAATGGTTCCGCCTTTTCTAACCACTCTTGTCATATCCTTTAATCCCACAAGAGGATCCTGAAAATTACGGATTCCGAAACCTACTGTCACCACATCAAACGTATTGTCCTTAAATGGCAGATTTTCCGCATCACCGGTAGTAAATTCCATGTCACAGTTCAGGTTGCGCTTCTCTTTTTTCTCCCTCGCAACAGCCAGCATCCCTTCCGAAATATCAGCACCGGTCACTTTTCCCGATGTTATTTTTGCCAACTGAAAAGCCAGATCACCGGTTCCGGTCGCAATGTCCAGCACCTGCTCAGGTTGAACCTGCCTTAATGTCCGAATCACCCTTTTGCGCCACAGACGGTCAATTCCGAATGACAAAAATATATTTAGAAAGTCATACTTCTTTGAAATATTATCAAACATGGAAGCTACTTCCTCTTTTTTTGTCCCCTTTTCACCATGATATGGTGATACAACTTTTTTATCCTCTTTCATGCGTCACAAAGATAGAAAAATGTTTAATTTCAACTGATTTTAAACAAGCTATAAGCAATTGATATACTAAACATAAAATGGTGCTTGCTTGTTTAGGTTCTGAACGTAGAATAAAATAAAAATGGAAAACAAACCCGAATCGCACATACTCGTAATATTTGGAGCTTCCGGTGACCTGACTCACCGTAAATTAATGCCTGCTATTCACGACCTATACGAACAGGAGTTTTTATGTGAAAACTTTGCCGTTCTGGGCGTTGGGCGTACCGAAATGAAGGATGAATCGTTCCGTGAATCACTGGTAGAAGGCATCACCAACTTTTCACAGGTAAAACGTGAAGATGTGGATAAATTTCTGCTACAAGTGCATTATCAGTCCATCGACACCAAAAATGCAGACGATTATGCCGTTCTGAAGGAACGAATTGAGAAAATAGCCAAAGCGCACGGCATCAACGGCAACATTATTTTTTACCTGGCAACACCACCGGGTATGTTTGAGCCGATCTCAAAGAACCTGAAATCACAGGGGCTGCACAAAGAAAAGAATGGAAATTTCAGACGCATCATTATAGAAAAACCGTTTGGACACGATCTGTCTTCAGCCAAAGAGTTGAATAACAAACTAAAATCGGTATTTAAAGAGGACCAGATTTACCGTATCGACCATTACTTAGGGAAAGAAACGGTACAGAATCTTTTGGTTACCCGTTTCTCCAACAGCATTTTTGAACCGCTATGGAACCGGAATTTCATTTCACATGTTGAGATTACGGCATCCGAAAGCCTGGGAATTGGTTCACGTGCCGGTTACTATGACCAATCCGGTGCTTTGCGGGACATGTTCCAGAATCACCTGCTGCAGTTGCTCACATTTGTGGCCATGGAGCCACCAACGGTGATTGATTCTGAGAGCATTCGTAACGAAAGTAAAAAAGTGCTTCAGGCTGTGAGGGCTATCGATAAGGATAATATGTACAAGCATGTCATTCGTGGTCAGTATACAGCATCAAAAATTCGCGGAGAAGAAGTAAAAGGCTACCGACAGGAAGCAGGCGTTGATCCGCAAAGCCGTACAGAAACCTATATCGCTGTCAAACTTTTCATTGATAACTGGCGCTGGGCAGGTGTGCCTTTTTATGTCAGATCGGGTAAAAGGCTTCCAACGCGGGTGACAGAAATTGTGATCAACTTTAAACATACACCTCACCATCTGTTTCACCGGAACCAGTCTATTGTGCAATCACCAAACCAGTTAATTATAAGAATTCAACCGGATGAAGGTATTTTGCTTAACTTTGGTATGAAATTGCCGGGAGCAGGTTATGAGGTAAAAAATGTAGGAATGGATTTCCATTATTCGGATCTGAGCCAGGTATATTTGCCGCAGGCTTACGAAAGGCTGTTGCTTGATTCCATGATGGGAGACAGTACGCTGTTCTCGCGTGGTGATAATGTGGAAGAGGCCTGGGATATTGTTCAGCCAATTATTGACAGAATGAATGACGACCCGGACTTCCCTCTATTTGGGTATCCGGCAGGAACCTGGGGTCCAAGAGAAGCAGAAGGATTAATTGATGCCGAGGGACAGACGTGGCGATTCCCGTGTAAAAATCTCTCAAACAGTGATGAATACTGTGAATTATAATACTCAAGCCATGAGAAAACGTAACATCAATGGCCATAACATCTATATCTTTGAAACGCCTGAAGTCGCTACCACGTGGATGGCGGATCAGATTGTAGAGGACGCCTCAAAAATTGACGCGGGGAAATACAATGTGGCTTTATCCGGTGGATCAACACCATCTCTGCTTTTTTCTGCACTTGCAAAATCAGACCCTAACGCCGTTTTTCTGAGAAATCTGAATTGGTTTTGGGGAGACGAACGCATGGTTTCTCCCGACGATGACCAAAGTAATTACAAGGATGTGAATGAACGGTTATTTTCAAAAGTTCCCATTAGCTTTTCACGGGTTTTTCGCATTCGCGGTGAAGAAAACATATGCAAAGAACGCATTCGTTATATAAAAGTCATCGACAGCGTATTACCCAAACGCAATGAATATCCGGCATTCGATCTGATGATCCTTGGACTTGGAACAGACGGTCACACTGCATCTATCTTCCCGAACAACATGGATCTGCTTATGTCTCACGATTGGGTGGAAATTGCCAAACACCCTGAATCAGGTCAGTTCCGCCTAACGTTAACTGGCGAAGTACTGAAAAATTCCTTTCGGGTGGTATTTCTGGTAACCGGAGAATCCAAAGCGGAAGTATTAAGTGACATTGTGAATAAAAAAGGAAAATTCAGGGAATATCCAGCGGCTTATGTGAAACCCCGCAGCGGCAATCTTCTTTGGATCATTGATGAAGCAGCAGCTTCCAGACTTTAAAAATGTCAGATTTTATATCTTCCAACTAAAAGGATTATCAACCTGAAAGTTTGGTTTTTATGTCATCCTTATTTTTGTTTCCGTCAATCCGTTTATCTTTGTAAAAAAATCCTGAAAAGTGGAATCTGATTATAAAAGATGGACTTACTTCTCTGGTAAAGTTTACGAGACACCTGAAACAAAAAAACGCAAATTCTGGGACAAACTGGTTTTGGGAACACGTATTTATTTTGTGCTTCGTTATATCCGCACAATTAATGTCAACGCCAGAAAAGCTTTGGCCGGCGTATACGACCGGGAAGCATGGGCCGAATCGAGTATTGACATCCGGAACCTTACCGAAGATTGTGGCGCCAGGTATAATATATCCGGTCTTGAGAACCTGCATGAACTCGAAGGGCCGGCAGTATTTGTGAGTAATCATATGAGTACACTGGAAACCATGGTTTATCCCGGCATTATTGCACCCGAAATGCCTGTAACCTTTGTAGTAAAAGAAAGTTTAATGACTGCTCCTTTATTTGGTCCGGTGATGCGATCACGGGAACCGATAACCGTAAAACGGGAAAATGTGCGGGAGGATTTAATGGCTGTGATGTCGCAGGGACAGGAAAAGTTGAAAGAAGGCATATCGATTATTATTTTTCCGCAAAGCACACGTACCGTTAGTTTTAACCCGAAAGAGTTTAACAGCATGGGCATCAAGCTGGCTCAAAAGGCGAAGGTAAAAGTTGTGCCTATGGCCATAAAATCTGATTTCTGGGGAAACGGAAAACTGATCAAGGAGTTTGGTAAGCTAAATCGTAAAAAGACAGTTTTTATTGAAATAGGTAAACCATTTGCTGTAAACGGAAACGGAAAAGAAGATCATGAAAGAGTAACAGCCTGGATCAGTGAACGCCTTAAACAATGGAGCACATAATTCAGTTGCGGATTATGGATGCTTTAGTATCTCTTATTATAACATGAATTAATTTGCCTGAAGGGTAAACTTATTTTAGCCCGGGGTATCACCCCGGGAATTCAAATACAATGTAAATCAAGGCCGGAGATCGAATCTTCAAATTAAACAAAATCGAATCAAGGCCGCATATCTGATCTGTCTGGGAATATGATGACGTAGACAGCAGCCTGCGCCTAACCTTGGGACAAAAAACAAAAAAGGCGCAAATTATAAATCTGCGCCATCCTGTATTTTGATATTCCTTTAAAGCTTAGTTTTCACGGTACACCAGATCATCGTACTCAATTTCGAAACGAAGTTTATGCTTGCTTTCTTCCTGGGCCAGATCAAGGAATACATTTTTCAATTCTTCAGTTGGCGCTTTATCGGCCAGAGCCATATATAAACGAAAAGCTGCTTTTTCCTTATTCATAGCCACAACCAGCGCCTGTTCATAGCTCATTTCCGGTTCCACTTTCACGCGCGCCACATAATCACTGATTTTCAAATCCGTGATCTCTGCTTTTTTGTAATGTTTAATCCCTTCTTCTTTAATCTTAAGCAACCGCACCTTGTGTGTCACCTCTTCTTTGGCAAACTCTTCAAAAACTGCTTTCATATCCCTGGTTTTCGCCTTTGAAGCCAGTTCCGCATAAAATTCTACGGCTTTCTGTTCTTCATCCATGGCAAAGTCCAGAATCTCATCTATGGTGTTAAATGTTTTCATCACTTAAATCTTTAATTCAGGTTGTTTTGAAATTCATCATCAAACCTTTTAACCAGCCCATCACATCCATACTCAAACAAGCGGTTATAGTTATCATTTTGCGTGTGTGTAAATTTATGCAATTCTGATGAATCGGGTGAAGGAAGTAAGGCAAAAAGTTCCATCCGGATTTCATCTATAGTTGCAGGAGTATCTACATTCAGCGCTTTCAAAATGCCGTTTATCTGCTCATAATTTTCAACCAGTCCAGCCTTATCAATCGCTTTATCAAGCTGCTGAATGATTCGTGCACTATTGGAGAAACTTCCTGTAGTTTCCAGCGGAGCCGAAGCCGGTAATATCAGATCCGCATTATCTGCTGTGTCCGTCATAAAATAATCCTGAACCATGATAAAGTCAGCCTCTTTAAACCAGTTTTTCACCTGTTTGCTGTCGGTGGCACATCCTACCGGATCTTCTCCAAAAATATAGAAGTTACGGAACGCATTCCGGTTCAGTAAAGACAGATTTGTCTCTTCTACCTTTTCCGGCAACTGATCAATTCGCCAGGCAGATGTCATTTTTTCATTCAACTCAGGATCATCGATGGCAACTGCTCCAATGCCCACTTTGTTGCACACACCCATATCGAATAAGCCCTGAGCATTATTCTTTTCTTTCAGAGCCACCAGTCCGCTGGCAGATTTGCCCAGTTTTCCGGTAATCAGTGCAAGGTTATTCAATTCGAAACTACAGTTAGCCGAAACCTGTTTTTCCGAGAATATCAGGATGGCGTTCATCTCCTCGTTGTAGGTTTTGGCAAAAGACTTAACGGCATTAGCTGTTGTTCCAGCCTGTTTTAGCAACTGATCAAAATCTTCCTTCAGCAACGACTCCTTGTAAACTTCGAATCCTGTCGTGTTATCCTTAATATAAAAGGCATTATGCATTCCGGAAGAAAGCAAATATTGATTCACTGCTTTTACAAAATAATAATATGAATCAACCTTTACCTCCTTATCCACCTTGGCTTTCATGCTGTGATCCGTTTTAGTGGTTACATACGTCACCGGAACATTTTTTATAGCCCGTGCATTCTGAACCATAAATCCAACCACGGCATGATCGTTATTCAGTTCTGATCCCAACACATAAATTGCTGAAGCATGCTGGATCTGCTCGTAAGGTACATTCGCTTTAAAATTCTGAATATAACCTGTACCGCCTCCCAGATAATGGAAATTATTTACGTGATTGGTTTTTGCACCTGCCCGTGCCAGTTTCTGAACCAGATACTGCTCTTCGTTGGTCAACCGTGCACCGGCATAAAATGCATTAGCCTGATCCGGCATACCTTCCTTAATCTTCTCACCAATGATCCGGTACGCTTCATCAAAAGATATTTCTTTAAATGAACCATTTACTTTCAGCAATGGTTTGGTGATCCGTTCTGCATCGTTATAAAACCGATAGCCAAATCGCGGATATTTACAGATGTTGCCATCCGGATTGGCTGGGCCTTTGGCACCTTCTGTTTTCCAGACAAAACCTCCCTTGTCCAGAACGGATAGCTTACATCCCACACCGCAATAATTACATACAGTTTCGGAACGATCCAGTTTTACAGGTCCCGGCTTAAACGTTACATTTTCAGTAATAGCACCGGTTGGACAGGTAGAGATGCACATGCCGCACGATTCGCAGGTGGATTCGGTGAGACTGTCGCCCATGCTCGGGGCTACAAATGTTTTAAATCCACGTTCCACCAGCCCCAATGCTTTGGCCCCAACAACTTCGTCGCAGATACGTACGCATCGTGCACACAATATACATTTGTTATTGTCGATCTCAATGTACGGATGCGAAAAGTCCACTTTATATTCTGCATAATCACCATTAAAACGGTTTTGATCAGCCCCATACTGCGTGCTGTATTTTTTCAGGTCGCAGGTAAAATATTCGGTACAACCACATTCCAGGCAACGGCTGGTTTCGTGCAGCGCCACCTTTTCTCCGGCATAACCCAGTTCCACTTCATTAAAATTCAGACGGTCCTCAGGATCGAGTACCGGCATTTCTTCACGTGTCTGGCTCGCAAATTTCCCTATATATTCTTCTTTAACCTGTGGTTTAAAATTATCTTTTTTACTGATGAACTCAAACGGTTCAGGTTCGATAGCTTCATTCATCAAAAACTGATGGCAACTGCGTGATGCTTTTTTTGCCTGTGCAATGGCTTCAATAATTGTTGCAGGTCCTGTTACACCGTCACCGGCAGCAAATACTGACGGGATACCGGTCCGCAAAGTCTCTTTATCTGCCACAATATCGCCCCAGCGATTGATTTCCAGTTCACCTTCCGAAGCAAATTCATTGATATTGTCTATGAATTCCACCTGCGTTTTCTGTCCGATGGCAGCCAGAATATAATCCACATCCAGATCAAAATCCGACCCTTCCACCGGAACCGGCCTGCGGCGACCTGATGCGTCCGGTTCTCCCAGTTCCATGCGTAGCAGAGTCATGGATTTTACATTTCCGTTAGCATCCTTGTTGACCTTTTTCGGGTTTGTAAGGAACAGGTACTCCACACCTTCCAGTTTGGACTCATGAATCTCAATCGGGTTGGCCGGCATCTCCTTTTCAGTTCGTCGGTATACCACATATACTTTATCTGCACCGCACCGCATGGATGTTCGGCAACAGTCCATGGCCGTATTTCCACCGCCAACCACAGCAACCGTTTTGCCTTTAAAATCGTAACGCTGACCGGTAACTTCCATATTTTTCAGAAAGTCAATTCCGGGATACACATTCCCGGCATCATCGCCTTCGCAGCCAATCAGCGTTCCCTTTTGTGATCCTATGGTCAGTACCACAGAATCGTAGTTTTCTTTCAGCGTTTCATAGCTCAGATTATCACCTAACTTTTGATTGTAAAAAATCTTTGCGCCAAGTTCCGTGATGGCAGCCACTTCTTTATCCAGTATATTATTGGGCAGACGATACTCCGGAATACCATAGCGCAACCAACCTCCCGACTGAGGCGCTGCTTCGTAAATATCGCACTGATGTCCTCTGCGCTGCAAAAACCAGGCAGCTGATAATCCGCCAGGGCCGGCACCAATAACAGCCACTTTTTTGTCTGTTGGTTCAGCCACATCGCCTACATAACGGGTTAGGGACTGCAGATCCATATCAGATGCAAAACGCTTCAGATAATCAATCCCAACCGGTGCCCCTTCGTCCAACAGGTTCCTGCGGCACGCCACTTCACACGGACGCACACATACGCGACCACAAATGGCAGGCAGCGGATTCACCTCCTTGATCAGCTCTACTGCCTCATTGTATTTTCCTTTTTCAATCAGCGAAATATATCCCTGAACGTCTACTCCTGCAGGACAGGTCTGCTTACACGGCGCCACACAATCGGCATAGTGATTACTCACCATCAGATCGAGTGCTGTTTTGCGGGCTTTCTTAACCTTTTCGTTTTCGGTATGGATCACCATCCCCTCTGCAGCTCTGGTTGAACATGACGGCTGCATATTGCGCATTCCCTCAATCTCCACCACACACACAAAACATGAGGAGAACGGCTTTAACCTCGGATCATGGCATAAAGTAGGGATAGAGATTCCATTACGTTTCGCCACATCCAGAATGGTTTCCCCTTCTGTAGCTTTAACCGTTTTTCCGTTCAGTATGATATTTATTGTTTTCATTTTCTATTAGAATCAAGTATCAAGACACAAGAATTAAGATTTTGCATCATGTTATTATGATAATTTGATGGCATCGAATTTACATTTACTGTAGCACATGCCGCACTGAATACACTTATCCTGTATGATATAATGCATCCCTTTCTTTTCACCCTCAATAGCATCTGTAGGGCAATTACGTGCGCAGAGCGTACATCCGGTACAGTTGTCTTCTATCACCGTATAGGTTAGCAACTGCTTACAATTCAGCGCCGGACATTTCTTTTCAACAATGTGTGCCTCGTACTCATCACGGAAATATTTAATGGTTGTCAGCACAGGGTTTGGCGCTGTCTGCCCTAAACCGCACAATGAGTTTTCCTTAATCTGAACCGCCAGTTCTTCCAGCTTTTCAATGTCGCCTTCTTCTCCGTTTCCTTCGGTAATGCGCGTCAGGATCTCCAGCATACGGCGTGTCCCCATACGACAGAACGTACATTTCCCACAGGATTCTTTCACCGTAAAATCAAGGAAAAAGCGGGCCATATCAACCATACAGGTGGTCTCGTCCATGATCACCATGCCACCTGATCCCATGATGGCACCGGTTTTATTCACCGAATCGTAATCCACAATGGTATCACCCAGATAAGCAGGAATACAACCGCCCGAAGGACCTCCCAACTGAACAGCCTTAAATTTTTTCCCATCCTGAATACCACCACCCAGTTTGTAAATAATATCGTTAATGGTAATGCCCATTGGAACCTCAACCAGACCACCATTATTAATCTTTCCCGTTAAAGCAAACACTTTGGTCCCCTTGCTTTTTTCAGTTCCGTATTTGGCATATTCAGCCGCACCATTCAGGATGATACCCGGAATATTTGCCCAGGTTTCCACATTGTTGATGTTGGTCGGCTTTTTCCATAACCCTGCTTCGGCCGGAAAGGGTGGACGTTTCCGTGGCATTCCCCGTTCACCCTCAATGGAAGCGATTAGCGCCGTTTCTTCTCCGCATACAAATGCTCCTGCCCCTTCTTTTACATAGATATCAAAATCCAGTCCTTCAACCCCAAAAATGTTTTTCCCAAGATAACCTTTACTCCTGGCCTGTTCAATGGCAATATTCAGGCGTTTGATCGCCAGCGGATACTCTGCACGACAATAGATGACACCTGATTTAGCCTTGATGGAAAAACCGCCAATGATCATTCCTTCCAGTACAGAATGCGGATCACCTTCCAAAATGGAACGGTCCATAAATGCACCCGGATCACCCTCGTCGGCATTGCAGATAATATATTTTTGTTCGGATTGATAATTCAGCGCAAAGCGCCATTTCAATCCGGTAGGAAAGCCGCCACCACCTCGTCCGCGAATTCCGGAGTCCAGAACTTCCTGAATAACCTGTTCAGAAGTTTGGCCTTCTTCAAGAATTTTTTTAATGCCCTTATAACCACTATTCTGTTCGTATTCTTCAATGTTTTCCGGATCAATTACACCACAACGCTTAGTTACAAGCTTGGTCTGATGATTTAGAAAATACTCTTCTGCGGTATTGTACAAATCGCTTTTTACGATGTATTCCTTTACCGGTTCATTGTTGATGATATGCTTATCAATAAGCTCAGCTACCTTTTCCTCGGTAATTTCACCATACAAATGATGACCTGAAGCATCAATGACCTCCACCAATGGTTCCTTGTAGCACATCCCCACACAACTGGTTTTGGCCAGTTCAAAATCCAGCTTTTCAGCCTCCTTCAATTGCTGCAGTTTACTGTAGACTTTGGATGCACCTGCAGCAACACCGCAACTGCCTAATCCGACTATGACTTTTGTGTTCTGCATGGTTCTTATTTTGTGGAATTTTCTTTTAGTCTTATTTCATGGATGATCCGAACGGCCTGTTTGCCGGTTAGTTTTCCATAGGTCTCGTCACCAATCATCATCACCGGTGCAAGGGAACAACATCCCAGACAAGCCACTGATTCCAGTGTAAACATTCCGTCGGGAGTTGTTTCACCGTCCTTCACCTTCAGGCTCTCAGCAAGCGATTCAGTAATGGTTCCAGCATTCTGGACATGACAGGCAGTACCATGGCACACTTTTATGATGTTTTTCCCCACCGGATTAAGGCGGAATTGTGTATAGAAAGTTGCCACACCGTACATATCACTCAATTCAAGTCCCGCTTGTTCGGAGATTTTTACCATGGCCTGACGCGGAATATATCCGTAAATATCCTGTGTTTTTTGAAGCAAAGGAATCAGATTTCCTGCTTTTCCACGGTAAGTATTAATCAGGTCATCAATAAGAGACAGATCAATATCAGCCTGATCTTGTTCAGCCTCTTTCTCAACCATTAATCGTTGTACTCTCATTCAATTCAAGTTAATTATTTTCAGAGCTAAATCGCTCCTCATAGCAAACAAAAATAACAATTCCTATCATGCTCTGAAACAATATCTTTGATCTCTCATCAATTCAAATTGAAACTAAATTACGATAAGCATGTTGACCGTTAAATATGGAGAATAAACAGTGAAGAACGGGACAGATTTTAAACCGGTTTTTGCTTGCATTTTTGTGCCTCACATGAGTTCTTCAAAGCCTTGATACCTTTACCTATTTATCGACGTTTCCTCTAATGTTAAGAATATAAAACCATAAAACCTTTCTTTCGATAATACCCGGGATTTTACTAATTTTAGTAGCTCAAAAAAATAAGGATATGCGATCTTCAATACTTATAGCGCTACTGACCGGATATGTTTCCTTACTATTTTCACAGGAAAACGTTCAATTGAATTACAGCGAACCGGAATTTACAACCGTTCAGAATATTATTTCGGCTGTTGACAGTCGGGATGGCGTACTTCAGGTTTTAAAAAAGGATCATAAAAAAGATTTTTATGTTGAATCTTACAACTCCGATGACTTAAAGCTGATAAATACGGAGGAGATAAAGCTTTCAGCGGCAAATAATGCTTCATTCTATTTCACACCGGTGGATCTGGTGAACCTCAACAATGAAAATTATTTGGTTCTTTCTGCAATAGATCCGGGAAATATGAAGCAGTACATCGCTATTCAACAATTTGATAAAACCGGTAAAGCAGTTGGTAAAATTAAACAAATCGGATCATTTAAGATCGGGGAATTATTTGAACAATACAGCATGAAGGTGGTAACTTCGGCAAATCATACTTTTCTCACAGTGATGGCTCCCGTCAGTACTACTGATGATGCCGTATTCACGTCCGAATTCATATTATACAATGCCACTAACCAATCTATAGGGTATTATCTTCTGACTACAGATTATGAAGCCCAATGGACCAACGTAGGAAAACTAAGAGTGACAGATTCAGGTCGCATTATTGTCGCCATTTCAGAACGAAAAAACAACCAGTTGAGGCCCAGCTACATGAAGGAAATAAAACTGGATCTTTACATCAGTCAAGCGGACAATACATTTAAAACCGTGGATGTCTATTCTCTGGATTATGAGTATTCCACATTTGATTATCGACTGTCACCTGATCAGAATAACATTGAGTGCTGGGGCATGTATTCAGATGTAGATAACAGGTTTGGAGGAGATGAAGCCAATGGTCTGTTTAATATTACTATTGATGTTGAAACAGGATTGTTGAAACAAGATGTAAAACAACCATTTAAAAAGGATATTATAGCAGACCTTCTGAATACAAAAGAATCAAAATTAAATAAGCACAAAGGTCTGCCCAAACAATATAAAATCATTGATGTTATATTTCGCGGAAAAGAAAGATGGCTGGTTTTTGATAATGTTATTTACAGAAAGTATAATACATATGATCCCAGATACGGGTCTTATGTTCATAATGATTTTTACCAGTTTGGATCCGCTATAATTATAAAAACTGACAAAAGCTGCGAGGTGTCCGATTACACCGTTATCCCTAAAAAGCAGTGGTCATTCAACGATAACGGCGTATACAGCTCGATGATGGTAAAAGAGAAAGGAGACAGAATTCTGCTTTTCTTCAACGATTTTATAAAAAGCACAACAGCTGAGAAGATTCCTGAAGCAGAAGTAAAAAGAATGGACGACCCACTGAAATCAGGACTTTTTATGGCGGTAATAAACACGGATGGCACGTGGTCAAAAGCACTGATAAAAAACAACCTGGAGGACAAAAAACTTATTTTCACCCGCTCTGATCTGGCAAACGAAAAAAACGTACAGTTTGGATTATTTTCTGAAAAAGTCTTCTCAGATAAAGAAAACGGATTAAACCTGGGAATATATAAGCTATCGTACTGATTTAACCTATTTTTTTTTCAAAGATCCGGTATTTCTTATAGATCGTATAGTCCTGCCGTTCCATTAAGGCCCGCATGCGAACATTTTCCTCCATAATCAAATGACTGTCAAGCGTAGTCAGTTTTCCTTTATTGGCAGATTCAAACAAGGCCACAGTCATCAGGGCATCAATGCCTGAATTCTGAAGATTGGTCTTCACGCATCCCAACAGCAGGTTTAATTGCTTTGTGGTTTTAAATGAGCGCAAAATATATGCAAACCCAATTGGGAATAACTTCCCTTTTGCTTGTTTAAATCCTTTACTTATATCCGGCATGGCCACAATAAAGGCAACAACATTGTTGTCAGGATCAACCACAACTTTGATGTATTCATGATTTAATAACGGCAAAAACCTCTCGGAAAATTCTCTGGCTTCCTGCTCATCCAAAGGCGCAAAGCCATAAATATCGGTATACGTTTCGTTAATCAGGTCGAACACCGGCTGAACATAAGGCCTTATTTCTTTTGAGTTTTTAAACTTCAATACCTTAAAGCCTCTGTTTTTAACCCTTTCCGCTATGCGATAATATACATCAGGAACAATTTCAGGGATCGTACTTCGGTACTGAAACAGGTCAAGTTTTTTGCCATAACCATGTCGCTCAGTAAAATCAACCATGTACTGAAAACTATGATTCGTAACCATAACTGTAACCGGATCATCGAACCCTTCAATTAGAAATCCCTGCGGATCCTTATCTGAAAATCCCAGTGGCCCTACCACTTTTTCGGTTCCTTTGTCCTTTGCCCATTTTTCCACGGCCTCAGTCAGTGCTTCAAAAACCTCATAATCCTCTGTGCATTCCAGGAAACAAAAGCGGGCATTGTTCTCGTTATGGCCGGCATTATACACATGATTTATGATGCCCATGATACGGCCTTCCACCTTTCCATCCTTTTCTGCGAGAATCATAATGGTATCGCAATGTTCAAAGGCATGGTTTTTTGTTTTATCGAATACTTTCCACTCATCCGAAAGAAGCGGCGGTAACCACTGCTTATGGTGTCTATGAATTTTAAACGGCAGATGAATAAATATCTTCAGATCGCTTCTATTAAGAACCTCCCGAACTGTAACCATGGGCTGTATAATTAAGTTGAACCAGTTTTATGCCACCCGTCAGGAATCCTGTATATCAGGTTGGACAATATGAGTATTAACGGAGCCAGAATCAATCCTCCTATCACGTCAACAGCATAATGCGCTTTGATATAAACTGTTGAAAAGATAAGGATGATGACCACCGGCCATATCACATGAAAAAAATGCGGAATATATTTCCTTGAAAGAATCAGAATAATAACCGAGATGCCCACATGCGAACTGGGGAATGCTCCTGTAGGCTGTTCTGCCATTTTCTGAATAAAATGCACAGCAGAAGCAAACAAATACCCTCCCGGCACCACATTTTCGGGATATGAAAAATAAAACTGAGGGCCCTCGGATGGAATGATGCTAAACAACAAATAAAATACATACATTGAAAAAGTCAGTTCAAACATCAGACGCTTAAAGCTATCCCTCTTTTTTACAAAAACGTAAATTGCAAATCCGGCCAGAAGAATATAGAAACTAAAGTAACCAAAATACATCAGTTCGCTGAACAGATGACCGGGAAAGTGCTCTGAAAAAACAAGGCTAGGCTGCATGCCAAAAAGGGCTTCATCAGCCCGAATCAACAGTGGGTCAATATTGCTAAAAAAAAACTTGTTGTAATGTACTGTTTCGGAATAAAAGTAACCACTCAGAATCAGCGGATAAGCGTAACGCATCAGCAACACGACAGGATTCAAAGTCCTTTTTTCATAATATATCAGCAGAAAAACTATGGGTAGTATCAGTATCCGAATTAAAATTAGTGGTAAAATATGCACAGATGCATCCATTGCAAATGCCATGAGAAACGTACTGAAAAACAGATAGCTTAAAAAGGCGTAATCGATCTTCTTCAATGTTGCGTCGTTGGGATTGATAAAACAGAGTAAATATAGGTTTTTATGTAATATGTTCGACATTGAAGGCAGAACTACATACTTTCAAAATTTATTTAGATCCAACAAGGCAGTTAAACACCCTCTTTCCAAAATCAGGATTCACCCTGTTAATACTTTTGATGAATCAAAAGTATTCAGAAATGGATGGTATTATTCAGAAAATGATTATTACAGATAGAGCAACATTAGAGTTTGAATATTTCTGAAAAAATAATACACAGTTGGATTAATCATGTATTGAAATAATAGTGCTAATATTTGATTTATAATAGTTTTGCATGTTTTTTCATAAAATTAATCTGCATGTATCTACGAGAAATTGTTTAAAACACGCAAAAGTGTGTCTTATGTCTTGTGTCTTGAATCTTATATCTGAATTACTGTTTCACATTCTTCATGGAAAGGGCGATGCGTTTCCTGTCATGATCGATGCTTAGAACGCGGACAAACACCTGCTGATGCAACGAGACTTCCGTAGTTGGATCGCTGACAAATTTATCGGCCAGTTCCGAAATATGTACCAGTCCGTTTTCTTTAATACCAATATCTACAAACGCACCAAATTTTGTGACGTTGCTGATGATGCCCGGCAGAACCATGCCCGGCTTAAGATCGGTTATCTTACGAATATTCTGATCGAACTCAAATACCTTAATCTGTTTCCTGGGGTCACGTCCCGGTTTCTCAAGTTCTTTGATGATGTCGGAAATAGTTGGGATACCTATGGATCCGGTGACAAACTGTTCCGGTTGCAAGCCTCCCAGAAGTGTTTTGTCGGCGATAAGATCCTTCTCTTCTTTTTTAAGGGTGCGTGCCATAGCCGTTACAATGTGATACGATTCCGGATGAACAGCAGAATTATCCAGTGGATTTACGGCATCAGGGATGCGTAAAAACCCTGCACACTGGGTAAATGTTTTGTCTCCCAGACCGGGGACTTTTTTAATGTCCTCACGGGTTTTAAATACTCCGTTATCTTTTCTGAAATCTGTTACTGATTCCGCAACTTTCGGACCCAGACCGCTCACATAACTCAGTAAATGTTTTGAGGCTGTATTCAGATTTACGCCCACATGGTTCACACACGATTCCACTACCATATCCAGTGACTTCTTCAGTTCGTTCTGATCCACATCGTGTTGGTATTGTCCCACACCGATGGCTTTGGGTTCAATTTTAACCAGTTCGGCCAACGGGTCCATCAGCCGGCGTCCGATGGAGATGGCACCACGTACCGTTACATCATATTCAGGGAATTCATCGCGTGCCAGTTTTGATGCCGAATAAACCGATGCCCCTGCTTCGCTGATTACAAACACTTTCAGTTCGCGGTCGAACCGGATACGCTGAATGAATGATTCTGTCTCGCGGCTTGCTGTGCCGTTCCCGATAGAGATGGCCTCAATTTTAAACATTTCTACCAGGGATGATAATTTTTTCATCGCCAGTCCGGTCTGACTCTGCGGTGGATGAGGATATATGGTTTCGTTGTGCAGCAGGTTGCCCTGTTCGTCCAGGCAAACCACCTTACAACCGGTACGAAATCCCGGATCAATGGCGAGAATACGTTTTTGGCCCAGTGGTGGAGCCAGCAACAACTGTCTGAGGTTATTGGCAAAAATATTGATCGCGTCCTTATCCGCTTTTTCCTTGGACAGGGCCGCAAATTCGGTTTCAATGGAAGGTTTAATCAGACGTTTATAGGCATCTTCCATGGCCTGATAAACAAGATCGGACGATGCCGTATTGCCTTTTACAAAAAAGCGTTCCAGGTGATGTAAAGGTGACGCTTTCTCGGGAGAGATGGATACGCGCAGAACGCCCTCTTTTTCAGCCCGCCGGATGGCCAGTAAACGATGAGATGAAATACGTTTCAACGATTCCGAAAACTCAAAATAGTCACGGTAATTGTCCCCTTCCTCTTCTTTGCCTTTGATGACTTTGGCCGTCATGACAGCTGCTTTTTCAAAACTCCGGCGCACGATATTACGGGCCGTTTCGTGTTCGCTGATCCATTCCGCAATGATGTGCTGTGCGCCTTCGATGGCTTCATCGGTGGTTTTGACTTCGTCATTCAGAAAACGACGGGCACTGTATTCCGGATCATCCACCTGTTGTTTCATGATGATCTTTGCCAGCCCTTCCAGTCCTTTTTCGCGGGCAATCTGTGCCTTGGTTCGCCGCCTCGGCTTGTAAGGCAGATAAATATCTTCAAGTTCAGTAGAAGAGAAGCAATTTTTAATCTTTTCCTCCAGTTCGGGCGTCAGTTTTTCCTGTTCACGAATGGTATTCAGTATGGTTTCCCTGCGCTTTTCAAGCTCCTTCAGCTTGTCGTAATGTTCGCTTATTGCAGCGACTTTCACCTCGTCAAGATTACCGGTAAGCTCCTTGCGATAGCGGCTGATAAAGGGAATGGTGGCACCGTCGTCCAGCAGATATATGGTGTTATTTACCTGGCTTAGTTCAAGCGAAAGGGTTTGTGCGATAATGTCAGCGATCTGTTTCATGGTCAATTTCTGTATCAAATTCAATCCTCAACTGAATAGGTTCTCCATCATTCAGGGCATGCAGGTTGCTCATTGAAATTCCCAGAAGCCGAACCGGACGTTCTTCGGTTTCAAGGGCTTCGAGCAACATGTTATTTGCGCTTGTAAAAATAGTGTTTTCATCCGATATGGCATTGATCAGACTGCGACTTCTGGTGATCTGTTCGAAATCGGCAAATTTAATCTTCACCGTGATGGTTCTGCCCAGGGCCTGGTGTTTCAGCATCCGTTCACTTACCTTTTCAGCAATTTTTCGGAGTTCGCCGGACAAGCTTTCCCTGCTGTACAGATCCTTTAAAAACGTGTCTTCTGCTCCAACCGATTTACGGATGCGGTCGGGTTCAACAGGCCGGTCATCAATGCCACGAACGATGTTATAGTAGAATGCGCCGGCTTTGCCAAAAATCTGTAGCAGGTTCTGACGACTCATCGCCCGGAGATCTTTGCCGGTATGAATCCCCAGCGTATGCATTTTTTCTGCCGTTACTTTTCCTACGCCAAAGAATTTTTTTACAGCTAATGCATCCAGAAAATCCTGTGCCTGTTCCGGTGTGATCACAAATATCCCATCTGGTTTATCCATATCTGAAGCCACTTTAGCCAAAAATTTACAGTAGGATACACCGGCTGATGCGGTTAATCCGGTAGCCGCTTTTACCTTTTGCTTAATCTCTTTTGCGATCAGTGTGGCTGATGGATTATTGAAATTATTTTCGGTAACATCCAGGAAAGCTTCATCGATGGAAAGTGGTTCAACCAGATCGGTATACTGATGAAAGATATCCCGGATCCGGTTGGACTCGTACCTGTATTTGTCAAAATTTCCGCGGGTAAAGATCAGATCCGGACATTTGCGTTTAGCCGTCACCGATGGCATGGCCGAATGAATGCCGAATTTGCGGGCCTCGTAACTGGCAGCCGCTACCACACCCCGTGCATTGGGACTGCCAACCACCAGCGGTTTGCCCTGCCAATCAGGGTTGTCACGCTGTTCAATGGCAGCAAAAAACGCATCCATATCAATATGTATGATTTTGCGGATCATGATGCAAAATTAAAAGACTCATCATCAAAAATTAATTTTTATTATTACTTTTAACTTTTATATAATGTAAAAACCGGTGATAAAAACCTGATAGAATTTTTTTGAATGGAAACCTGTTTAATCTAATGATAACTCTTAAAGCTGAAAAACAGAACAACTATTATTGAAAGAAATATGGTATTTGATGGAGGAATTTGTACATCGATGCTTCTTCAACCTACATAAATCGTAAACTATGAAAAAGATAAAACTTGTTGTGCTTTTATTTCTGGTCTTGTCCTGTTTCCCGGGATACAG
The DNA here is from genome assembly GCF_042219825.1 of Quyinboa mangrovi. Lineage (NCBI taxonomy): Bacteria > Pseudomonadati > Bacteroidota > Bacteroidia > Bacteroidales > Quyinboaceae > Quyinboa > Quyinboa mangrovi. The sequence continues at coordinate 131,518 of NZ_JBHJHQ010000007.1, forward strand.
CCAGGTAAACTTCAGAAGTGGATTTATTATTACCAATGATCATGATACGATTCAGGGTAAGGTTGATTACCGGTCGGACAAACGCATGTGCAATCTTTGTTCGTTTAAACCAGAAAAAGGTGTCAGAACAGAATATTTACCCGGAGAAATATCTGCTTATGGTTTTACAGGAGGTCGGGTTTTTGTATCCCGGAATATTGATGGGAAAACAAAATTTCTTGAATTACTTATTGAGGGGTACGCCAGTTTATATTATTACATTTCTGGAACTGAAAGGAGATTCTTTCTGGAAAAGCATCAAAACAGCCTGGCAGCGCTTGATTATGAAGAACGTCATGTGTATGTACATGCGGACAGTATCGGGGATGATGGGATAAAATATATTCCTACTAATCATCCTCCTAATTTCCAGTATTTTGGGCAATATACATTCCATACAACCGAGTTTAGAAAGGTCTTGCTGGATTCTTTATCCGATGTTCCGAAACTTGAAGAACAGATTAATCGTATTAACAGACCAAATCACCACAGTTTAATAAAAGTCGTTGAAGCATACGATGAGATAAAAAGTGGCGAGGACAACTATAAGGTGTATCATGATTTACACATGGAGCCGGAATTTATTCTTGGTGTTGGTTGGTTAAATATTAGCTTAAGAGGCATTCAACCTGAGGAAAAGTTCTTAATGTACAGTTTAAAAGGGTATTACCCCGTTTCGGGAGAAAAATTATACCTGGGCCTTGGTTTTCAGCGTGCACTAGCGGAATCCCGTTATTATTCGTATAAAATTTCAAGAATACCCGTGTCGCTCAAATACCAGTATCCGGGAAAAATAATTAAGCCTCAGGTTTCACTTGGACTGAATATTTACAATATTAAAAGTGCTCACAGTTACTGGGATTTGTGGGATTATGTTCCCTCATACTCTGTTGGTGTTGCTTTAACAGTATATAAAGGTATATCCATAGCGTACAGTTTTGATGGTGATATGCTGGGAAACTCCAACACATCATCAGCCGTCCTGTTTTTTAGCTATTCCAATAATATTGGCTTGATGGTGAGCTTTTAATGCTGGCAAACAAGGAAGATAAATTACTTGTCAGGACAAAACTTTTGCTTATTTTTGATATGAAACTGTTTGCGGTTGACCTGTTTGAGGATTGAATAATGCATATTGTAATGAAGAAAACCTGCCATATGAAAAAGATTGTTTTAATATTTCTTCTGTTAACATCCATCATCCTTAATGTTTTACCTAATACTCGAAATACACCCATTAAAGCCGTTTTAGGTCTTAATTATTCAGAACATATCAATTCTGATGATTGCTGGTTTGAATATACACCAAAGCATCCCACCTATTTGGTAATATCCAGTTGCGATGAAACGGACGAGGATACATATTGTGAAATTTATTACATCAATTCAGATCATCCAATTGAGGAGAACGATGATGCATGTGATGCACAGTCCAGCATCCGGTTTATTGCTGAGAAAGATTCTACTTATTTAATTCGCTGGAGGGGCATTTATGCAAAAGGCGATTACAGCTGGAAATTGGAGAAAGAGAATATCGGTGCCGGAGAACATGCAACAACGGCGATAGAAATAGGGAAGAACCATTTGGACATTGAAATTCCTCCAAAATCAACCAGATGGTATAAATATACAAGTAATGACTATGAAGTGATCGAATTGTATTTTAGTCGGGATATCTCCGGAATGTATTTTGGTGTACCAGATCACTACTTTAATTTATATGATAATTCCATAGTTAGTTATGATTCTAAAAGGCCCTATTTAATTTCAACGGTTAAGGGGGAAGTATACTATTTTAAATTATTCAATTTCCATGAAGATACGAAACAAATGTTTTTGGAAATACAAAACACGGCACCAGAGTCTGGAGAAACGTTTTACCTGGCCAGGGAACTAGTACCTAATGATACAACAATTGTAACATACAACGGGCTTAAAGATCATTGGTATCATTTTAAAAGTGATTCTTCCGGATATTTAATTATTGATCCAATTGAAAAAGGTCCAAAATCTTCAATGACTGTTTTAAAAAAGCAATCAAATGAAATAGTGGATGTTATTGTAGAAGAGGTGACTTCATTTAAAAACCAGTTTAAGTTTAGATACGAACCTGGTGTTGAATATGTTTTCAGGCTTAGATTAAGTAATGAAAGCTATTTTTACGCAAGAGAACATAATTTTTATAAGGGAGAGACTCAGTTTGAGCCCATCAATATAGAACAAGGTGTTTATAAAATTGATTTTCATTGGGGTAAAGGTCTTTGGTATAGATACATTCCTGATTCAAGTATGACTGTAAATATTGTACCTGAATATTTTAGCAGTCGGGTTATTTTGCAAATTTATGATGAGGAAAGTGGACATTTACTCTCAGACTTCCTCTTTTACGATTTTAATGATGACGGTAAAATAGAGGTGGAAGTAAAAAAGGGGAAAGCTTATTTATTTTATCTTGGGAAAAACAATTATTTTGATGATAATAGGTTCCTTTGGGATTTAAGAGAAAATCCTTCCGATTGTACATCTCCTGAGATTATTGATGGTCAGATCACTGTGTCCGGGAATACAGAGTACTGGTTTCAATATGTGACTAAAAACCGTTGTAAACTGGATGTATCAACTTCAAGTTTAAATGCCGGAGGTAGGGTTGATATCTCAATTTATAAAAATTGTGATTCGTTATTAGATTCAAATGAGGAATTATATTTGTCGTCTGGAGATACAATACTCATTAAATCAAAGGGCAATAATCTTACCAATAAATATGAAATAATCGTAATTGAAACAACTTTAAAAGAAGGTTCAGAACAGTTTCCTATTTTGATTACGGAGGGTGATTATAGTACCAACACCCTAACGGATACCTGGTACAGATATATCCCTAAAACTGATGGTAAAGTGGTGATTGACTTACTGGATTTTCCTGATTCGGTGCCTAATATTAGTTTGTTTGAAAAGCTGGAAGGATATTGGTATACAATTTGGGGTTTATATAATTCCTCAATACACAAGGCAGCAATAAAATGTGAAACTGGATTTCCTATAAAGATAAGGTGGTATAGTAATGGTTCATCACAGAAGGTTACATGGAAAATTTCCGAGCAGGAAACAGAGCCAGGTGATGAAGTTAGAAAAGCCGTGGAAGCATATGGAGGTATTAATGTAACCGACAAAATAAATGCGATGCATTCGTATTTTTATTACATACCTCAAAATTATGGTGAATTAATTATATCATCTTGTGGTTTAACAGAACAGGATACATATTTAGCAGTGGCAGATAGTGTAAATCAATTATATACAAACATTGCAAATAATGATTTTTGTGATAAACAAGCCAGAATTCAGATTAAATGTGCTCCAAATGATACCGTATACATTAAATGGTTAGAGGATAATATAACAGATGCTTATTCATGGGAAATTGAAGAGCTGAAATTTAATCAGGGAGATTATAAGAAAGATCCTTTAGAAGCAGTTTTAGGAAGAAATGAATGTAATTTTTCAAATTTCCGTGAACAATGGTTCAGTTATACACCTGGGGTTGATGGCTACCTGAATATAAATAATTGTAATTTGGGACCTGTTGATAGAATGCTGGAAGAAATTAGAATTTATAAAGACGATTCTTCGGTTTATAGTTGGTCAAGATATTGTGGAGAGAATCAGTTTAATAAAACTATTGAGTGCAAAAAAGGGGCTACGTATTATATTTATTTTAAAAATTGGTATAATGACTCAACGCATATAATGGATTGGAGGCTTTCGGTAATACCTTATAAAGATGGGGAAAATTGTATTTATCCTATATCAGTTGATCAGGGGCCAAACATTTCGGATTCAGATACGAGGAAGTGGTTTTCATATACTGCCAAGGAGAATTCTGAAATTACCATTTCGTGCTGTGAATTTAAGAATGGAAGTCATTCTAATTTACAGGTTTATAAAGAATGTAATAACCAAGCCATCTGGACTTCCAAAGAATCGTGTGATTATAATTATCCCATTTATACATTTCAGGCTTATAAGGATACGACCTATATTTTATTTTGGGACGTATCTAATTTTGATGATAATATATCATGGAATTTGACGGAAACACCGTTTGGTCCACATGGTAGATGTGAGGATTGTAAGCAGGCAATAGAAGGTAATAATGTTGCAACGCATACAGATTATGGTGATCTTTGGTACACTTATACGGCTCCGGAAGATGGTGAGTTGGACATCTCAATTGATAAGGATTCTGAGGTCAAAACCCGGTTGGAATTGTATTCTGGTTGTCCTGATGAGTATAATTTACAGATACAGGAATGGATAGATTACTACTATAATAGTAGCAGAGATCATATTTTGAAACAGAGTTGTAGTAAAGGGAGTCAATTCAGAATTTGCTTTCGGGGCGATAGTGTAAAACAATCATATAGTTGGAATCTCATTTACAGACGTATAGGTGATTATGAGGATCTTCCAATCAATGCGTCACCTGGGACAAATACCAGAACAGGTTCAAACAGTAGAACCCAATATTTTTTATTTGAGAATGATTCAGCTAATAAGGTATACGAAATAATTGTTCCTAAGAAAAATGGTAGAAAAAGAACCATTAATGTGAGTTATACAGATTCAAGATATAATGATGGAATTGAGATTTATGATGATTCAACAAAAGCAACCATGATTACTTTGCAAAGAAGAAAGTATTTAATAGAACTCATGAGTGAACCATCAGATACATTCGATTTTAGTATAATAAAACGGGATATTCATAATTTGAATACCAATGAATCTGTTTCTAGGCACAGTGAATACAAAAATGATTGGTATAAGTTAGGGTATACTCCGACAAATTATTATACAATTAATTCTGTTGAATATGAAATTTCAGATTCTGAAATAGAACTCTATTCATCGCATGGAAGTTCTCTTGGAAAGAAAGAAATCATCTCATCCAACATTTATTGGCCAATTTACGAATTGGATTCTGTAAGAGAAAATTACGTAAAATGGATTTATAATCAATATGAAGTAAAAAACTGGAGTATTGCACCATTAAAAGTCGATAGACTTAATGATTGCAGAGATGCCAGGCTAGCACAATTAGGCACTAATAGACTCTTGCTGAATGCCCACAAATATTATTATAAATTAAGGATCAATAAAACCGGCAAATATATTTTATCAGGGACTATTCCGGATAGTGTTGATGCAATTTTGGGCATCTATCTCTACTATGGAGATTGTAAGGATTTTAAAAGCGTAGACAACTTATCCTATAACAAGTATCAAGCATATTTGGGTAAACAGTTTGAAATAGATCTTAATCCTCTTATTAATACCTATACATATTATTTGCTATTTAATTTTTCAAATTATAAAGGTGTAGCTATATATAATTTTGAGTGGAATCTTGAATTTGATTCAACCTATACTGAGAAAAACTATTCAGATGATATTTTAGTATTTGAAAATCCCAATAATGGGAAGTTCAACATATCCTTTACGTCTCTCAATGAAGATGCATTATTGTCAATTTATTCTCTGACAGGGAATATAGTTTTCCAGGAGATTATTGGTGAAGGGGAAGACAATCATTACATAGATATATCAGATGAACCCAATGGAATTTATGTATTAAGCATTAAGTCGGAAGATTCAAATTTTCAGAAAAAGATTATAAGCCTGGTTAAAGACTAACGCATTATTCATTTTTCATTATAAATTGTTCACTGAAATTGATTACTTTTAAGTGGTTGAAAATGAAATGATCCCGTTTCTATTTTAATGTTCGTTTTAAAAAGGGAAACGTCATACTTTTTAGTTTAAAGAGTAAAATTCAGCAGGCACATAATTAGAGTTAATACAATCACAGAATGAAAAACATAGTTTACAGTTTTATCTTTTGTTGTGCATATCTCATTTGTGGAACGTCGTATGCCCAGCGTTACCAGGCCATGGTATCGCCCGGAGAAAGCATACAGGCTGCCATAGAATCTGCACCAGATGCACCAATGAACGCGTATGTGATATTGATAAAAAACGGGATTTACAACGAGAAAGTCATTATTGATAAACCAAACATTGTGCTGCTTGGGGAGGACCGCGACAGTACCCGGCTTGTTTACGCTGAACTGGCCAGTAAGCGTACGATTAAGGAATACAAAGGAAAGCCGGTTGGTAATGGCGTGATTGTGTTGCAGGAAGGTGCCGATGACTGCATAATCAGTGGTTTAACAGTTTACAACAATTATGGTAGTACCGTAGAGGAAACCACCGCACATCAGATGGCCATCTTCGGACGAGCCACACGTACCATTGTCATCAACTGCAATGTGTGGGCAGATGGCAATGACGCCCTTTCTTTGTGGGCACCTGGAAGCAACGGAATGTATTACCATGCCGATCTTGACCTGCGTTGTCCGGGTGTTGATTTTTTATGTCCACGCGGTTGGTGCTATGCAACGCGTTGTACCTTTTATGGCGACGGGCGTGCGCTGATATGGCATGATGGGCGGGGCGATTATGATAAAAAACTGGTGATAACTGATTCACATTTCGACTCTAAAAGCCCGGTCACACTTGGACGTTACCATCACGACGCACAGTTTTTCCTGCTCAACTGCACCATGACCGATAAGATTATCGATCATCCGATTGGTTATGCATATACCGACAAAGTGCTCGATCCGTGTCCGTGGGGTCAGCGGGTTTATATGTTCAACGTCACACGGGAAGGCGGAAACTTTGAATGGATGAAAAACAATCTTGACGAGGCAAAAGGCTCACCCCGACCAGAAGATATAACTGCACAATGGACATTCAACGGGAAATGGGATCCGGAAGCCAAAATAAAGGCTCTATGGAATGTGCTTGCCTATTCTAAAAAGTAAATTTTGTTTAAAAGATCACTGTACTTATTAAAATACCCAAAATGGAAAAGCCAAACAAAATGTGTCAAAGTTGCGGAATGCCTTTGAGCAAAGACGTTGAAAAAGGCGGCACCAATGCTGATGGTACAAAGAATCTGAAATACTGTAGTTACTGTTATCAAAACGGTGAGTTTACATTTAAAGGGAGTGTGAAAGAGTTTCAGGAATTCTGTCGTCAGAAAATGGTGGAGCAAGGTCATGGTAAATTTACTGCATGGCTCTTTACGCGAGGTGTAAAGCGTCTGGAGCGGTGGAAAAATTAAACATTGAGAAATGAGTGAGAAATTTTTTACTGTTCAGTCAATAAATGTCACAATATTTGAGAACAGAACAGCTTAGGGTAAACATTGCCTGAAAAATATTATTTTTGCTGGACATATTAATTCTCAGGAGAACAGACATGCTTCAAAAGAAAATTGCCGGCGAAAAAGCAGCAGAATACATCAAGGATGGTATGATCCTTGGAATGGGAACCGGTTCCACAGCATATTATATGATAAAACGTGTTGGAGAACTTGTTGCAGGAGGTCTAAAGATAAAAGCAGTTGCCACATCTAAAAGTACAGAAAACCTCGCTGCTGAATTAAACATTCCGCTGTTAACAGTTGAAGAAGTCGATAGTATTGATCTGGTTATTGATGGCGTAGATGAAATAGATCCGCAGTTTAATGCCATCAAAGGTGGAGGCGGAGCACTGTTCCGTGAGAAAATAGTGGCCAAACTGGCCAAAGAGATCATCTGGATCATGGACGAAAGCAAACTGGTAGATGCCATTGGGAATTTCCCATTGCCTGTGGAGATATTGCCATATGGCTATACGCAACATTTAAGACGGCTGGAGGAATTCGGATTTAATCCAGTTTTAAGACTAAGCAAAGAAGGTGATACCTATATTACTGATAATGGCAATTACATCGCGGACCTTCATCTTGGTAAGCCGATGAATATTGAAGATGTACATCATAAATTGAGAGACCTGACCGGCGTTCTTGAAACCGGCCTTTTCCTGAATATGTGTAATCGCATCGTTGTTGGAACAGATGATGGAGTTAAGGTGATTGAAAACAGCACTAAGGAATTACGAATTAGGAATTAGGGATTACGAATTTTTTATGCATTAATCTGTGTGATTTGAGGGAGGGAAAAGTTCTTGCTGATTTTCGCGTATGAATGACGCTGAGATGCGCAGAAGTTTTTTATTACCCTTCCCAAACTTCCCCTCTTTAGGACTGTGTTATGAACCATGAAATTTTATGCCCTAAATTGCGATATAGCCGGTCGTGTTTCGATCTGTTCAATGTTGGAAGGATCTCTGTATAAATTGACCCGATTAGTTTCGGCGTTAATCTGCGGAAACATCTGCGTTAATCTGCGAGAAATAAGACGATGAACAATGAAAAATTAAGAATGAACAATAATCAGCTATTCACTTTTCATTTTTAACTATTCATTTATTTTGATCACATTTTGCTGGAACGTTCCTGCTTTAACCAGGTAAACTCCCTGTGGTAAGTTGCTTAAATCAATTTGATTTGCTGATGCACTCAGAATTGCTGTTTTAACCAGTTTGCCGGATACAGCATACACTTCAACAACCTGCAGATTTTGTAATCCTGAAATCGTAATTAATCCGCTTGTCGGATTTGGATAAACCTCTTGCTCACTCCTCATACTCTTACTCTCCAATCCAACCCAGGTGTTGTTATTGTAAGATTGCCAGTTTTTTCCGAAATGGTTGTCCAGATTGGATGACGCTAAAACAATTCCATGCGTGGAGGTTATGACAGGCCAGGGAGCAATATTTTTGTATTTAATCTGGTCGGCAATAATTCCGGTCGATGAAACCAGCCTAATGGTTTCACCCTCATTGGCAAGTCGTCCGCTTTCCCACTGATATAATGGTTTTGGATAGCCAGCCCAGAAGTCCAGAGTTGCATTGTTGGTTACGATCAGTTCGCCGTTTCCTGCTAACGTTGTATTTTCAGGAAATACAAAGGTCACCCCTTTAGTGATTCTGTACCCTGACATATCAATCGGTTCGGTTTCCGGATTGCTGATGACTAAGTATTCAACTTCACCGGCACTCGCATCGGAATTATACAATAATCTACTTATATATGGCTGATGCTCAGAAGGCGAGAATACTACATCTGCACCAATGTTCCCGGTGAGACCTTTATTAAAGCACGGTGAATAGTGCGAAAGCGACAGATCGAATGTGTTTGGATCACTAAGAATCGGATCCATGAAATAATTGTTATTATTAGCTGGCAAGGTATCATTGTCCGAAGTAGAGTACATCACTTTCAACGTAGAATGTGGATCAACCAGAATTGTTTCATCGTATGTATTTGATAAAACTGAGCTGGTAACAATGCCATTTCCTCCGGCATCGCCAACGTTTTTCTCATAGCTTGCAACTGCAGTATTTACGCCATAATACGTGCAATGATCTATGGTAACATTACTGGAATCCTTAAGGCCTGCACCCAGCGTACAGTTGGTAAATACCGACTGACTTATTTTCACAGATGATTGCTGCCCGACTGATACACCTTTGTCAGTAATATTATAAACGAATACCGAATCAATTGTTATGTTTTGACATTTTTCTCCAATATCTATGGCATCACTATTGAACCCAAAGAAGTTATGGATTACACAATTCCGGATCACACCATCTGTTACGTCATCATAATCTATGGCATCGGTATCCGGCATATCATTGCCCCTGAACGAACTGTTATAAATATGACCTTTACCATATTTTACGTTAATCAGGTCCCCTGTTATTTCTGAGTGAAGTGTACTATTGCCTAAAGTGATGTCTGAATAACGTGCAGCGATTGGATTGGCATGATTGTTTTCAAGCGTCATATGATCCATAATAAGGATGGAACTAAACGCAGAAATTGCTGCTACTTCCCGCACAGAGTGGTTTCCGATAGAAGCGTTTTCAACCACCACATAACTCAGGCGTGATGTATCTGCTCCAACAAATCGCAATATGCTCCATTTGTGTTCGGGACTGTCCGGATTACTTGTGAAAAATATGGGGGCTGTTTCCGTTCCTTCTGCATTTAAACGGCCATTTATCGTAATGGAAATGCCATCATCCATCCATATTTCCACACCCGGTTCAACGGTGAGTGTAGCACCTTTGGCAACGGTTACATGATCCGGAACCACATATGGCGAACATGCCAGTGAAAGGATCATATCGTTTGTTATTTCAGCCGGCAAAACACACTGACCATTTTCTTCAAATACCGCTGTCAGACTCAGGTTTCCGGTCTGAGAGGTGGTGATTTCGTTAGATGTGGAATAATACGAGTTTTGATCGGTCTGGTAAGCATCCAGACTCAAATCAAAGCTTATATCACTGCTTGTAGCCGAACTCTGATGTATTTCAACGGCAATGGTATTGGTTCCGTCAACCAAAACAGTGTTCTCTGTCAGATAAGTACTGTAATCATCCTCCGATACGCCACCTACAGAAACAAGAGCCTCTGTGTTATAGCCGATCACTCCTGAAGGCATATTTTCTCTTGCTACTTCTGTTCCGTTGATATATACAACGGCTCCATCATCACATTTCAGGCTGATCCGGAGTTGCTGAACCGAACCTTTATCCGCAATATCAAAGGTTTTTCTAAAGTAAGTTGTAATATTTTTATTATTGGATCCACCGGTGTAAGCAACAACAGTATTTTCATCACCGTCTCCATAACCCAGCTCGGCCTGACCGGAAGCCCATATTTGGTCATCAAAACCGTTTTCTTTCCATGTTGATCCTAAGTCGTTGCCGGAATCGTTGTATTTCCATGTCTGTTCAACACCGAATACCGGTATCAACTGCGGTTTTATCCAGCCTTTAAACGTATATCCGCTTTTTGCTTCTGCTTTTAAAATTATTGGTTCATCCAGTGGGTATGATCCAACGTTTGGAGATGCATCGATAAGCAATCCGTTGAACGTAATTTTACCCGCATCGGCAGGTATGGATGAAACAGATAGCGGACTGCTTTCCTGAAATCCGTAATTTTTCAGGTCGGCCAGAATTACATCCGGTCTTGCTGCCGCAAATGCTTTTAGTGCATCAATTTCATCTTCCCAGTATGCAAAGGAGGGAATGGCACTGCCATAACTTGAGGTTGTTCCCTGCCAGCGCGTAATATGCCTGGGCATTTCATCAGTTATACCAGCTTTAAATTCATCTATAATGCGGTTTACCCTTGCCTGGTTGAAGGTTGTAAAGAACTGATCTGCCAGCCGCCTGCCGAAATATTTTACATAAGCCTGGTTTTTCATCAGGCTTGTAAATGGTGTAGCACCTTCATTCTCAAAATAACTTATCATACTGGAAGAAGGATTGAAGAAGCCACGATCCATGTCAACGAGTACCCATTTCCAAACGCCACCATCACGCGGCTTCCACGCCATCACATTATGGTCAAGAGAACTGTTACGAACATAAATTTCGGTGATCACAAAGTCTGTAAAATTATCCACGTCCATGGATGATGCCACGGCATCGTAATTTTCCTGAATCATAAGATCCTTATTGTATAAGGCCAAAAAATCCTGGTACTGATCAAGTGTGCCTGCTTCGGCATAATCTTCGTTTTCCACCATATCAACACCGGCAGGTCCGATGTCATGATTCTCCACAATAAAGTCTTCATCTACTTTCGAACGAATATTATGAATCCCCATATATTCGCCATTTACATAAACCACACAGGGTTTGTAGCCCTGAACATCAACCGTTGAATTCAGTTTCATGAGATGTTGTGAAAGCGCATCCCTGAATAAGGTATACGACCAGTCGCTACCGGAAGCTCTTAAGGCAAACGAATCAAAAATATGGCGGGCACGATCCGAAAACAGAGGATAGTCCAGCTTGCCTTTACCATATTCTTTTCTGAAGTATACTCCAAGCATTTTTTGCGGCAACTGCCAGGAGTAAAGTCCATTGACCTTTGTCCCTGCCTGCAAATTAAAAGCTGCACGGTCTGAGCCATCATTTTGAAAAAGCTCAACATTCACAGGGACTTCCCAATCCGGTTTAAAACTCTGAACATAAATGCCTGTATCAGAATCCCAGAAGTTTCCGGGGTCTGTAGCTAAAGAAATAACAGGAAGCTTTCCGATTTCATTATTCGGGTCAATAAAATAAGTATGCGTAATGACTTCACCGGGGACCATTCCGGGCTTGAATATCCTTGCCCTTAATGCACGAGTGTCTCTTATATCAATCATTCCATGAGCAACAGGTGAACTTTCAGTTGGAACAGATCCGTCAAGCGTATATCTTACCGTACCTCCAAAGGTGTTTTTTATGGTTACAGAAACAGATGTTTTGAAAATTCCTCCTAATGGTTCAAATGAGGGTTTATTTTTTACGATCCCATCATAACTGGCGGTACTGTTGGTTGTGCCGGGAGTAGGTGAAGTGAAATAACCCCATGAACTGCCTCCGTCTGAAGTTCGTCCCATAGATATGTTAACTTCCTGCAATCCATAGATTAAAGTATCTACTGGTATAGTGTCCGGAGTAAAGAGTCCAATCTCCTCACCTGAAGCGGACAGTTTAAAACCGGTGTGCAGACCGGAATTATATCCGTCTGTCCAGATAATCAGAAAACCGTTTGCTGCAATTGAAGTTCCTGACGGAATTTGCCATTTATCTTTATTGGACAGATTATCGGTTAAATAATACCCACTCAGGTCAACCACTGTATTCCCCTGGTTATAAAGTTCAACCCAGTCTGAACTTTCGTTGTAATCAGGATCTGTAATAATGCCTGTATTGGAAGCTAAAAATTCATTAATAACAACCTGTCCCGATAAGGAAATTTCCACAAGCAGCAGGAGTGGCAAAACGATAATAAATGCTAAAAATTTCATTGTCTTTCCGACCAATTAACAATACCTTTTTGATAGGATAAATTGCAATCACCGGATCAAATGTATTAAATATTATTAAAAACCAGCTTCTTTGTATGATATTTTGATAGTTATTTTAAGTCAATTTTAAGAAACTTGCTGATTACATTAGTTGAAATATTAATCTGTAATATCGGGTTTATTTTGAATTTCTATAAAAAAGTTTCCCTGTAATCAGTAACCCGACAAAAACAAATCCTGCAAATACAAGACTGCTGATGGCAAGCTGCATACCTCCGGATAATATGTGACCACTGGTGCAGCCTCCAGCCATTCTTGCCCCAAAGATCAGGATGAAACCACCTGTAAACGACCATATAATTCGTTTCATCTTATTGGAACCATGATATTTTTGCCAGTTATCATGAATTAACGTAAGTTTAAACTCCTTTCTGATAAGTGAGAACACTAAGCCAGCTATAAAGGCACCGGCAAGAAATATTAATTCCCAGTGTCCGGGTGTGGCAATTTTCGAAAAGTAGGTGCCGGATGTTGTGCTGGTTAAAACATCTGCGACATAAGGATACGAGGTGGAAGCACCTATTGGCCTGTTGGTTGTGGCGGTTAAGAACACAATCAGGTTCAGGACGGCTAATGCAATGCCAGAAACCAGCCATTTATAATCACTCTTTTTGTCCATCTTATGCATCCGGAAGGCCAAAAGGATCAGCATAATGCCAAGCATTAACGTAAAGATGTAGAATAAAATCCGGTTGTGAATAAGAGAATCAAGAGAGAGCTTACCCCAGTCAGGACCAAGAATTGCCTGAATGTGAGGGAACAGCGCCGTAAACACAAATCCTCCGGCTAAACCTCCGATAATGCCGGTGAATGCATCGACTGACCCTTCGCCCAGAGAAACTGCCATGGTCCCCGGACAATATCCAAGGATGGCCATTCCGGCTCCAAAGATCAAGCCGCCGGCCATAATTCCAACTGCTATAAATGGCTTGACGTGAAAAGTCGCCAATCCGAGTCCGATCTCGACGTTTAAAAGGATTGCGCCAATGCCAACCGCAACTGCCAATGCTTTTGCAACAGTAAGGTCAGAGAGTGTGGCAAGACCACTAATGGTATTAAATCTGTTAAGTTTAGCATACTGTAAAATGGTGCCAAACAGAATTCCGAAAGTGAGAATAAGTAAAAACATGATATATAATTTAAGTGATTTCTTTAAAATTTAAGTATCACATAAGGCACGGCACTTAAAGAAATATCAGGTTATTTGGGAATAGTATAACAATGTAAATCAGGAAAAGTTGGTGAAACAATTATTCCTTAAGTAATTTTTTTACATCCACGGTAAAGAAAGGCCCTTTAGAGGCCGGAACTTTATTCATGCTCACATGCATTAACATTTTTGAGGGCTCAAAAAGTACACACTGTAAATTTTTATTTGGGACGCGGGCATCATACATGGCATCCTGCAAATAATTCAGGCTGAATTCGCCGTAATGATCACGGGCATTCAGCATCAGACATGCAAAACGGTTGTCAATCTCAGGTTTAGAATACATCTCTGAACTGTAAAAATAGTTAGACGATGCCAGGACGCCTTTACTTCCTTCTCGTACAGAAAATCTATTGAGACCAAGTTCGGCAATGATGGCTTCTGAAGTGTCAGCGCACATCACATTTATCGGAATCATTTGTTTTTGTAGCGTCAGAAAATTTATCATTTCGCGTGCGCTTGCAGACTTTTCACTGCCGATCTGCATCCACAGGTGAATAGGTAAACCATCAATCTGCGTTGAATCTTTTCGGCTGTTTTTTACCAGCATATTGCCGAAGCAAACTCCTTTTTCGTTTATTCCGGTTAAAGAACCAACCAACCCGATGAATGACGAGGCCACTGTGGCATATCCTGTTTTCGGGTGTTTTACAATAATAATCCCAAGCGCTTTATTGATTTTTTTCAGGTTGTAATCGGCATTTCTTCCCATCATCAGGCTTCCATCGGGTGTAGCCTGATCCCAAACCGCCAGCACTGAACAAGACGTTTTAGGAACGATATTCATAGCCAGGAGTTTTTTATAATCAATCTCTGAGCTTTCAGCCATAGCTTTAATGAATGCTTTATAGTCGGAGGGCAATGAAGATTCTGCCTTATCGGCAAAAGCCAGGTATTTTCTGATCATTCGTTTGGGGAATACTTTCTCGACCATAAAAACGACTGATGAAAGTTGTGTCTTGAGTATTGATCCGTACTGAGATCCCATCTCGGACGGAGTGCCATAAAGGTGCAAAACCGGAATATTGTTCTGGATCTCCAATCGTGGTTCACCCTGATGAGCTTTTTCAGATGCTTCAATGTGACTGTGCATAACATCATTGTAGGCGGTATAAAGTTTACATCCCGAAACAAGAAAAACAATCCCCATCAAGGTTATAATATGGCATAGCTTTTTGATCATCCTAATTAGCTCTAACGCGTATAGCTGAAAATTAGGAGATAAATTTGAAATAAGGAAATTTTATCAGAAAAGAATTTTTGTGTCAGATTATTCCGTGGTCATTTTGTATTTCTGATGAAGCTTTAGCGATACAGGGAAAGGGACTCTAATCAGGTTTTCAATGAGGGAGCAGGGACGAAAAATAAAGCTTCAGGGAAAGTATAATGTTTTCCCTTATCCGATATTAAATGCCAGTTTAATGCCATCAATGGTCATGCCTGCGCCTATAATGGCCAGAATCAGTCCCATCAACTTGCCCATAACAGCGATCAGGTTATGCCCCAGTTTGTCTACGATTTTTTCACTTAAAGCAAAAGCGAGATAGGTAAGAAAAACCATCAGTGCAAATATGGCAATCACAATACCGATATGCAAAAAATCAGCATTGGTGACGTTATTCATAGCCGAAACGATGGTTCCCGGACCTGCAAGAATAGGAATGGCAAGTGGCGAAATTGCAACACCGTCATCCACTTCAATGTGTTCCTGTGTATGGACTTTTGATTTCTGAGAAAGCAACATCTCGAAACCGATATAAAATATCAGGATGCCACCGGTCATTTTAAACGCCGGTATGGTAATGCCAAATAACTCAAAAATATACTTTCCAAGAATAACAAATGCGGTTACAATAACAAATGCCGTAATTGTGGCTCTTTTGGCAATGCGCTTTTTTACGTCATCACTGCTGTCGCCCACTAAGCCCATGAAAATAGGCGTATTGGCAATAGGGTTCATAATGGCAAAGAAACCGGTGAAAACAGAAAGTGAAAAGGTCAGATAATTATCGCTCATCGTTCTGCAGTTTTTTATTTAGAACCAAAATTACTAAATGCTGCAATGAAGTAGCTATTTTTTTAAGAATTAATAAGTGTTTATGGGTTTATAAAATGAAACGGACAAGTCACTAATGCGCTTGTCCGTGCTATTGTTATTTCAGTTTTTTTGGCGGTGGCGGGGGCGGAGGTGGTGCTACTGCTTTGGGACTTGCAAAGGAAATCCTGACCGGTACGATTTCATTAATGATCTTTCTTTGCTCAATAGTTAGCTTAAAATAATCATTTTGAAACAATTGTTCTGCTTTGTTTTGTCGCAAAGCCAGGTATTTTTTACCTATGCCTCTGAGCAGATCATCCACTACGTCCTTGTCTGTTGCTTTGTCAAACTGTATGCTGATGACGCCTTTAGGTATCTTCTGCATTCCCAGGTTTCCAATTTTCTTTTCAGAATATTCCGGACTGAGATGCTGAGTTTTCAGTGCAGGATTTCCATTAATGAAATTTTCAACACTGTTTATAGCACCTTCCAGATTTGATCTTTCATTTTCAACCAGAAATTCATTCAGCCTGTTTATCTTGATGATCAAAACATTTTTTTCTTTCATTGGTGGAAGATTTGGTTCAGCTTCAGGAATCGGCATACCGTTTTTCGCTTCCTCAGCAGTTGGAATATGAACCTGTTTTACATGAATGTTTTCCCTTACTTTATTGACATTTGTAAGCGTCCATAAGCTTAGCCATTGCTGCGAACTGTCCTGAACAGAAAAAAGAGGTACTGCAGAAGCAATATTATTTATCGCTTCGGGTCGGGAAAATGCCTGGAGTATCAGGACTGCCAGGGGCACAAACAAAAGTAGTTTGAGTCCGGCCCATCTTGGTTTATTCGTTTTTTGAATCATTTTAAATCGTTTTAAAATTGGTTTTTGAATAAATTGATTTGCCAGGGCAAAACGTCTTTCACCCACAGCTTTTTCAAGGACCAACAGTTGGTATGTTTGTGCATCGATGCCTGTATTAATGACGGCCTCATCAGCCTGGTATTCGTGAATCAGTTTCAGATCACGCCTTAAAAGCCACATAAAGGGGTTGAACCAATGGAACAGGGTAAACAGCTCCAGAACGAACAAATCTGTTGCATGGTTAAATTGAATATGTGCTTTTTCGTGTGCAATAATGATGTCCCTGTCTTTTTCATAGTCGTGTTGATTCATCACAATCCGGTTCATAAAGGTAAACGGTTGAACCATCTCTTTTACGATGGCTATCATCACATCTTTGATGTGAACGCGTTCGGCTTTTCGGATCAGCTGAACAATTTTGAAAAGGGATATAATGAGTTTTAGAATCAGCAGTGCTATGCCAATGAAATAGGTTAAATGAATGATAGTTCCTGGTGTAAGAAGGTGTTTGTAAGCCAGTGTTTCTGTTGCCGGAGCTGCCTTTTCTGTGATATCAAATGTGAGCGGGGCGAACAGCTCCTGTAGCACATTTAATGGAACAATGTGATTTTTTTCGGGGATGAATGAGAAATTCAGAAAAGGAATTATGGCTGAACTCAATATGATTCCCAACAAAACGAAGCGATTGAGATGATGGGTTTTCATTTGGCTCATAAAACCTTTGTAAACCAGGTAGAAAACAACCAGACTCAATGTCGATTTCAGCAGATATGTCAGAAATGGTGTCATTTCGTTTCTTTTTTGCTGTTTTCTATTTTCTTGATGATTTTCTTAAGTTCCTTCACTGAGATGTTTTGGTCCTCAACGAATTGTGATACCACATTCTGATACGAATTGTTGAAGTACTTTTTTACCACAGTGCTCAGTGTTTTTGTACGATATTCTTCCTGAGTTATCGCCGGAAAGTACCGGTAAGTATTTCCAAATTGTTCATGATCCAGGTAGCCCTTTTCCTCAAGTGCCCGAACCATAGTTGATAAAGTATTGTAATGTAATTTCTGATCTGCATAAAGTTCAACCAGTTCCTTGACAAACATTGGGCCTTTCTCCCAATAGAAATTCATGATTTCTTCTTCTTTTTGCGTCAGTTTTTTCATAATCAAACAATTTATATCACAAATATAACTAAATAATCTAGTTTTTAAACTAAAAAATATAGTTAACGTCACTAAAAAATATATTTATATTTTTAATATACTGTAAATAAGTACTTTAATAGAATATATATTGATTATGTAAAGCGTAATAGTACAGGTCGCTTCATAAGGTTGAAAGCGAAAACTATAATATTTAGTTGTTAGTTCCGACAATCACTATCCGTTTTGGGATATTTTTCCTAAAGGTTCGGGAAAATTCAACACATGTGGTGCATTTTTCTACAGTATGAATATAAGTGTGTTTTGTAAAATACAGATAATCAGGTCTTAGTGGGAGTTGTTCTTGTTGGCATGGTTTTGTTATATACAATATATGTTGACGTGAACAGCAGAATGTTAGAATAGCATATTAACTTTTTAAAACAAATAATTATGAGATCAATACTTTATTTAATAGCAGTAGTCCTTGTTGTCGGTTGGATATTCGGATTCTTTGTCTATTCTGTCGGAGGACTTATCCACATTCTACTTGTTCTTGCCGTTATATCTCTCCTCATCTCAATTATCAGGGGAAAGTAGCCCTGTAACATTCAAAAACCAATATATATACAACGCAAACTACAATCCGTTTGCTTGTTGTCAGAACCTGAGAATCAATATATGGAATGATATGTGATTTTCAGGTTCATTTTTTCGGATCAGAACCACTGCCGTTTTCGGAATAATAATACGCCTAGTATTGAAAATATCAGTGACCCGGAAATAATAGCCGGCATTGCCCAAAGACTGTTCTCCATACCATTGTGTATGTTCATTCCAAATATACTGGCTATTAAGGTTGGGATCATTAGAATAATGGAAATAAGGGTGAGTTGCTTCATCACTACGTTCAGATTATTTGAAATAACGGAAGCAAAGGCATCCATCATACCACTCTGAATATCGGAATAGATCTGCGCCATTTCGAGCGCCTGTTTATTTTCAATGATGGCATCTTCCAGCAAATCTTCATTGATTTCTGAGGTTATTTTTTTCGAAGTACGGAGTTTGGCCAGTACTATTTCATTTGCTTTAATGGATGTGATGAAATAGACCAGGCATTTCTCCATCTTCAATAACTTATTCAGTTCCCTGTTTTTAATGGACTTTTCAAGATCCTGTTCAATGGCTGAGGTCATCTGGTTAATCTGTTTCAGATACTTCAGATACAGGTTGCCTGAACGGAGAAAAAGGCGCAGAATAAAATTGATATTGTCCGTTATCTGGCTGTACTGTTCCCTGAAAGGAGAGGGTTGACCGATGGGTAGTACATCATTATCCTGGAGGCAGATCGTGAGTGTAAAATCATCGGTTATGAAAATGGCCAGCGGAACCGTGTAAAACGGCACACCATTGTTGGTTTGTTCTACCGGAATACGTAAAATGATCAGTGTCCATTCGTCTTCGAACTCAACACGTGGTCGTTCATCAGCATCCAGAATGTCATTCTGTAAATCCGCCGGTAATCTGAATTCAGACGTAATTTTTTGGATTTCTTCATTCGTTGGTTTGGTTACATTAATCCAGCAACCTTTTTCTACTTTGGAGATCTCGTTGTATCCGCCAAATGTTTTGAAGATTTTTATCATGATTATGCCTCCTTACATGAAATCTGCAAGGAAACCTGAAGTGCCCTTACAGACTGGTTAATAAATAAACTGACTATGATACGGGCCTTCGTCCATGTGATAGTGTTTTAAAATTCGGATGCAAATGTATGCCTTATTTTTTTTAATAAGGAAATAAAACAGACTTTTAAACTTTTTTTGCATTAGGTTATAAAATAAAAAAGGATCCGGAATAGAATCCTGAATCCTTTTAATTGGAGAGTAATTTCCATACGGAAAATTACAGTGAGTTATGATTTTTTGCTGTCCGGGTTTAATTCGATGATTAGTTCGCCAGAAATGCACTGTACATCCAGACCAGTTTTTCCTGTTCTCTGATATAGTCACTCATTAAGGCATTTGTTCCTTCATCATTTGCTTCATCACTCAGGTCGAGAATGTCCCGCTGTTTTTTTATCAGTATTTCAAAACTATCTAAAACAGAACTAACTGTTCCCTGGGCATCGCTGACATTTTTCAACTCTTTCACTTCTGAATTTTCCAGATAGTCGCTGTAAGAGTGGACCGGAGTTTCCGCCAGTGTCAGTACCCGTTCTGCTAATTCATCAACTTTAATCAGCAGATCATTGTATAACTCCTCGAATTTGACATGTAATTCAAAAAACTTTTCACCTTTTATGTTCCAGTGAAATCCTCTTACGTTCATGTAAAATACCTGGTAGTTGGCCAGTAAATCGTTCAGCTTCTGTGATAATGCAACTGATTTTTGTTTGTCTAAACCTATTCTGTTCATAATATTTCGTTTTTATATTTTATGTTTTGTTTTTATCTGTTACAAATATCCGGATTAAAATAATATCAATCAAATCGATAATATCTATCTTTGTATAGATAAAATCTATAATTATGACATTACAACAACTGGAATATGTAATAGCGCTGGATAACTACCGGCATTTTGTTACGGCTGCAGAAAAGTGTTATGTTACCCAACCAACACTGACCATGCAGGTTAAAAAACTGGAAGATGAAATTGGCGTACGGTTGTTTGACCGGAACCGGAAGCCGTTAATTCCAACAGCTGCAGGGGAGAAAATAATTATCAAGGCACGGCAGATATTGCGTGAGGTTGAAGAAATGAAGGCTTTTGTCTACAACGAAACAGAAATGCTGGAAGGCGAGTATCGCTTAGGAATTATCCCGACCATATCACCGTATATTCTGCCTCGTTTTTTACCGGGATTTTTAACTGAGAATCCCCAAACAAGGCTTAAAATTACGGAATTGCAAACCGACCATATTATTGACAAACTGAAAAACGGCATGCTGGATATAGCCATACTTTCGACGCCGCTCAACGACAAGGCCATCAGAACCATTCCGTTGTATTATGAACCGTTTCTGCTTTATCTTCCGGACGATCACAAACTAAATAGGGTTGAAAACTTAACTGCAGACATGCTCAACCCTGAGGAGATACTCGTTCTGGAGGAAGGCCATTGTTTCCGTGATCAGGCCCTGGCTATCTGTTCCACAACGCTTGCGGGCAAAAGGCTTAAGTTTGAATACGATAGCGGCTCCATTGAGGCATTAAAGGGGCTGGTGGAAAAAAAGCTGGGATATACTCTGGTTCCGGAATTGTCGGTTGGCAATAGGGCAGGATCAGTCTCTGTAAAGCGATTCAGCGAACCGGAGCCGGTAAGAGAGGTAAGTATTGTGGTTCATAACAGTTTCACCAAAGAGGCTCTGATTGATCGACTACACAAAACCATTCTTAAAACGATTCCTGATCAGTTTAAAAAGATGAAACACTATACAAGGGTTAAGTGGCACTGATGCTTAATTATGAATTAGGAATGAAGAATTAGGAATTGGGGGATTTTTCTTATTTTTATAAGACCCAAAATCAATCTTATGAAAAGAGAAAATATTATTCAGGAAAAGTCATTCGATTTTGCAATTAAAATCGTTGAGATGTACAAATTCTTAAACGTAGAAAAAAAAGAATTTGTACTTTCCAAACAGCTGTTAAGATCCGGAACCTCTATTGGTGCTAATGTAGAGGAGGCAATTGGAGGACAAAGCAAAAAGGATTTTTTTGCAAAAATGACTATTGCTTATAAAGAAGCAAGGGAAACACATTATTGGATCCGATTATTAACGAAAACCAATTACATTTCTGAGACAGATAGTTGTCATATTTTAGTTGATTCTGAAGAATTATTGAGAATTATCGGAAGTATTTTAAATACGATTCGTAATAATTCCTAATTCTTCATTCCTAATTGATCATTGCTTTAATGCTGCTTTAGTAAAAATATATTCCGGTATGTCCTGGTTGAATTTGATATCGGTGATTTCGAACTCAGTGCCTTCGCCTTGTTTCAGCATATCTTTGTACACCATCTTCATAGGGAACCAGCGGCCGTCAACCTTTCTGACATCAGAGAGCGTTGTGCGTTTTAGTAACTGCCCGCTTTTGGCATATAATTCTTCTTTTAAGGGAACAAAACGTTCGGTATCTATCCACATCACTCGTTTGTAGTAAGCCACATCAGGCACATTGGCTATCATCTCCAGCTTGTAGGTGTTGCGACCATCAATTTCTTCTTCCCCAATCAAAGCTGCATCGTAAATATCGGTCAGTTTGCGGTCATCCATCATATCTTCGTACGAAAGGTCGGAACCCATTACACTTTGCCGTAGCATATGGCCGGAGATCTGGATGGTTCGGTCTGTAGAAGGAGCGTAAATCCAAAGCTGATCTTCCAGCTTTAACATTTTAGTGCCTTCTTCCCGGGCCGGTGAAAGATATTCTGTAAAGGATTTTGTAGTCCCTACAGAATATGTTTTGGAGGTAATCGTCCGGCTTGCTCTTCTGCCATGAATGGTCATGGAAGATTCCATTACGCGGTTATCTGATGACAAATTCTGATCCACTTTGTCGATGATTTGTTTTGCAGTTGGTTGTGCCTGAATAAGTCCAGGTGTAAAAATAAGTACCAACCCGGCCAGTATAAATTTAATGTTTTTCATATCTAATAGTAATTAATCCTGTGTCTTGATTCTTGTTTTCCTAATTCCTAATTCCTAATTCCTAATTCTTCATTCGTAATTGTCTACACTTCCAGTTCATTAAACAGTCGTGCTGTTTGTCGCTTATAGATTCCAATTCCGGACAAAGCATTGCCCAGAACCATTGCAATTATACCCGGAATAAATCCAATATAGTAAGCTTCAGGAGTAACCTCTGTTCTGAAAACCGTTGGCAACATCATGCTGCTGCCCTGGAAATTAATGCCCAGATCCAGACCGTTAATCTGCAGATAATATCCAACGCTCAGTCCAATAATCGTTCCTATAACTGATCCTATTGTTCCAATAAGGGCAGCTTCATATATCAGTGAAAGGTATATGTGTGTTTTATCTTCGCCAAGAGCCAGGCGTACGCCAAATTCTGTGTAACGCCTTAATCCCCCCAAAAGGCCCATGTTCCACAACACAATACTCATGGCCACTACAAAGATAAAGGTGAAAATAGTGCCCATCATGTTCATCGCCGTTATATAAACATCCATTCCGTTCTGATCTTTCAATTGTCGCATTTCAGGCGAAAATTCATCGTTAGGATTGTAATATTCGGCATTAAATTTTTGTTTAATAGCTTCGGCTCCATCCATATTGTAGCCATCTTTCATGAACCCCAGAATTTCACCGGAAGCATTCTGCATATCAAAGGCTTTCTGAGCATCTGTAATATCAATCAGTATAGCTCCTCTATCCAGTTGCTGGTTCCCGAACCTTACGGTTCCGCAAACTTTAAAATTATAAAACATCATGCTTCCATACATGGTCGATCCAAACAGGGTAACCTCACTGCCTACCCTTACATCATATTTTTCTGCAAACATATCGCTGATCAGTGCATCTCCAGGTTCTGAAGGCAGCTTTCCTTTAACAATGGATTTTGGGATATTCATGCGTTCTGCTTCTTTGCTTCCTTTTGAGAAAAAGTCTATGGCCTGACCAATGGCTGGTCCCTGTGCCCTGGTTTCTCCCTTTGCATCAGCTACATCCAGTAGTCCACCGAATTTGGTGCGTTCAACCCATTCAACATCTGGAAATTCCTTATGTAATCTTTCGATTAATTCTTTTACGTCAAGAAGTGCAAGATCATTGGCTGCCATCGTACTTTCGGCATATGCATGCGTCGTTATTTTCAGATGACCGAGTTCATAATTCGCATTCATGTTTATCATATCGGAAAAGATACCTCTCATCCAGGTGCTAAGGAACACGGTTAGTGTTACTCCGAGTGCCACAATGATAATTGGGATTACGCTGCGGTTCTTATCTCTGAGTATGCCTTTAAATAAGAATTTTATCATTGTATTTTACCTTTAAGTGCTTCAGTTGGTTTGAGCCGGGCGATTTTACGTGCCGGAATAAAACTCACAATAGTAGCTGTTAGTATCACCAGTAATACGGTGGATACAATCAGTCCCAGTGAGAAGTAAGGATAAATCACATCAGACATGGCAATACCGATATCTGCGTCTCCCATGGGTAGCGGGAAGCCTTTGTTTGCCAGGTAATAGAAGACCGGTGTTCCGTAGATTGTAGTCAGTATGGCTGCAAATATGCTGTATGCTGTACCTTCTACCGTAAAGATCCTGACGACCTGCCACCGGGTCATTCCAAGTGCAATGTATGTTCCTATTTCTTTCTGACGCCTGAAGATCGACAAAACCTGTGTGTCAAAAATGGCCAGTAAAGCCAAAATCAAAATCAGTCCCCATAACAAAGAGGATCCGCCTTTTTTGGATTTGATCAACATGTCAATATCCTTAAAAAGGTAGTTCTGATCCTTGAATTTCCAGTTTTCAATATCTCCTCCCGGATAACTATTGCCTGCAACAAAAATGGTTGCTTCATTTTGCATCCCGGTCATTTTCTGCAGTTTATCAAGAGGAAGCCAAATAATTCCTGCATCAACTGTAGGGACTATGGTTTCAAATACGTCCACAATTTTTACTTCACGGGCATCAAAGGTTCCGTTTTTGTCTCTCCAGCGCACCAACAGTGTCTTCCCTTTTTCAGTCTTCATTGCCCTGGCCATTCTCTTTCCTATTATTGCAGGGAGAAAATCTGATGTTGCTTCCAATTCCTTTGTCGGTAATTCCAGGATCTTCTGTTCCGGATCAATTCCTTTCAGAAGAACCGTCATCATCCGACCTTGAGGATACACGGATGCCTGACTATACAAAATTGGTGTCAGTTCATCTTTCTTTATAAGGTTTTGAATTTCAGGTGATATAGGTGCATGTGCATCCTGAAAAGTATAAACGTCCAACGGATCAAAATCAGGGTGCCAAAGTTCGCCTTTGCCTACTTCCCATGCCTGGGTATCATGTTTTGCCTGAACATTCCATCCTTCAAACAAACCGTTATAAAAAATAATCAGGAAGAATGCGAATGAAAGCACACCGGCATTAAGCCAGGTGCGCAGGCCTGCACCCAGTAAATTTTTAAAAGCTAATCGTATTGCAATCATAGCAGTATATTTAAGGTTGAACCTTAACCTTTTGAGGTTTCATTATTTCATCACTGGCTACTTTGCCATCAGAGAGAGTTATTTTTCGTCTCAGGTACTGCATCACTTTTTCGTCGTGTGTAGCAAAAATGAATGTTGTTTGAAGTTCCTCGTTCAGTTTTACCATGGTTTGCAGTATATGGTGTGAATTCTTTGAGTCCAGATTTGCTGTTGGTTCATCAGCCAGAACAATTTCCGGTTTTTTTACCATGGATCTTGCTATGGCTACACGTTGACTTTCGCCGCCCGAAAGTTGTGAAGGCTTTGATTTTGCTTTATCCGTGAGTCCGACCCACTCCAAAGCTTCCATTACCATTTTTCTGCGTTGTGCACTTGTCAGATTTTGTAAAAGCAGGGCAAATTCTACATTTTCGAAGACCGTATAAACCGGAAGAAGATTATAGGTTTGAAAAATAAAACCGATGTGCAGGTTTCGTAGTTTAGCCGATTGTTTATGGCTCAGGTCTGAAACCGATTGTCCTAAAACTGCGGCTGAACCTTCAGAAGGCACATCCAGGGATCCTATAATATTCAGCAGGGTTGTTTTTCCAGATCCGCTTGGCCCGACCAGCCCGGCAAATTCTCCTTTGCCAAAGCTCAGATTTACATCTTTTAAGGCTGTAAACTCACTGTTTCCTGCCGGAAACTTTTTAGTGAGATGTTCAATCGTGATGATTTCCATAATATATTAGTTTAATGTCTTTCCGGTTGTTAATCCGGTATCTGACGATTGTTTCAGTTTTAATGATTAAATACCAGCATCAGTTGTATGCCTTTCCCTCCGAAAATATTCGTTGTTCCACCCTGAAGCGGCACGTTAAAATTCTCAGGATTCCAGTATGCCATAACATAAAGTGTAAGCTTATTGAACTGCCTCTGATAGTTGATAAAGTTATATGCATTGTCGTTGTTCCAGTCATAATACATGATGGCACTGATTTGATCAAATATACCAATTGGATAAGATAAGGAAAGCAGTGAGAACGTCGCTGTCTGGTTCATGGCAAAAGCCTTTTCGTCAAACGAAAATACCAGCTGTTCAAATGCGGCATACAAGCCGCTGCCAATTCCAAAAGTGTAGTCAGCACCGGCATTGAAAACTTCCTGATTTTTGAGCCATCCCAGATCTGCCTGTTTATTAATCCATGATCCTTCCACCCAGAATCCGATGACATAATCCATCCTGAGATCAAATCCAAATCTGTTTTCCGGTATTTTTGTAAAAACGGGCAGGTTGTAATCTGTTAAATTTGTTGTGCTTGCAAATCTGTGATGATAGGTGATGCCGGATTCACCCGACAGAACCGGAAACTGAAAACGGCCACCGAGTTCAGGATACCTGGTATTGGTTTGCGCCTGTTCCCAGCCTTTTGGGTTTTTATTTCCGGCTAATCCCCACAACCAAATGTTGGCATTGTTTAAAAAGTAATACCGTCCTAATACTCCCCACACGCCATCTGTTAGCTTTAAAGGATCACGCGGATCTATCTGGTCGAACCACATTAATGGACGAAGCATGTTGGCTGAACCAAAGTTGATCTTTTGGAGTCCTGCCCGTATTTCGAGCTGAGGTGCGCTGTAGCGTATCCATGCACGGTATGGTTTTATTTTTCCATCGGTTTCAGCATTGGTAAACGGATCAATAGAGGCTGACCCAAACATGTTGCCTGACACTTCCAGATCGAAAAGTCTGTTGTTCTTCAGATTCAGCCGGTAATTGATTTGTGGTAAATACCTGCCACCAATCAGAAGAGACTTTTCATTGGATGGGTTGTAGTGTAACCACGAGATTGCCTGCCCCCTGAGTTCGAAAGTCTTTTCGGAATCCTGCGCAATTGCTTTAGTAAAGTGCAATATGCCGGCAGTAATAATTAATATGGTAAGTAGTTTATTCATCTTTCCGGGGAATAATCCCGTAAAACATCATATTTATAAATTCCATAATGACATGCTGAACATTGTTATTGTACATGGCAATCAGTTGAGGATCTGAAACCATCTCTGTCATTTTGTTGCTCAGGTAAAAAATAAAATCAATGTTGACGTCTTTTCGTATTGCGCCTTTTTTTTGTGCCTTTACATAATCGTCCCTCACCATATTCACCATCCTGATAGTAATTTCATTGAAGAAAGCTTTTAATTCATCATTCCATCCTGAATATACATCTGCAACGAAAGCCTCACTTATGTTGACGGTGCCTTCGAACTTCAATCTTACCTGTTCCTTTATCTTTTCTTCAAAAGGAATGTCGCGTGACATCAAGGCTTTGTAGTCCTTTTCAACTTTTTCAAAAAGGGTGGAAATAACAACTTTGGCCAGTTCAATTTTATTGGGGAAGAATCTGTAAAAGGTCATTTTGCTAACTCCTGATTCAGAACAGATCTCTTCAATGGTAACCCTTTTGATGCCAAATTTCCAGAAGAGATCATGTGCCGTTTCAACAATTTGTTTGTATTTCGGATTTGATTTATGATCAGACATTTGATTTTAATTTTTACAATAACGGTACAAATATACGAATATTGTAAAATAAAACAAATATCGTACAATTATTTTTGATTTGTATGATAATATGAAAGCCATAAAATGATGCAAAATCATACGTTTATATCTGAGTTTTTTAGTTCAAAATTTATATATTTGTTGTATAAAGATGTATAAGGTTGTTTAATGATATGGAGAAGTATTTGTCAATTAGTCAGGCTGCTGAAAAACTTAATGTAAGTTCTGAAACCCTTAGAAGATGGGATAAGAGCGGAAAATTTAAAAGTATACGGCATCCGATAAATAATTATCGGGTTTACTCCGAAGGACAGGTGTTGAATCTGGTAGAAGAGCTACAGTTAGAGCTACAATATAAGCCTGTAAAGGCAGATGAAACTATAAAACCTTATTTTTCAGCACAGTATGGGAATCTGTATAATTATGACGCCATAAAGTATTTAAAACAACTGGATTCTAATTCTGTTGATCTGATTTTTGCCGATCCTCCATATAATATTAAAAAGGCAGAGTGGGATACATTTTCTTCTCAAAATGAATATGTAGAATGGAGTATGGAATGGATATCTGAGGCTCACCGGGTGTTGAAAAAAACGGGATCGCTTTATGTTTGTGGTTTTTCGGAAATACTGGCAGATATTAAATGGTCTGCATCTCATTTATTTAAAGGTTGTAAATGGCTGGTTTGGTTTTACAGGAACAAAGCAAACCTTGGTAGTGACTGGGGCCGTTCACACGAAAGTATTTTGCATTTTAGAAAGTCAAAAGACTTTATTTTTAATATTGATGACGTAAGGATTCCATATAATGAGCATACTTTAAAATATCCAAAAAGAACTCAGGCTGAAACCTCTCAATATTCAAATGGTAAAAAGGATTATGTATGGGAGCCCAATCCTTTAGGTGCCAAACCTAAAGATGTGTTTGAGATACCGACCATTTCAAATGGTGCGTGGGAGAAATATCCTCATCTTACACAAAAACCAGTGGAATTACTTAGAAAAATAATCCTGTCTTCTTCAAATCAAGATAGCTTAATACTGGATCCGTTTGGTGGTTCAGGTACAACCTATGCTGTGGCAGAAGCTTATAAAAGGCGTTGGTTAGGGACAGAACTTAATCTTGAATACTGTAATATTATAAAGGAAAGGTTGTCTGATCAGGAACATATTATCAGAATTCTTGGAGCCAAAGATGAAATGGAATCCAATAACAGAAGAAAAAAGTTAAGAGGCTAGAAGTTCATTCAATTTACCGGTTAGAAGCTCTGAAAATGTACTTATATAAACATTGTAAGGTGACTTAAGGGCTGAAGGCGGAGGGTCAAGATAATATACACCTTCCAATTTCGTCAGAAACTCGGTATACACCATAAATAATCCCGAAACAAGCGTAAATCCGATATTATTTTCTTCTTTTCGTTGAACATCGTTTAAGAATATTCCAATGACTTTCTGCGGATGTTTGACAAACCGTTCAAGCAATAGTTTGTCGATAAACATTTTACCCATCCTATCTTTTGAAGTCGTTTTGATGGAAACAACGACTTCCTTTTCATCCAGCGATTGCGATGTTGACTTAACTTCATTATACGGGGAAATAACAAGATCGTTTTCACATTTATATGTTTTAGTTCCTTCATCTGTCTCGTAAGGTATTTGCAAAACGATTTTACTATTTGATATTCCAATTTCAGTAAAAACTACACGTATTAATTCTTCAAATCTGTTTCCGACATGCTTCCTGGCACTATTTGGATTTACCAGTAAATCAAGTCCTGCTCCAATAGATTGTTGAATGGTATAAACTACTTTATCAATAGTAAGTTTTTCTTCATCAGTTACGTCTTCTTTGTTCTTTATTTTCAGAAGTACATTATTTAATAGTTCAACAGAATTGCTAAATGTTTCAGGTTCAGTAATAAAAAGTCTGCGGTTAATTGGTCTGACATATTTTAGGTTTCCTGCCTGATTTGAAGATAGAATCAGATAATCTCCTTTCTCTTCACTATTGCTGATTACATTAGGAAAATAGTTCAGCACACGCAGTGAAATTTCTTTAAATTCTTTGATGCTGTTTTTAGGTTTTTGTAAATCTTTATCTAATGGAAGCATTAATTTCAAGGTTTTGATGATGCATAAAAGTACAAAAAAATGTGAGATTTCAAATTGTACAAAAGCTGTCTCGTTGACATAGATAATTGCATGAATTTTTTTTATATCTATAGATATAAGGTATAGGTTCTGTGATAAAACTTTGAATTGCATTTGGTTTATAAGAACTGAAATCCTTTAATTTGCAAAAATTTTAAAAGGTTGAATCTGGTTATGGTTGAAAATTTAGTGATCGTTGAGTCCCCCGCCAAAGCAAAAACAATAGAAAAGTTCTTGGGTAAAGATTTCGTTGTGAAGTCCAGCTTCGGTCACATCCGTGATCTGAAGAAGAGGGATTTAAGTATCGATCTGGAAAATAATTATCAACCTCATTATACTATTCCAACGGACAAGAAAAAAATTGTTACGGAATTAAAGAAGATGGCAGCCGATGCAAAAACGGTTTGGCTTGCATCGGATGAGGACCGTGAGGGAGAAGCAATTGCCTGGCATTTGGCCGAGGCCTTAAACCTCGATAAAGAAAAAACAAAACGCATTGTTTTTCATGAGATAACTAAGGATGCCATTCTTAATGCCATACAGACGCCTCGTAAAATAGACCAGCATCTGGTAAATGCGCAGCAGGCACGCCGTGTACTTGACCGCATTGTGGGATTTGAAATTTCGCCAATCCTGTGGAGAAAGGTAAAGCCATCTTTATCTGCCGGAAGGGTACAGTCTGTAGCTGTCAAATTAATTGTGGAACGTGAACGTGAAGTAGAAGCGTTTGAACCGCAATCGTCATTCCGGGTCATTGCTGAATTTCTGGTTCCCAATGGAAATGGAGATCATACCATATTAAAAGCAGAATTATCCAAACGGTTTAAAACAGCCGAAGAGACAGCAACATTTTTACAGGGCTGTGCCGGGGCAAGCTTTGTTATTGAAGATATTTCTAAAAGGCCGACCAAAAAATCACCGGCTCCGCCATTTACAACTTCTACTTTACAGCAGGAGGCCAGCAGGAAGCTGGGATATTCTGTTTCGCAAACTATGGCCGTTGCGCAACGCTTATACGAATCGGGTCATATTACATATATGCGTACCGATTCGGTTAATTTATCAAGTCTGGCGATCAATACATCGAAAAGTGAGATTATTGAGCAGTTTGGTTCCGAATATTCCAGGGTAAGAAAATTTTCAACGCAATCAAAAGGAGCTCAGGAAGCGCACGAAGCTATTCGTCCTACCTATGTGAACCAACACGAAATAAGCGGTTCGGCGCAGGAGCAGCGTCTTTATGAACTAATATGGAAGCGCACCGTGGCCTCACAGATGAGTGATGCACAGTTGGAAAAAACAACCATAAAAATAGATGTAAGCAGCCACGAAGAATATTTTACCGCTACGGGTGAAGTCATTAAGTTCGATGGTTTTCTTAAGCTGTATATTGAGTCGTTTGATGATGAAGAAAACGGATCCGAAGAAAACGGATTATTACCGGCAGTGCAAGTGGATCAGAAGCTTGACCTGAGTCAGATTGTTGCAACAGAAAGGTTCACTCAGAAACCGCCGCGGTATACCGAGGCAAGTCTGGTTCGTAAATTGGAGGAATTGGGCATAGGGCGTCCTTCTACATATGCTCCAACCATTTCTACCATTCAGAACCGGGAATATGTGGTGAAAGAGAGCCGCGAAGGAGATACAAGGGAATACGCAGAGCTGGTTCTGAAAAATGGCGCTGTAAAAGAAACAACCAAAAAGGAAAATTACGGATACGAAAAGTCAAAGCTTTTCCCGACAGATATAGGTATGGTGGTGAACGATTTTCTGGATGAGAATTTCACCGACATCATGAATTACAACTTTACCGCTGAGGTTGAGAAGGAATTTGATGTGATTGCGGAGGGGAAACTGGACTGG
This sequence comes from Quyinboa mangrovi, assembly GCF_042219825.1. Classification (NCBI taxonomy): domain Bacteria; kingdom Pseudomonadati; phylum Bacteroidota; class Bacteroidia; order Bacteroidales; family Quyinboaceae; genus Quyinboa; species Quyinboa mangrovi. Next base: position 163,442 of record NZ_JBHJHQ010000007.1, read on the forward strand.
ACAAAAGCCATTGATGAATTTTACAAGGATTTTCATCCAACCGTGGAGAAAAGCAAGGAACGTTCTGAAACCAAAGTTGGTGAACGTATTCTGGGTACCGATCCAAAAACGGGACGGCAGGTTTCTGTAAAGATTGGCCGTTTTGGCCCTATGGTTCAGGTTGGAACAGCCGAGGAAGAGGAAAAGCCGCAGTTTGCAAGTTTGTTGAAAGGTCAGAGCATCAATTCTATTTCTTTAGAGGAGGCGCTGGAGCTCTTTAAACTGCCGCGCGAAGTTGGTGAGTTCGAAGGTGGAAAAGTGGTGATTGGTGTTGGCCGGTTTGGCCCTTATGTGCGCCATGCAAGCAAATTCGTATCGCTTGGGAAAGAAGATGATCCGCTTTCCATTACGTTGGAACGTTCCATAGAGCTTATTGAGGCCAAACGTGAACAGGAAAAAAACAGTTTGATTAAAACCTTCGATGAGGAACCTGATCTTCAGATTCTGAAAGGCCGTTTTGGTCCGTATATTAAATACAAAAAGAAAAACTTTAAAATACCCAGAGGAACCGATCCTGAGGCATTAACATTGGAAAAATGCATGGAACTGATCAAGGATTCCGGTTCAAAAGGGAAAAAGACAGCTGGCAAAACCACCAAAAAAGCAGCCGCAAAGAAGTCAACAAAGTCATCTAAAAAGTAAATCTGATGATCCGGTTTTCGAAAAAGATTCTGAGCAACGGACTTAAAGTTGTTCACCACTTTGATGCGTGTTCGCCGATGGTGGCTGTTAATCTTTTATACAATGTTGGGGCAAAGGATGAGTCTCATGAACGTACCGGATTTGCACATTTGTTTGAACACCTTATGTTTGGTGGAACACCTGAGGTTCCGGTTTACGATGAACCGGTCCAGCAAGCAGGAGGAGAGAACAATGCATGGACCAGCAACGATTTTACGAATTATTACCTGACATTGCCAAAGCAAAATGCAGAGGTCGGATTCTGGTTGGAATCAGACAGGATGAGGGGGCTGGCATTTTCGTCTAAAAGTCTCGATGTACAGCGTCAGGTCGTAATAGAGGAGTTTAAACAGCGTTACCTGAATCAACCGTATGGCGATGTAACCTTGTATTCAAGGCCGCTGGCTTACAAAGTGCACCCTTATCAGTGGCCAACTATCGGTAAAACTATTGAACATATTCGTGATGCCAGTATTGATGAAGTAAAAGCATTTTTTTATTCACATTATGCGCCAAACAATGCCGTGCTGTCAATAGCCGGAGATATTAAGGCTGAGCATGCGTTTAGGATGGCCGAAACATGGTTCGGGGATATTGAACGTCGTGATGTAATGCCGCGCATGTTACCGGTAGAACCACGGCAAACGGAACGTCGTGAACTGACATTGAAGCGGGATGTGCCTTTGAATGCTTTGTTTATGGCATTCCATATGTGTAGCAGAACCGACAGGGATTATCATGCTACCGACTTGATTTCAGATATCTTATCCAATGGAAATTCATCGCGTCTTTACGAGCGTCTGGTAAAAAACGATCCGGTTTTTGTGGATCTGAATGCATATATCGGTGGCGATATCGAACCCGGATTGTTTTATGTAACAGGGAAAGTAAATCCGAAATATACCATAAAGGAAGCCGAGCAGAGGGTTCGCTGGGAACTGGATACGATTGTGAATGAGCCGGTTCATGAAACAGAATTGCAAAAAGTAAAAAACAAAGTTGAATCTTCGCATGTGTTCGAGGAATCGCACTATTTGAATAAAGCCATGAACCTGGCGTTGTTTGAGACGCTTGGCGATGCCGGAATGATTAATAACGAATCCGATAAATACCGTAACGTAAGCATCAACGACATTCAAAGGGTAAGCCGTGAGTTGTTCCGTGAAGAGAATACATCTGTACTTTATTATCTTTCAGAATCGTTAGACGCATGAACATCAGCAAAAAAATACCGTTGATTTTACCGGCTGAACCTTTCCGGCCTGATGCCCCTCAGATTTATGAAATGAGCAACGGAATAAAGCTGTACGCATTTTCACGGGGAGATCAGGAAATTGTAAAGATCGATGTGGTGTTCGAAGCAGGCACGGTACATCAGCCATTGCCTTTGGTTTCTTTGCTGACCGGAACGTTGCTTAAAGAAGGTTCGCGTTCATTTAACAGCGGCCATATTGCATATCAGCTTGATTTTCACGGTGCTTTTCTGGAGTTTACCAACGGATTTCATCATAGTACACTTTCTCTGTATGCATTAACCAAACATTTGCCCAAACTGATGCCTTTGCTGGCTTCAATTGTGCATGAACCTTCATTTCCGGAAAAGGAATTTGAGGTGACGCTTGAAAACAGAAAGCAGGAATTTCTCGTAAACCGGCAAAAAGTAAAACTTTTGGCTGCCAAAGCATTCAGTAAAAGACTTTGGGGCGAGAATCATCCCTATGCACAGCAAGCAGAAGAAGAAGATTTTGATAAGGTTAATACCGCCCATCTTCAGAATTTTTATAATTCTCACTATTCTTCCAATAAATGCACTCTGTTTGTTTCAGGAAAAGTGGATGATAATGTGATCAGCATTATTGACAAGTATTTATGTGTAGGCTGGAACGGATCAACACCTTTAACCCGATCACCTGAATATGTAGCAGAACCGGAAAAGCCGGGCGTAAGGTTAGTACTTAAAGATGGCGTTCAGTCGGCTATAAAGGCTGGTCGTCACATTATGGATAAGGGCGACAAGGATTTTCCCGCATTTCAGTTGTTGTGTGGTGTATTGGGGGGATATTTCGGAAGCAGGCTTATGCGGAATATACGTGAGGATAAAGGTTACACCTACGGCATTGGTTCGTATGTAGTGAATCAGCCTTTAGGGTCCTACATGGGAATTTCTACAGAAACGGCTAACGAATACCGCGATAAGGTACTGGAAGAGATCAGGAAGGAGATGATGTTGCTGCGGAATGAACCGGTTCCGGCCGATGAACTTCAGATGGTTAAAAATTATCTGAGCGGTGAAATCATGCGCAGCTTTGACGGACCGTTTGCCATTACCGATGTTTACCGGTCGTTGTGGGAAAACGGATTAAATTTTGACTTTATTGAAACCTATCTTGAAACCATGGATGCAACAAATTCTGATTCCCTTCAGGCGCTGGCTCAAACATGGCTGAACCCTGATGATCTGATTATTGCGGTAGCCGGCAGTCAAAAGTAGTTTTCCGATTTTTTCATGTGTAATAAATTTCTGTAAGATTGAGCTTTACTTCCATTATTTATATTGCAGAAGTTTACTAAATCATCTATTTTTGCAACAGGTTTAAAACTAACCTGGATAAAATCATTCAATCAATTAAAACCGCATTTATGAATCCACAAGCCAAAGAATTAAACGACATTATTCAGGCAAAAAGCCCTGTCGTTTTCGACTTGTTATCGGAAAAAGGGAAAAATATTTTCTTCCCTAAGAAAGGAATCCTGGGGCAGACTGCTGAAGCCAAGGGAACTAAGATTAATGCAACAATTGGTGCTGCCATCGAGGACGATAACAGTCCGATGCGTCTGCCATCCATCGAAAAGAACATTAATCTTGATCCTTCATTGGTTTTTCCCTATGCTCCAAGTTTTGGTCGTCCTGATATCCGAAAGAAATGGAAGGAGATGATTTATGACAAAAATCCGGGTCTAAAGGGAAAAAATATCAGCCTTCCGGTTGTAACCAATGCGCTGACTCATGGGATCAGCATGATGGGTTACATGTTTGTAAATGACGGTGATGAGGTAATTGTTCCGGATTTATTCTGGGGTAATTATAACCTGATCCTGACCAATGCATACGGTGCAAAGCTGGTTAAATTCAATACTTTTAAAGATAAGGGATTTGATGTTGAAGCTTTGAAAGAGCAACTGCTGTCAGGTGGAGACAAAAAGATCGTTATTCTGAACTTTCCGAATAACCCGACCGGTTATACACCAACATTTGCCGAAATGAAGGCCATAGTTGCTGCCGTAAGCGAAGCTGCAGAAGCCGGTAAGAAAATCGTTGCTGTTATGGATGATGCTTATTTCGGACTGGTCTATGAGGATGGTGTGGCAACAGAATCAATATTTTCGGAGCTGGCTGATATGCACGAAAATGTGCTGGCAGTTAAAGTAGATGGGCCGACAAAGGAAGATTATGTATGGGGATTTCGTGTAGGATTCATCTCTTATGGGTTCAAAGGAGCTGATGATGCCATTTATAGTGCTTTGGAATCAAAAACTGCCGGAGCTGTGAGGGGTAACATTTCCAATGCCGCAAATATTTCACAGTCGTTATTGCTGCATGCGTTTGAATCTCCGGATTATCAGACGGAGAAAGATCGCAAATATGACATCATGAAAGCGCGTTACGATGCAGTAAAAGAAGCGTTAAATGAAGAAAAGTATAAGACATATTTTAGTGCCCTGCCTTTCAATTCCGGTTATTTTATGTGCGTAAAGTTGCGCGAAGGAATGGAAGCTGATAAAGTAAGGCAGATTCTGATTGAAAAATACAGCATTGGTCTGATTGCTCTGGGCGATATTTTACGTATCGCATTTTCTGCTGTTGCGGCAAGCGATATCAAAACCATGTTCGAGGGAATTTACAACGCCTGTCTTGATGCAGATGCTTAAACAGATAAGATATAGCCAATTAGAACCCGCAGCATGTGTTGTGGGTTTTTTTGTGCGTAACTTTTAAATGTAATACAACATAAAAGCAACTTTAATTATTGGCTGAATAGTACAGGATTGTTATATTTGAGAGGAATTCTAAAGTGCAGATTATGCTTTGGACCAATTATCATTGTCATACGCAGTATTGTGATGGAAGAGCGGATGCAAAGGAGTTTGTGAAAGCTGCCGTGAGGTCAGATTTCACAAAACTTGGATTTTCATCACATTCTCCTGTGCCTTATCATTCGGATTGGAATATGAGAGCGTCCGATATACCTCTTTATATCAATGAGGTTTTGACACTCAGAGAAAAATACTGTCATAAGATAGAGATCTTACTGGGAATGGAGGTGGATTATATTCCCGGAATGTTTGGTCCGCAAAGTAAACTTATAAAGGCTTTACCAACTGATTACCTGATAGCATCTGTTCATTATCTCGATTATCTACCTGACGGAACACCATGGTCTGTTGATGGTCCGGTAGAATGGTTCGATCTTGGTATCAAAACGATTTTTAACGGAGATATCCGGAAATTCGCCAGGCGGTACACGGAAGTTTCCTGTGAGATGATGGAGCATAATGGTTTCGATATTGTTGGTCATATTGATAAAATGTATCAGCATGGATCAAGATATCACAATGTGAATGAGATATGGTATAAAGATCTGGTAGGACAGCTATTGGATGTTGCCAGCCAAAAGGATTTGATTGTTGAAATTAATACTAAATCTTACCGGAAACTGGGATTCTTTTATCCGCACCAGTCATTCTTTAAATTACTGGCAGATAAGAATATCAGGGTCACTATAAACAGCGATACGCACGATCCGGAAAACATAGATCTGGCATTTACCGAAGCTGCTGAAGCTCTGACTGAGGCCGGAATAGCTGGTGTGGTAGAATTTATCGACGGACAGTGGCAGGAGTGTGGACTGACTAAAAAGGGAGTGTTGGTATGATGCTGATAGGAATAATTGTGTTAACCGCTCTTGTATCTGCCCAGGGATTCAGAGATAATGTGTTGTTGAATAAACTGTCGTTCAATCCGCATAAAATTAATTATCACAGGGAATATTACAGGGTGTTCAGCCATGGTTTGGTTCATGCAGACTGGATGCATTTGGGTGTAAATATGTTTGTGTTGTATATGTTTGCTAATTCACTGGAAAATCAGTTAAGTAACAATGCACATCTGTTGAACGGTACATTTTTATTTACTCTGTTATACGTTACAGCGCTTCCGGTTTCTTCGGCGGTTTCCTATAAAAAGCATAAGGACAATCCATATTATACGGCTATTGGGGCATCAGGAGCTGTGTCGGCAGTTGTGTTTGCCAATATTTTTTATGATCCGTGGAACCTGTTGTATTTTTTTGGAATCATTCCGATTCCGGGAATTATTTTCGGTGCGGGTTACCTTTACTATTCATATTACATGAGCAGAAAAAACATTGATAATGTGGGGCATGATGCCCATTTTTGGGGTGCGGTGTACGGATTTATATTTCCGGTATTAATACATCCAGGGAGCATTTTTGATTTTATTTCGAAATTGAACCCCTTTTAATAAGGACAATGAGGAAGGCGATATTTATTGACAGGGACGGAACAATAAACAGCGATGTTGGCCATTATTATATCTACAAACCAGAGGATTTTAAACTGAATCCCGGTGTTGGAGAAGGCCTGAAATTGCTACAGGATGTCGGATTTTTAATTATAGTGATCACAAATCAAGGTGGCGTAGCTAAAGGCGAATATACCATTTCTGACGTGGAAAAGGTACATCTTGAAATGCGTAACCAGCTTAAGAAGTTCGGTGTTTCACTAACCGAAATTTATTACTGTCCGCATCACAGCGATATACAACGTTGCCTGTGTCGTAAACCAGGGAACCTGAATATTGAAAAGGCTATTTCGCGTTTTCGGATCGACAGAACACAATCGTACATGATAGGTGACAGTGAGCGTGACATGCAGGCGGGACAGAAATCGAAATTGCGCTGCATAAAAATATCCACAAATGCTGATCTGCTTCCGGTGTGCCAGGAAATTTTAGATGAACACAGGGCATGATAAGACACATATGTTTTAACGGTGATTTATATCCAGCCAAAGAATTTACGGTAGGTATAAAAAACCGTGCATTCCGTTATGGAGACGGATTGTTTGAAACCATGCGCAGCCGGGGCACAACCATCCCGTTTTTTGATTACCATTACGAACGTTTGTTTCGCGGAATGGATGTTATGCGGATGGTTCCGGGAATGGTTAATAGTTCATTATTGAGAGAGTCGGCAGAAAGGCTGATAAAAGCAGACAAACTTTTTAACGGGAACAGCATTCGTATTTCCGTGTTCAGAAAAGAAGGCGGTAAATATGCTCCCCTTACGAACGAAGTCGATTTTCTGATTGAAGTTGATTCGGTAGCAGATAACAAATTTACACTGAACGATAAAGGTTTATTTGTGGATACTTACGAGGAGCATTTCAAATCTTCGTCAGAACTTGGAAATTTTAAAAACAGCAGTGCGGCCTTGCTTGTTCTTGCGGGCATTAATATGCAGCGGCGAAAGTTAGATGACATATTGATTCTAAATGAAAACAACGTGCTGGTGGAGGCTTTGTCTTCGAATGTATTTATTTACAAGGCGAATAAATTGATTACGCCTTCGTTAAAAACAGGTTGCGTGGATGGCGTAATGCGCCGTGTAATCCTGGAAATAGCATCAGAACAAAATATAGAGTTGAAGGAAAGCAACAGCCTTGTGCCTGAAGATTTGCTAACCTCGGACGAAGTATTTGTCTCCAATGCCATGCGCGGCATAAACTGGGTGGTTGCTTATAAAACCAAACGTTATCTGTATAAGATGAGCCGGTTTCTGATAGCAGAGATCAATAAAAAGGCCGGATTCTAAAAAAAAAATCAGGATCCCAAAAATGAAATCCTGATTCATATTTTATCGCATTACTTTAAAGGTACATAAACAATAGTTTCCCATTTGTCCTGATCCGGTTCCATCATCGGATCAGTGGTGTAGATTTCGAATGCCTGTTTTGAGTTATCTGCCTTCATTTTGTTATAACGAATGTAACTAAAGGCCGCAGACCAGGCGTTGCCTGTATTTTCATATTTCCCAAGGTGCTGCACTTTCAGTGCTTTTCCTGCAGGAAGCATCCCCGAAACAATGCCATCCATTTCAGTTATCTCGCCCTGAACCGGAATCGCTGCAATAATATTTACCGGGCCACCATCCATCCCAAAGTCATTGTAAATGCTGAGAGGATGTCCTGCAACTTCCAGCTTTGGATGCTGATTAATCACATCGGCCAACCGGATATAGGCATTATTCATAAATGTATCCAGGGCTTCAAATTCAAGTTCTCCTTCAATACCTATATAATTCTGCTGATCCACATTTTCTACCCCCAGAACGTTCACTTCAGAACTTACTTTCCCTGTTTCCAGTTTTTCCTTTAGCATGCTCAGGCCTCTTTCATAATCCATCCCTATCATTGGCTCCATCTGCTTAGCCATAAATTTAAAAAGGAATGGCATCTTCCCTTTCATGCCCCAGGTGATCTCAGCTTCTGTTGAATCACCCTTGAATGTCCAGTATACATCTGAATTTGACGGGAACGGTTCTTTAAAATTCAATCCTTCTTCGATAAGTTCATTAGGTATCAGTTTCGTTGTGGTCATTTCGCCTGATCCTGTGAGTTTCCCTTTCCAGGAATAACCATGATTCAGTGTTCCCGGCTCGCCGGTATAGTTCATTTCTGCATCTTTCTCCATGATCAGCCATGGCGACCAGTCTTTCCAGTTTTTATAATCTGCAATAAATGTAAAGGCTTTTGATACAGGAACATCAACTTTAACAGTCCGTTTCACATGGTACGAACCATCTATAACCGCCAGCCAAATAACCACTCCGGCTATAATTATGGCGAGAATAAGTAAAATTTTTTTAATCATAATTACTAAGGTTATATCTTTGTTACTACAATAAAAACAAAAAAACGGTTAAGTTGTTGGGATCCAAAGGGAAATAAAATTTACTAAATTCCGTTTTTGGTTAAACAGACTCTATGAACTATAGAAATCTACATCCTTCTGAGATAGAAATACTTGAAGGCCATGATTGCCAGTGTGAAGATTGGGATCTTGTCATGGTAAAAGATGGTTTTAATCCGAACCGGATTAAAAAAACACAATTCTCGGGTAAAATAAAAATAGGTGTACTGGAAAAAGATCATCTGTTTTCCAGTGGTATCAGGAGACCTTCGTCCGTTTCAGGTGCTTTTTTACATAATTGTATCATAGGTGATAATGTTTATATCCATAAGATCAGGAATCATATTGCCAATTACAACATCGGCGATGAAACGGTGATTGAAAATGTAGATATCATAGAGGTTACGGAGAAGTCCTCATTTGGAAACGGTGTTCACGCTAAGGTGTTGAACGAAACCGGTGGACGCGAGGTTCCTGTGTTTGACTACCTCTCTGCTCATTTGGCCTATATAATTGCACTTTACCGTTATCGCCCGAAACTCATTGAGCGGTTGTATCAGATGATAGATGAGTACGCAGAGTCGGTAACTTCGGACATGGGCACCATTGGGAAATCGGCCAGTATAAGAAACTGTCAGTTTTTAAGGAATGTGCGGATTGGTGACAGTGCAGTGATTGAGGGCGTAAGTTTTATAAAAAATGCCAGTATTAACAGTAACGAACACGATCCTGTATTTCTCGGTTGCGGAATAAAGATTGAGGACAGCATTGTGTCGTCAGGATCAAAAATTGCCGAGTCGGTGATCCTTGAAAGTTGCTTTGTAGGGCAGGGATGTAAAATGGGTAAACATTATTCGGCAGAGAATTCACTGTTTTTCTCCAATTTTGAAGGCTATCATGGTGAAGCCTGCTCTATCTTCGCTGCACCATTTACGGTGACACACCATAAATCAACCTTATTAATTGCAGGATACTTCTCGTTTTGTAATGCAGGTAGTGGCTCAAACCAGAGTAACCATATGTACAAGCTGGGGCCTATTCATCAGGGCATTATGGAGCGGGGTGCAAAAACAACCAGTGATTCATATCTGCTTTGGCCAGCTAAAGTAGGGCCGTTTACACTGGTTATGGGAAGGCATTATAAAAATTCCGATACCAGCGATCTTCCTTTTTCTTACATGATAGAAAATAAGGATGAGAGCGTTTTGGTTCCGGCTATTAACCTGAAAAGTGTTGGTACTATTCGGGATGCACAAAAATGGCCCCGGAGGGACCGACGTCAGGATCCGGTTAAGCTGGATTATATCAATTTCAACCTGTTGAGTCCTTTTACCATTCGTAAAATGATTGCAGGCCGTGTGATTCTGAAACATTTATTTGAAATTTCAGGCGAGCGGGCAGAACAATATACCTTTCATAATGTGGTAATAGAAAAAAAATCATTGTTGCGTGGGATTGAACTGTATCAGATCGGGATCAATAAATTTTTGGGAAACTCTATTATCAAAAGGCTTGAAAATCTGCAATTCGGTTCCGATGAGGAAATCTGTAAGCGTTTAAAACCGGATGAAGAACTTGGCAAAGGCGAATGGATTGATCTGGCCGGACTAATAGCACCACAGGAAGCCATTAATGATCTTTTGGACCGGATTGAAAACGGCGCTATTAAGAGTTTGAAAGAGGTTAATAAGACCTTTAAATTCCTGCATAAGAAATATTACGATATCGAATGGACCTGGGCAATGGATATTCTGGAACAGGAGGAGAAAAAGAGTTACGATAAATTTACTGCAACTGATGTGGTCCGTATTGTGGAACGTTGGAAAGATAGTGTGATAGGTTTGGATAAAATGTTATACGAGGATGCCCGGAAAGAATTTACCCTATCCAAGCAAACCGGTTTTGGTGCCGACGGGGATGACTTTAACAGAAAGATAGATTTTGAACAGGTTCGGGGCGATTTTGAACAACATGAAGCGGTTGCCGCCATAAAGGAACATATGGTTAAAAAGGAAGCACTGGGCAACGAGCTGATAGGTCGCTTAAAACACCTGGTTAACTAATTACAGAAGGCCTAGCTCAACCATTCTGACTACCTGCTCCGTTTGAAGATCTTCACCCTTTGCGTCGTATTCGGCTTTAAGGTTCGCGCCAAAAATACGTGCAATACCCTGCCAGAAGAATGCAGAGAACCCGCCTCTGTATAATTTAACAAGTTCGAAAGAATTTTGCTGACATTCACGGTCAACAAGCTTAATCAAAAGTCTGCCTTGTGAAAAAGTGAGTTTTCTTAATGGCTGCTCAAATTCTGAAAACAGATCTTTCTCCACACTTTTAAGATACTCTTTCCTGGCCTTTTCGCCTTTAATGTTCTGCAGGGAATCGTTAACATTGTCCAGGATATTTGCTGCCTGTTTAGCATAAGGTAAAGTAATCCTGACATCCCTGATCAAACGGTTATATAATCTGCGCTGCCTGTTATTTTTGAAAACCGGACGCGGGTAAACATCAATCTGTGGTAGAATTTTCATGTAAATGGTGTCTTTCTGTGGAACAGTAGCAGGCGGAATATCGGCCATTGCAGTAGCTTTGCTCTCGGAAAATGCCGGGAACAGACCAGATACAATGAAAAGAAATATGATTATGTATTTGCTCATATCATAACAAAGTTAAGCAAAGACCATGCAATTTATTACTTAAACGAATAAATCCAAATGGTGGTTATAAATTTAAGTAGTTTAACATATATAAAAAAATAAATATGATTGGGGATATGTAATGATTATTTCGTAATTATGCACTGATTTTAAAATAAAGGGATGAAGAAGTTTAGTGGAAGAGTATTGGTTTTTATTCTCTTAGTTTTTACTGTTACGCTTGTATTTGGCGGTTTACAGGAGATTCTTTCCCTCAATTATTCGTTTGTAATGCTGCCTCAGCTTGCCCCTGTACTGGCATTTTTACTTTTATCCTTAATTTTTCGCGACATCAGTTTTACGTTGAATTTCAAGGCAGATCCATGGAACATCTATAAAATGGTACTCGCTTTTATTTTACCTTTTTTGATCCTGTTTAAGGTATACCTGATCGGCAATATGATGGATTTCCCAATGATTATTACCAAACACCGGTTGAGTGCACTTTGGCCTGTGCTTCCGGGAATGATTCTTGGAGCTGTTGGTGAAGAGATAGGATGGAGAGGATTTTTACAACCTTATTTTGAAAAGAAATTTTCGGTTTTATTATCGGGAATATTTACCGGTATATTCTGGGGGCTGTGGCATGCTCAACTCTATGCAAACGGAGTGGCTTTTATGTTGTCGTTCCTGTTGTTTACGGTATCATCATCAGTGGTTGTGACGTGGATGTTACGGGGAACATCCTACAATATCTTAGTGGCTTCATTATTTCATTTGTCGCTGAACCTAGGCTTCTTTTTCTTCTTCGAAGGATCGTTAAACCATATCGGAATTATGCTGACTAATGGCATCGTCTGGACTATTCCGGCCCTGATAATCGGATTTTCAGCCAATAAACAAACGTTCTACAACGATGTTATTAAAGCAGAATCCTGATAATTTGTTATGACACCAACACCTGTTAAAGAAACTTCGAGGCTTATCCTCAGGGAGTTCCAACTAGAGGATGCAGAAGCGTTTTACCTGTTAAATTCTGATCCGGAAGTTTTACGATACACCGGTGATTCGTCTTTTGGAAATGTGACCGAAGCCGAAGAATTTATTCGGAATTATGATGATTATAGAAAAAACGGATTTGGCCGATGGGCGGTGATCCTCAAATCGACACATGAATTTCTGGGTTGGTGCGGGCTTAAACTGAATGAGGAGAATATGATTGATGTCGGATTCCGGTTTTTTAAGAATGAGTGGGGAAAGGGGTATGCCACAGAGGCGGCAAAGAGCACCCTGGAATATGGTTTTAATCAACTAAAAATGGCAGAAATCATAGGTCGTGCTGCGCTCGCTAATAAAGCTTCCATACGTGTATTGGAAAAAATGGGCATGACGTACTGGAAAATGGCTCCGTGTCATGGTATTGAGGATGCCTGTTATTACCGGGTCACAAGTGAAACATTTAAAATGTGACAGCCGGTTTGTATGGCAGGCTTTTATGGTTTATTTTTGATCCATGAATATTCACAATGTTTTTAAGGTATTCGTCTGTATTCTTCTTTTACCCATCGTTTCTCAGAGTTGCAAAACGGTAGTTGCTGATCCTTCAGTAACTACCCGGAATTATGATTTTTCGCCATTGGATACTCTGATCAATGCATGGATGAATCAGGGGAATATAAGCTCCGGTGCACTATATGTGACTGGGGATGATATGGTACTGCTGAAAAAAGTATTCGGAGCAGATACTGCCCTTAAAGAACAATTTGATGATTACGTGAAAGCGTTTACTCCATTAAATAAAAACTCCATTTCTGCTCAAACCAGTGTGCTGTTGAATAGCGATTCTATAAAACAGGATAGCTTATTTCAACGTATTGCAACGCTTTATAATAATGGAATGGTGAGCATTAAGAATCTTCATGACAGGGATTCTGATGCTTTAAGTCAACATGCAAAGGCGTGTTGCTGGACAGATACTATAAATCATATTGTTGGTTTGTTTATGTTCCGGCTAAATCCTGTCAGTCAGCAACACGACAAGGATGCCGAATTAGCGGTTCCGGTGCTGTCGTTCTGGATCCGCAATATTATTCAGACTGCACAGTTGCCGGATTCTGTAAAAACGGGATATGCCGGCGTGAACGGAACCCGGTTGTATTACCAGGAAGCCGGATCTGGAGAGCCACTTATATTTATTCATGGCCATTCGTTTGATCATACGGAATGGGATCCTCAGTTTGGAGTATTTGCGAAATATTTTCGCACAATAGTATACGATGTACGGGGTTACGGCCGTTCAGCTTCGCAGGTTGAAGGACAACAGTTTTTACATGTGGAGGATCTTGTGGCCTTGATGGATTATCTGAAAATCGATAAAGCACATGTTGTGGGCTTATCCATGGGAGGATTCATTGCTACCGATATGATTGCAAAGTATCAGAACCGACTTTTATCTGTAACTCTTGCCAGCGGTGATTTGCGAAGTTCTCCGGGACCGGATGAACCCTGGACTAAAGAAACTATTGTAAAAGAAAAGAGAAAAATAAGAGAATATATTGAGGGAGGACTAATAGAACATAAATTTAACTGGCTGGATGGTCTGGTCAATTCCGGTGGGCCAAATGCTAAATCCATCGAGCCGAAGTTATGGGATATGATCTATCGCTGGAGCCAGTGGCAGCCAACGCATGTGGAAGCGCGTGTTTTGTACGGAAAGGAGGATGAAGAGATGATCAGAAACCAGAATATCACGGTTCCGGTTCTTGTTTTAACTGGAAGTGTAGATGCACACAAGCATCGTAAAATTGTAGATTTAATACCGTTGGCCAAACAGGAGATTGTTCCCGGTGCCGGGCATGTAAGTAACCTGGAAAATCCGGAAGGGTTCAATGATAAAGTGATGCAGTTTTTAGGTGTAATGAAATGAAAATTGAATATATTTACCCTTTACGAAGGCTTAAAGAAAACCGGCAATTAAATGAACAAAGAGCTTAAAAAGAATTTGAAATTCATTGGAATAACCGTTCTGATATTATTGTATCCATCGTATTATCTTTTTAAATATGCTTACAGTGACTATCTGAATGACAGAGCCCTGAATATAGTGTATGGTGCACATAAGGGCGTAAATGATACTGAAGCAAAGGAAAAAGCAATTGAGCTTCTGGAAAAGGCGAAATCCTATCGCAAAAAACATTATATCTTTTATTATAACCAGGCTAAGCTTTATCTCGAACTTCAGAACTTTCCCAAAGCTGAAACAACGTTGGGTGAGCTGATCCAAATCAGACCGGATGATGACAAGGGATATCTGTATTATGGCGTTGCTTTGGAATTAAACCATAAACCCGATTCTGCAAGGCAGTTATACGCGGAGTACAGAAATAGGGTGGACCGGGAATACCGGGACACAAAGCCGGAGAACCAAAATCCGGAGCAATACAGGACTTATCGCTTAACCTTGGATCTTCTTCTTCGTGACGAAACATCCTTTAATAAGGATCTGCAGTATTTGCAAAATGAAGATCCCGGATTTGTTATGGCAGATGACCTCAATGAGCTGCATGCCACTGACAGGAGTGATTTTTTACTGCAAATGCTTGGTGTATCAGGTACAGTCAGTACCAGCGGAAAATAAATATGAATAAGGTAGCTGTTGCTGCTTTCCTTTATAATCAATCCGTTTTTATGACTTTGAAAGTCTGGATTCTGTTTTGAGAATCAATTTTTACAATATATACACCCGGTGTTCCATTGATGTTGAATTGCACGTTATCTGATTCGGCCACAAATTCCTGAATTTTTTCCCCTGATAAATTAAATATGCTTACCATGCCTAAACCTGCATGAAACTTCACATTGAATGAGCCGGAAGAAATGGTTGGATAGATTTTTACAGGAGAAGTGCAATGGTTTTCTTTCAAATCAACACTAAAAACCGGAATTTGAAGTCCTGCCAGTGAATAAACTGCATTTCGCCATAGAGTAAGTCCATCGTGAGTAAGGTTTGTCCCATAGTCTTTACATATGGTTCCAAAATTCATTCCAAAGGCAATCATTCTGGCTTGCGTAGTCTGGTCGCCGAGGGTTGTTCCTGAAGGGATATCATTCAGAAATATGGTTGAATCATCAGCCGTAAATGACCCATCAGTTGCCAGCGGTGTATTGGTCCCACTCATCGTAAGACTTTGTGTATACGTAAACGACTTAGTTCCATCAGACCCATCATCTGCAGCTGCTGAATTGAAGATCCTGATTGAGTTGTCCGAAAACGAAATTCCATTAAACAGAGGATTAAACTGATCATTCGGATCGACATAAATTGATAATCCGCTGACCGTACTTGAAATTCCACCGCCAGTTTCGAGTGCTCTTCCATCGCGAAAGGCGTAAGTTTTATTGTAAATAAATGGTATTGGGATAGTTGCCAGACCAAGTGATTTTCCTGGCTTAAGTATATCATTCCCCGATAATATGCTTTCCTGAACTATCGCAATATCAAATCTGCTGAGATCAATATCTACATTATCTTCTATAATATAAACGGAGGTCATAAATTTTGGATCATCCTTCAACATTCTAATGATTGGATCCTGATCTACAGGGCTTGCTGTTTCGGCCATCTGCCGGTTAGCACTTACATAACATACTTTTACAGGATTACCCAAATAGGAAACTGCATTTGTTCTGATTGTTGCTCTGTCCATATTCCCTTCGTAAATATTGAATTCATCAATTGATCCATTATAGTTTGCATCCGGCCAAACATCAGGTCCCTTAAAAAGTTGTGCTAATTCCGTAGATAAGGTACTAATGAAATTCTCATTTGTTACTGAACTACCGAGAAACTCTCCGTCCAGAAAATACAATAGGGAGTCTGGACTTAAAATTCCAACAATATGGTGTTTATTCCCATCATCCAAATCAATCCCATTTATATACACAGTGGTATAATTTGTCAGGGCATTATCATTATATGTAGATATACGGGTTTCAGGAGCTGGCATGGTTGGTTGTATCCATAAACTGCTATAACCATTGGTAGATGAACCAAAATAGGCAAGCTGCGTATATTTTGCATTAAAATCAATACCGGTCTCTATATATATTTCCAGGGTTATTGCGCTATACGTATTTAAAGCGATTTTTTTAGCGTCAAAGGACAGATATCCATCTGTGGGCGATGCTGCACCGGATACCGTGCATTTACCATTTTCAATTTTAATCTTTTCACCCACTAATGTCCCATCAGCATTTCCTACCAGATCTTTGGCTGTGCCATCTTCAAATGTATACGAATGTTTTAAGACGAGTGTGCCGGGATCTGTTTCAACTGTATTTGGTGATGCATGTTCATTAAATGCTGATAAGGTAATAAAGAAACAGAAGAGCATAAAAAATGCTGTGAGGTAAATTTTGTTTTTCATGGTCGTAATTTAATTCAACTTATTCAAGTGGTCAGTAAAGTTAAGTAAAAAGTTGTAATTCCTTAAAATGTTGGCGTTTTGATTTAAGTTCTATGGAGCTGTTTTAAAACAGTTTGGTGATTTCTAACGGTTTTCAGTTAGATGCAGTTTCACTGAAAACAGTGATTTTTATTACAATGGAACACCGTATCTTTACAGCATCATAGAAAATTACCTTACGTTTGAATGAAAAGTATAGCCCCGCCGTTCCCAGGCGGGGTTTTCTTTTTAAATAATTATTCCGGATTATACGTCCAACCCTTATCGTTATGGTAAATCATAAGTTTGGTCATACCGCCATCTACTGTTAGGTTTTGACCTGTGATAAAACTGCTTTTAGTATCGCATAAAAACATAACCGCATTTACAATATCAGAGGGATTACCCACACGGCCTGCGGGATGCTGTTCTGCATTAGACCCTTTGTATTCTGTATTGGTGGTATCAATCCATCCCGGAGAAACAGCATTCACCCGTGCTTTCCCGGCAAGTGTAACAGCCATCGCATGGGTCAACGCAGTGATTCCACCCTTCGCAGCGGTATAGCTTTCGGTGTCAGCCTGGCTCATCAGGTGCCGGGTGGAAGAGATGTTTACGATGCTGGCATCCGGATTTAAATGATCCATAAACAACTGTGTTAACAAAAACGGGGCTGAAACCCCAATCCGCAGCACATAATTAAAATCGCTGTAGCTGCAACTGTTTAAACCGCCTTTGGTCAGGCAGGCATTGTTGATGAGATAGTCAATCTTGCCATAATCAGAGATAACTTTTGCAGCAAATGTTCTGAGAACAGTTTCATCAGCAATGTTCCCGACATAATAATCATTTTCCTGTAAGTCTATAGTACAAACTGTAATGCCATGTTCTTTGAATGCTTCACAGATAGCTTTCCCTATGCCTTGTGCACCACCTGTAACAACCGCAACCTTTGATTTTTTCATAAAAGAGTTTTTGGAAGGATAAATTTAAAAATTAATCCCGGAATCTTTTAAGAGGAATTGAAAAGAGTAGACTTACAATGTCTGTTGAGCTGATAAAAATGGACAGTTCTTTAATTATGATGTATCCGGAATTGAGACAAAAAAAGGCTGTCTCAAAATTAATTTTGGAACAGCCTTTTCAGGTGTATTATTTCTTCGCCTTTATGAGCAAGAATACTTTTTCTATTTCACAATCACTTTTTTTACTTGCTGTATTCTATCGGATCTAATGGCAACAAAATATATGCCTTCAGGCATTTTATGAGTAAAGGAAGTAACAAGCTCATGCGTACGCAACCTCACAGCGCCTGATATATCAAAGACGATGACATCAGAACCCGGAATGATATTTTCGATATGTAGATTCTGGTTTTCAGAATATACCCAAATATCTGACTTCTGGTCTGCCTCTACATCGGTTACAGGAGTGGTCTGATTAAGCTGTTCAACTTCACCTGAAGACAGAAGTAGCCAGCGTTGCGTTGTAGATGTGTTTGCAATATTGAACCCACTTGTAGAAGTTATTTCGCTGGCAATGGCGGTCAAACAGGCAGGAGAACTTTTAGCTTCGGGATGAATAATCCAGTAACCTTTTTTTGTAAGGTCACCAACTTTAGTTTCCACGCGTGCTTCCATCAGTTGAAAATAATCGGCACTATAGGGTTGTGATCTTGAGACTGTTGAGATACCGTTAGAACCTGTTGACCGGTATGTAAAATACCTGCCGGTAGCCACATTCTTAATAGTGTAGTAGCAGTTAACAGGATTAAAGTCGATGTTCCATGCTGCACTGTCGTTAGCTAAGGCCTGAGCTGAAGTCATGATACGATTTGCCAGATTTCCGGATCCATCCAGTACCACAAAAGCATCGTCACGTCCGGTCTGTGCATTTTCGTTCTTCACATAATATTTAATGGTATCTTCCGTATCAAGCGTATATGCAGGTAGGCTAAAGCCACTGGTAGGAATAAGACCATCTTCGCAAAGTGCCTGTATTAACAAAGAATTTGCAGTGTATAACAATTCAGAACCGTCATCTTCCTGTGCCCCGTTAATCCCGTAATTCAGCGGTGAAGCAAAGCCTGTAGACCACATATGGACTGCATCGCCCGTAACAGTGCCTGCATTACTGTTTTCCAGGAAACGGACTACATTATTCGCCCGGTCGCCAAGCCATAAACCTCTTGATCCATTTGATCTCAATACAGAATTAGGTCCATACCACATCCAATGTGTACCTACGCCCATGGCATGTTCCATTTCGTGTAAAACGGTGCCTGTACGCTGATAGGCTGAATTAGGACCAATTCTCATCGATCCACCGTAACTGCAGTCTGCAGTCGGAGTGCCTGAGCCATAAGAACAGGTAATATGTAAACCCTTGATGCTTGTCAGATTATTCCGGTAGTCAGTGGCTTCTTCCAACGCAGCTGCAATACGTGCGTCTGCATCTTCCGGACCGCCATAATTATACCAGTATGTTGCGGTACCTTTTGGTATGGTTATCACTTTAACCACATCACCGTAGCCCACTGCATAGCCTTTGGTCATGGCGTATGCACGAACATAATACACGGTAGATGGCGTCAGATTTTCCATCCTGTAGATATAACCGTTGTGTGAAAAGTAGCTGGTTGTACGGTTGTCCAGTACTGTAGGGTTCGGACTGGTACTCCAGCAGAAACCGTGTTCCAGCAAGCCAGAAACAGCAAATCCTGTAATTGTGCTGCGGCCAAATGCTTTTGTTGCACCACGAAGACACATTGGATTAGTTACTACAACAGGAGCAGCTCCTGTGGCATTGGCTAAACGATACACAAGGATTGCTCTGTCCATTCCCTTAGCAGCAGTTTCTATCTGTGTCAGTGAAGCATTGAGATCGTTAACAATAGCTGTCGCAGCATTAATGGCTGTTTGCAATGCAGTTGCTTCATTTCCACTTCCATCGCCATAAAGCGTTGTAGCCAGATCAATCACATTATGCAAATTGTTATAAGCTGTGATTGATGTTTTTGCCCCGGCTGAACTACTTTGTATGTTTAAAATAATATTCGACAAGGAATCCTTTGTTATATTTTGATCCGCGATGGCCTGTTCCGAGAGGTTAACCGATGCAACAAGTTCGGCTCGCACGTTGTTCTGCATCTTTGCGCTCAACAATACATGGGCTGTGTCAACCTGTATTTGTAAATAGGATTTGATAGCATCTACATCATAACCTTTATATACCAAACGGAAATTATCACAGGTAACCCAGTTTCCGGTAGCGTTTTGAGTTTTAAAACCAATCGTAACCTGATTATCAAACACGAAGAAACTTACAGAACGAAGTTTTATCGTATCTGCTGTCATGGCATAATCTCCGGCGAAAAGTGACGCACCTGTTTGAGCATTACCGACGTTCGTTGAACTTCCGGATCCGGTTTGTTGAATATTTCCGCAATTGGCAGACATTGTGTAATGGCCATTGGGTATATCATTTAATAGTTGTTGCACACTCACATCGGGTACCCTGGTGCCTCTATTTACCCATTTCTCAGCGTATAAAGTACCGTCTTTTGCCGGAAATACAGTATTGGATTGTGTGGCGAAACCGTCATTTGTCCATCCGGTAAACCCGGACTCGAAGCTCGGGTTGATGATGATACTTGTCATGTCCAATGGTTCTGATGAGCTTGCATTTGCCAGTTTAAAGTTAAACATGGCATCTTTCAGATTTGAAATGGCAAGCCGTACTTCAATAGCGGAAGTACTGGTCAGCAGACCCTCTGCAGATGTAATTGCATCCTGCAGGTCCTGTGCTCCCGCTGATGATGCATCGTATAAATCCTGTGCCTGTTGAATGGTGGATTGCAGCCCTGCACTATCCGGTATTTCATATGCCTCGTGAAGCGCAAAATTATCAAACCCAAACCTGTTGTTCAACCAGCGAAAACGCGCCACGATGTTGTTGTATGGGAATGTGTTTGTAAACCCTACCGCATTTTTTGTCCATACCCCACCGCCATTCACTGTTGTGGTGTCAATAAGAATTGAAGGTTCCGCATTGCTGGTTGGATCATTTGTCAGTGATACTTTCAGCCACACTTCGGGGACTGCAGCAGTTGAGGCATTCAGGTACTTTACATTATAGGAAAAATAATAGGTCTTATCCGGTTCAATGCTCCATCCTGTACCGATGGAACCGGCAGCTGCAGAACTGGAATTTGTTGTTCCGACAAGAAATTTAGAGTTGTCGATGCCACCGGGTTCTGTCAGTGAAAAATAAGCCGAAGAGAGCTGTGCTGCGGAAGGAGTAGCGTCTGTCCATCCGGTAAATCCATCTTCAAAACCTGGATTGGAAATCAGGTTATGGCTCAGTAATACAAATTTTGTGTTGCCAACTGAAACTGTGTCACCTTGTTCCTGCGCCTGTACGTTCAACATGAATGCTGCAACTGCAATACATGTCATTATGATTCGGTTCGTATAAATAGTGTTCATATTAAAATGCTCTTCCCGTACCAATTTAAATAATGGTATACGTTAATCATGCAAACAAACAATTTTTCCTTTCAATAAAGTGTAACATATAGCACTTATTCTGTCATTTTTTTTCAAAAAGTTGATAATAAGAGCAGACAAAAAATGTCAGCTACAATACTTTCAAACCGTATACCAGATATCTTTTATCCGGTATTTTCCTCCGAAAGAATTTTGTATAACCGTAAAAATATTAACGTTATGCAAGGTGTTTTCAATTAGATTGAAACAGCACACCTGTTTTTTTCATTTACTTTTCCATTTCATAGAACATGTCAATAATGGAACTTTTCTCAAAAGGGAATGCTTATCTTTATCATTTCGCCCGGGACCGCTTCTGTGTCAGGGTATAAAAGTATTTTGAAGTTAAAACAATATCATATGAATTACACAGGCTTTATATTAAAGACATTTGTACTCATGTTGACTGTTATTATTCCTGATCAGGGGATATTTGCTCAGGGTAGATTCACCATGACTGTTTCTGCTGATGAGTTACTGGAATCAAAGGAGATGCCGGATCCACTAACCATGAATGACGGAACAAAGGTTACAACTGCAGAACAATGGCAGATCCGTCGTCAGGAGATGATACGTATTCTTGAAGAC
This sequence comes from Quyinboa mangrovi, assembly GCF_042219825.1. Lineage (NCBI taxonomy): Bacteria > Pseudomonadati > Bacteroidota > Bacteroidia > Bacteroidales > Quyinboaceae > Quyinboa > Quyinboa mangrovi. The sequence continues at coordinate 185,367 of NZ_JBHJHQ010000007.1, forward strand.
TATGAATACGGACATATGCCTCCGGCTCCGGGGAATGTAAAAGCTACAACTATTTCGAGTGAATACGGTATTCCTGTAAATAAAGACAGCACGCTTACTGCAAATTATAGAAAGCAACACCTGACATTCGGACCCAATGCTGTATGTGGTTTTGACGTGGGCATATTCACTCCTGCTGATGAAGGACCTGAAACGGGATATCCGGTATTTGTTACGCTTAGTTTTAATGCAGAGCGTTCAGGGATCTACTTTGCCGGGGAACCGCTGAAGCGCGGTTATGCGGTGGTTACGATCCCTTATAATCAGCTTGGTGCTGACGCTTCGAGCTGGAATGAGACCGCATTTTTTCCACATTATCCGGAGTATGACTGGAGAGATTTTTCAGCATGGGCATGGGGCATATCGCGTGTAGTGGATTACCTGGAGACAGATCCTTTGATTGATGAGGATAAGATTATCATTTCAGGTGTGTCGCGGCTTGGACAGGCCGTATTGCTTGCCGGTGCCTTGGATGAACGAATTGCAATGACAGCACCTGTTGCAGGTGGTATGGCATGGCGTTTTTCAGGCAAAGAAATGGGAAATGGCCTGGGGCAGGGCATTACTGAGGTTGTTGATCAGAATACCTACTGGTTTGGTCCGAATTTTGAGAAATTCAGAAACCTGACGACACACCTTCCCTGCGATCAGCACTGGCTACCTGCATTAACGGCTCCGCGGCTTTTTATACTGTGTAATGCGTTTAACGATGAGTACGGAAGGGCCTATGCTGCATTACAGACTGTACAGAGTGCTCAACCGGTATATGAATTTCTTGGGGTTAAGGATAATCTGGGGATGCATTTTCGCGAGGGTGGCCATGGCATGACCATGGAAGACTGGAATGCTATCCTGGATTTTGCAGATCAGAAACTGCTCCATAAACCGGGAAATCGTGTATTTAACCGGATTCCGTCAGCAGAGAAATTACCTTAATCTGGGACAGAGATTTTAAATAGGCTAAGTTCTGGAATTCTGTATTATAAAAGGTATGCTTAAGGTTTTCTGGTTTCGTAGTTTTGTAAATTTATCGATCGGGTTTTAAGTATTTTGCATTGTTGAAAACGGCATGTATCGTGTGGTAATATGTGTGCAATCACATTAATGTTTTGAACAAAAAAGCCTAACTATTAAATAGTTAAGCTTTTTGCCTGTTGTCCCACAAGGAATTCATAAAATATACCATTTTGAACCGAAGTGGATTCTACCCTATATTTTGATTGAAATGAGAACAAAAAGCAAATTATTAATGTAAAACCTGGCGGACAGATAAGTTTAAAACATTTTAAAAGTTTCGGGTATGAATTTTCAAAGTCATACCCTGTAATCTTATCTTTACCGCTTTTTCAAAATCATGGGGAAAGTATATTTCAAAGTCAACACAACGGTATCTGATCCTAAAAAATTTGTATCAATCAGGATCCGTTACAAAGAGGGCAAGCTTGATCAGGCAACAGCAACCGGTGAAAAATGTCAATTGCAATACTGGGATCTTTCCAGACAGAAATTCAACCGTAAGATGTTCCGTGGAAAAGATAACATGGTCGCACGCTTGAAAAAACTGGAGATGTATGTTGTTGATAAATCTCAAGCGGATGGAAACAAAGGGAAAGGGTGGCTTTTAAACGTGGTTGACGAGTATTTGCATCCTGAAAAATCTCGTAATAATGGGATATCCATATTCGAGTGGATTGAATCATATACCAGTAGATCTGATCTTGCACGTACAACAGTTTCAGCCTACAGGAATTTGAAGGATAAACTCTGGGAGTTTAATGGGGAATTAAAATGGGAGCAGATAGATCTGACTTTCTACGATGATTTTAAAGATTATCTTCAAATACAGGAATATGCGCTGAATACCGTAGGAAGGTATATAAAGGACTTAAAAGCTGTTTTAAGGAAGTCTTATGAAAGAGGTGTTCATAGTAATGATATCTTTAATAACAGTGCTTTCAAAAAGGTGAATGAAGAAACGATAGAGATATATCTTAATGAAGAGGAATTAGACCGAATCTATGATCTTGACTTAAAAGATAATCCTGTGCTGGAACGCTCCAAGGATCTATTCTTAATAGCTTCGTGGACCGGGGTCCGATTTAGTGATTTACATAAGATAAACGCTAAGAATTTGCAAGGCAATTGCTTTCATATAGAACAACAAAAAACCAGAGATGGCGTGATAATACCAATGCATCCTGTTGTTAAAAGCATATTGGATAAATACGATGGGAAACTGCCACCTGTGATTAGTAATCCAAAGCTCAATCTGCACGTAAAAGAAATTGCACGCCTCGCGGGAATTGTTGATACATTTTCAAAATCAATAACAAAAGGAGGGAAACGAATTACAAGCTATTACGAAAAATGTGAACTTGTCAAAATACACACTGCAAGACGTTCATTTGCCACTAATTTATACAAATCGGGTTTTCCTTCCATTGGGATTATGAAGATCACAGGGCATAGGTCTGAATCTTCTTTTCTAAAATATATAAAAGTTGATGCAGAGGAGAATGCTCAAATGATGGCAGAGCACTGGGGAAATAAGTGAAAAGAAGAATCTCAGATTTTAATTGTTGAACTGATTCATTGGAGGCCGTATTCGAATTGTTATATTTGCGAAGCCTGCTCAATAGAGTAGGCATTAAATTTCTTTTTTATGCAAATTAACTTCGAAAGTCTCCAAAACGTTGGAACTGTGAAATTCGAAATTACTGCTGAAGATTTAAGAAGGGTAATTGAAGATACTGTAAAGATGACCAGTGCTTCAATTATGGAATCTTTTAAAGCAGAACAGCAACCAACAATTATTTCAAGGAAAGAAGCGATGGAGATCCTTGAGGTAAAGAGTAAGGTTACCATGGTTAACTGGGAGAAAAAGGGTTATTTAAACCCTAAACGAATCGGAAGTCGGGTGTTTTATGACAAAGATGAAGTCTTAAATGCTGCTGAATCCTTTACCAGAATGGATTATTAATCTTACACAAACTATTAATTAAGAAATTTATTAAAATCTAAGAGGGGCTGCAAATGTCCCTCTTTTTGTTGAAATGAACGAATGATAAATGGTACGATATTTTTTCCAGTTTAATCTATATAGGCGAATAATGCCAAAAAAAAGTTACCAATGACTGAAGATAAAGTTGAAAGTGAAGTAGAGGTAATTGATTCTCAAGGGTGTGATTATTTAGATGAATTTATGGAGGACCTTCCTGATAATTGCATGCTTAATAAAGTTATGACTGGCTGTGGGGGTACCTCTCTTGCACTGAAAAATTCTATTCCTTATGTTATTTGTGTTCCCTATATAAATTTGATAAAGAATAAGTTGGATTGGGCAGATGATAAGGGGATTAAAGTATGTCAGGTAATGGGCAGTGTAACGGATGATGAAATAATCAACTTTACAGGAATTAAGTATTTGGTTACCTATGATAGCTTGCATCGGTTGATGGATAAAATTGAAACGGCCAAATTTAAGATTCTAATTGACGAGTCTCATAAACTAGTTGATTCTGCAATCTTTAGGGAAAAGGCTGTTGACAATGTCTTGAATTATTACAATAGGTTTCGCTCCTATTGTTTCATGACTTCAACTCCAGTTAAACAGGAATATCAGTTACCAGAATTAAAGCACATTCCATTAAAAAGGATCCATTGGGAAAAAGAGAAAAGGGTACAGATTTATCATGTTGAAAAAGTGGATCAATCTTTAGAAAGAAGCATAGCAATACATGCTTTGAATCATTTGGAAGATCCTGAATCTGCTAATGCACACTTCTTTTATAATTCCGTAAATTCGGTTATCGATGTGGTAAGATTCATGAAAAAGGTTAAGCATTTAAATAGTAAACAGGTAAGCATTACGTTAGCTAATACAAAGGAAAACGAAACCAAGATATTTGATAATCTGGGAGACGGATTCAAAAACTCACTACCTGGGAAAATGATCAGAAAGATAAATTTTTATACCTCAACTGCTTTTGAAGGCTGTGATATATATGACCCCAAAGGTTTATGTTATATTGTTGCTGATGGAACCAAAGATTCGACTAAATATGATATTTCAACTATTATCCCTCAAACAATAGGAAGAATCAGAGACTCTAAATACAAAGACAGTTCTGTATTAATTTTTAGACCATATCCTAATGAACGAAATTTATCAGAAAACGATTATTCAGTCAAGATAAGGAGCAAGTTAGTAGAAGCACAAGGTCTGGTAGACTTAGTTAATGAGGAAATTGAAACTAATCCTGATTCAATGTATGCTAAAACATTAAACAAAGGATTAAAAGGTAATCATTATATAAAATTCGATGATGGTAAGTATCAGGTAAATTCAAAAATTTGGCATAATAAAATGCACAATTATTCTGCTCAGTTCATTGATTACCAGCCAGGAGCTTTTAGAAGTAGAAATGGGGAGCAAAGAATTAACAATATTATTTATGAATTTATTGAATATGATCTGGATCTTTCAGATTCACCTTTAAACAGGCTTGTACTCGATAGAAGGGTGAATTTTAGCGATTTGATGAAGGAATATTGTGAACGTATGGAGGAAATTAAGTGTGCATATCCGACAAATTTTTTGCCTATTTTGGATTTGGAATTCTCAATGAAAAAAAGATATCCATTAATTGTAAATGCATATAAAAAGATAGGTCCAAAAACAATAAAGGCTTTAAAGTATAGGAAAAAAAAGATTGAGCTGGAGTTAGTAAAACAGGATCGTTTGAAATCTAATGAAGTGAAAATTGCATCGCTACTAAATTTTAAATCTGGAGATGAGATATCTAATAAAGATCTTAAAGAAAAGCTACAAGATGTATTCAATGCGTTAGGTATTGTAAAGACCGCAAAAGCGACGGACGTTAAAACGTATTATGACGTTCAGGTAATCTCAAAGAATTCACGTTCAAAACATTATCCTGGATTACGGATTATTGATTGTAAGATAAAGATTATCTGAGAACAAATATTTTATTTACACAGTATTTAATTGAAACAATGTTTGAATATTTGAAATAATCAATGTTTCATTGTTTCACTGAATGATTCAAATAATATTTGATTGTCATATTGTTTGTTTGAAATAATTAATGACTATCATGTATAATGGATATCTCTTTAAATAACAGTTTAATATTTCAATAGTCAACGAATGTTTGATTGTTTATGTGAAACAATGTTTGATTGTTTGAAATAATAAATGTTTCATTATTTCACTGAATGATTGAATAAGTCATTATTTACTTATGCTTCAGCAACGGTCAGATATTGTCATTGTGGTTATAACTGTTGAATCTCTTTGAGAATCATAGTTCATGCTTAAGTGACTTAATTGCAGTTAAGAGACACATATCGGTTGTATACTTAACGCAAGTACTGCTTATTAGATCTTCTGTAGGTGCCATGAATAAAGAGATTCAATTTAAAGTGACAAAATCACAGTTGAAATTGCTACGAATGTCGGCAGTCAAGAGACACACATCGGTTGTATGTTAATAGCAATGGTTAAAGCAAGAACGATTTAATAGATCTTCTGTAGGTGCCATGAATAAAGAGATTCAATTTAAAGTGACAAAATCACAGTTGAAATTGCTACGAATGTCGGCAGTCAAGAGACACACATCGGTTGTATGTTAATAGCAATGGTTAAAGCAAGAACGATTTAATAGATCTTCTGTAGGTGCCATGAATAAAGAGATTCAATTTAAAGTGACAAAATCACAGTTGAAATTGCTACGAATGTCGGCAGTCAAGAGACTCATATCGGTTGTATGCTAAAAGCAATGGTTAATGCAGGTGCGTATTAATGGATCTTCTACAATTAACATGAATAAAGGCATTCAACTTAAAGTGACAAAATTCCAGTTGATATGGCTACACATGTCGGTAGTTTTAAGATGTTTGGTATAGAGAATTTCGATAACTTAAAATATTAATACCAACTTGTCAGCAAAATGTGGCATGTGAGTTTGTTTGATGCGCTGTATTGAGTTTTTAAGACTCAGTTGGATTACTTGATGCTATTTTTCTAATGCTCTCAGATCTTCTTAAAATGCGAATTAGGCGTATAACATGCTTTATGTTATAATGTTTTATTTATAAGGGTTAGATGTCAATACTATATATTCAACTTTTTCAATAATCAAATAACCACCAATAACTGTCAAAAGAGAAAGGCTTTACCCTTTTATTTGAATAAATACGTTAAAGCTTTAATATTACAATATTGATGAGTCAAATTAACCGCCAGCACTCGATACGTTCATCGCATGCTGTTTTGGGGAGACGGGTGCCAGCATTTTGTATCAGATCCTCAAGTTTATCGGCGGCAATTCCCGGTTCAGTAATACCATGTTCAACAAGCTGGTCGAAAATATAAAGTAAGCCTCTTACTTGAACCCCATCACGTGATGCAGTACTTCGTAAAAGGCCGTCACCGGATAGCAAGGTGTAATTGTTACGCTTGGAGTAATGCCATACAGAGCAATCTTCAATGGATAAACCATTATGAGCATCTCTTAATGCAATAAGTTCCATAAGTTCATCAAAGCTGTATGAGGCCACAATTAGTGTTCCATCGTTTATAAAGCGACCAACGAGATCTGCCTGTTCCGGATCTTCAATCTCTGATACAATAAAATCTGTAGTAAATACCTGAATATCCAATTGAAAAAACTCATCCAGAAGGTCAGCATGAATTAAATCAAAAAATATATTGGTATCGTTTACTACAAATTCCATCAAATATAATTAAGCGAGGTTTTTAGTTCATTTAATGGTTTGTTTGACAACACTGATGCCTTGCTTAGTGAAACCAGTTCCTGGGCAATTCCTTTATATAAAAGCTGAGTAAACCGATAGGATTTCTCTACAAATGAATATCGGCTTTCGTCTATTTTGTTTTTCAATGATGGAGTTAAATTTAGTCGGATATAAAACTGCTTCAAGTAAGAAGAAGTTATTACACCTAAATCAGATGCCCTTTGCATAATGGCTTTTATACTTATTCCCCATTCCATTTGCATTGGAATTAGTTCATCAACCAGTATTTTAGTACGTTTAGAGCCTAATTCACTAATGAACCTCTTAAGAGGTACAAGAAATGCTCCGGCAAAGCGGTGGCACATCTTCTCTTTTTCCTTAACCGAAATATCCTCCGGTAATTTCATAAGTAAGTGTCCCAGTTCATGTAAAAGAGTAAACCGTTTGCGTTCAACAATAAAATTTTTGTTGACAACAATAACGGGAATTTTACCATCAATCATGGATGATAAACCGTCAAAATCGTCTGCTTCATCCACTTCGACTACCTTAATATGGTTGTCTTCAAGCATTTCAATCACAGATGGAACCGGATTCTGACCGATGTTCCATTCATGACGAACTTTATCGGCTACTGCTTCAATATCTCCTGAATTTCTTATTTGTATTCCCTCAATAGGGTTGACAAATTGGGTGTTAATGGCCAGAATATTTTCAAGTTCCAGATAGCGCTCAACCTGATCCAATACCCTGAATTTTATGGATTCCACCTGCGACTTAAGAAGCTTTGATTTTTTGCGAAACTCTACATGATGCAATTCAACAGCACTGTTCCTGAAGAAGTAGTCAATCTTTACATTTAATGCTTTGGCTAACTTAATCAGGTTGGAACTGTCTGGTTTCATAATGCCGTTTTCGTAGCGCGAAATGGCATTTTTGCTGAGTCCTGAAGCTGAGGCTAACTGGTCCATGCTGAACCCAGCCATCTTACGGGCATTATAAAGACGCTTTGAAAATATGTTATCCATGGTGTTGTGTGTTGTGTTGACAAAAGTAGACAAAATATCAATATTTGTCAACATTCTTTTCCTGTTTATTAGCAGCTTAATCTTTACTTTATTTGGCGTTCGGTTTTACCGCTATTTGTCTCTGGGTTATTTCTTTTAGTCTGATAGTGAAAGGTGCCGATTAACCACCAATAACCGTCAGAAGAAAGGCTTAAGTAATACTTAAAAAAACGGAAAGTGATTTTGACATATATATGTTCGACCCCCGGGGGTATCTTTCCCATTACCGAAAATTTATTTATTAAGGTATATAGGTCTGTGCTTCAGAGAAGATAGATTATTGGAGCACGGCAACATAATGCAATAAATTAGGTCCATTTGAAGAGATGTCAAATAGAATATAATGCAGTTAACTTTTGATGTTAATAATTAATAATCAATGTGTTAATTGTGTTTGTTTTTGCAGTTTGGATTAGATAATAGTAAATTTGGTCATCTTTGTGGAAATTAAAAATTCTATCTTTATGGATTATTATTATTCATTTTAAATATTTTTGATGCATAGTATATATTATTTTTGTTAAGCAAGAAGTGTTGTATGCTTAAAAAGGATTATTTCTTTATATCAGTCATTTTACTAATATTTAGCTTTTCAGCTAATGCAGAAATCTTCTTCTCCAAATTAACTACCGAAGATGGATTATCCGGCAATCCCACTCGTGCAATACTTCAGGATAAACAGGGATTTTTGTGGTTTGGAACAAACGAAGGCCTTGATCGTTATGATGGGTTAGAAATTCGTTCTTTTAACCATGAGATAACGGATGATGCAATTACAGTAAATGCGCTTGCTGAAGATTCTTCTCAGAATTTATATATTGGAACCGACCGTGGATTATGGGTTAGAAAACGTGGACAGATATCATTTATTAGGATTCCTTCTTATGCAGATCAATCGCAAATTATAATCAGTTCAATTACTATCTTAAGTAAAGATCATGTTGTAGCGGGTAGTAACAATGGTATTTATGTCATAAATAATAAGGATTTTTCTGCATCTCATATTGCATTGTCAAATATTCCAGGAAGTCTTAGAAACCATGTTACAGGCTTGTTTTCAGATTCTGACAGTGTTGTGTGGATTACCACTCGACAGGGAATAATGAGGTATTATATCGAGACAAATGAGGTAGTATCATTTTCTAAAATTCCACAATTGGATGAAGGTTCTTTTACGGCTGTTACATCTTTAAACGGTGCTTATTATATTGGGACATCAAATAATGGACTCTATTGTTTCAATATTGAAGAAAAATCGGTTATTCAGGTACCGGATATTAGTAATCCGATTATTCTTTCTTTGGTTACAAACGGAAAGGACAAAATTTATGTAGGAACAGATGGAGGAGGATTAAACATTCTTGATGCAAATACAAATGAAGTGAGCTACGAAACACATAGCCAGAATGATAATTTTTCCATTTCCTCCAATTCCGTGTATTCACTTTTTATTGATAGAGATTTGCGCATTTGGATTGGGACGTATTCTGGCGGTATTAATTATGGTCATATATATAATCAAGGCATTCATCTTTTTAATCCATCAGGACAATCCGAAATAAAAAGTGAAAGCATACGATCTCTTTGTTTTGTTGATGACAACCTGACTTTGGTTGGAACAAGAGACGGTCTGTATGTTTTTGACCATAAGACAGAAAAAGTTGAGAAGATAAAGAGTACGTCACAAAACAGGGATGGATTAAGGGCAAATATCATTTTAACAATTAAGCGAATTAATAGCACTGTTTATATCGGAACTTATGGAGGTGGTTTGTCTCTATTTGATATCAAAACAAAACAGATGCAACCGTTTATTGACCATAAGGAATTTATGAACGGTTGTATTTATGATATAGAACCTGATTCTTCAGGAAATATTTGGATCTCCAGTTTGAACGGACTGTATATGTATAATCCTGATTCTGAGAAGATAATTCATTATGACACAGAAAACTCCGAAATTAGCAGCAATGAGATTTTTTCTTTAATGTTTGACCGAGATTCAAATATTTGGATTGGGACTTCTCAGGGCGTGGACATATATAAAATTAAAGAATTTAAACTTCATAAATTAGCTCTTCAACATGACTCGGAAGATCGGTTTAAGGTAAATTATATATATCAGGATAAAGAAAGAAATATATGGGTTTGCAAAGAGTCAGGTGGATTAACAAAATATTCATCTGATCTAAAAAGTATTGTAACTCTGACCCAGATAGATGGTTTACCTAACAATTCAGTTTGTGCCATAACAGAACAGCCGGAACACACATTTTGGATTAGCACTTTGAAGGGGCTGTGTCGTTATGAATCAGGAGACTCAACATTCCGGCAGTTTGGAATTGCGGAAGGTTTACCGAGTTTTGTTTTCACCCCATCATGTATATGGAAAGAAAAAAGTAGAAAATTATGGTTTGGAACTGAAAGGGGCCTGATATCTTTTTTCCCGGATAGTCTGAAAAGAGATTTGAAAGTCCTGTCTCCAGTAATTACGGATATTTATTTGTTTGGTAAAAAAGCTACGTCTAACGAAATTGAATCCATAACTTCATCAGTGGAGTTGGCTGATACATTGAAGTTTAAAAATAGTCAGAATAGTGTTGGCTTTCGATTCGTGGATTTTAATTATGATAATGCGAGCACGTCATCTTTCCTGTACATGCTTGAAGGGTATGATGATAACTGGAAAAGGATTTCAGGTTCAAATGTTGTATTTTATCAGAAATTGCCAGCCGGTAAGTACATATTTAGGATAAAACCATTGATTCAAAATGTAAAAAGTTCTGATGTGCCTGTAAAGAAGGTATTGATAATCATAAAACCTTCAGTTTTAAAGCATCCATTGTTTCTAATACCATTTTTTTTGATTATTGCACTTACCGGATTTTATTCTTATGAAAGAATTACGAAAACAATAAAGGATTTAAAAGTAAGTCTTGCAAAGTTAACAACCGATAAAGAAAAATATGTGGGTTCAAAATTAGCAGAGGATCATGTTTCTTTGATAAAAGAAAGATTGAATACCTTCATGGAGACGGAAAAACCATATTTGAATCCTGATTTGAAAATGTCGGATGTAGCATTATCTATTGGTTTTTCAACGCATGAAATCTCGCAGGTTTTAAATCAGGACCTACAACAAAGTTTTCCTGATTATGTAAATATCCATCGTGTTGAGGAGCTTAAAAGAAGAATGCAAAAGGATGATGTTGGTAAGTTTACGCTTGTGGCCATTGCACAACAATGTGGATTTAAATCCAAAACTTCATTTTACAGAAATTTCAATAAAGTTGTTGGAGTTACACCTGCCGAATATTTTAAAAGAGATTCTGAATAGATTGTTTCCTGTTAGTTTGTTTCAGATTATAAACTGACACTTTTTAATTAAGACCTTTCATCTGAATTTCAACACTTATTTAGAACTTTGAATTATGTCTAAAGTAGAAAAACTTTACGTATTCGCTTTCTAAAATATATATTATGAGGATTCTGGTTCAAAGATTACAGTTCGTATTAATGTGTATTTTAATACTTAGTTGCAGTCCCTCAAATGAAAAAAAATATTATTCCATTAAGTATGATAATTGTGATTTCTCGGCTTTAGATACTTTAATAAATTCATGGATTTCACAAGATTTCTATTCAGGAGCTGGTATTGTTATTTCTACCAGAGATTCGGTATTATATAAGAAATTTTATGGAACTTATGATTCATCCACTGTTGTTTATATTGCTTCAGCAGGTAAGTGGCTTGCAGCAGCTACTATATCTGCTATTGTTGATGAAGGAAAGTTAAATTGGAATGATAAAGTTGATAAGTGGTTGCCTGAATTTAAAGATATAAAAGGCAAGGCGACTATAAGGCAATTATTTTCACACACAAGCGGATATCCTGACTATCAGCCTAAAGATAAACATTCAGATAACTATCAGACACTTGAGGAATCAGTTTCTCATATTTACGACTTACCTGCGGATACGTTTCCGGGTACAGTTTTTCATTATGGAGGTCTGGCTATGCAGGTAGCGGGACGTATTGCTGAATTAGCGTATGGGAAAGATTTTGAATATATCTTTCAGGAAAAAATATGCAGACCATTAGGGATGACACATACATGTTTTACTCCGGTCGATTCAAGCCCGGGACATAATCCAATGCTTGGAGGTGGTGCCAGAACAACTTTAAATGATTATAACCGATTTCTAAAAATGATTTTCAATGAAGGGTTATATAATGGTAAAAGGATTTTATCTAAGGAAGGAATAAAAGAGTTGCAGACAGATAATGTACTCGGTGCAAAAATAGTTACACCCGATTATGTTGAAAAAGTTCGGGCATTAAATCATAACGGTGTTTATGGTCTTGGAGAATGGAGAGAAGAATTAGATACTGATGGCAATGCTGTTTTAATTAGTAGTCCGAGTTGGGCCGGAGCCTATCCATGGATCGATAAAACTACAGGGATATATGGTTTTTTTCTTACACATGTGAACGTTGAATCTGCCAATAAGGAGGGATTCAGTTCATTTTATGCAAGCCCGGTAATTCCCCTTTGGGTCAGGGATATTCTAAAAGTATCTAACCTTCCTGATTCTGTGAAAACAGATTTTGCCAGTGTGAACGGTACCCGCTTGTATTACCAGGAGGCAGGGAAGGGGGAACCTTTAATTTTTATTCATGGTCATTCATTTGATCATACCGAATGGGAGCCTCAGTTTACTGAGTTTGCAAAACATTTTCGTACTATAGTATATGATGTCAGAGGTTATGGTCGTTCAGCTTCACAAATAGAAGGTCAGCAGTTTATGCATGTAGAGGATTTAGTTGCATTTATGGATTATCTGGGAGTTGAAAAGGCACATATTGTTGGTTTATCAATGGGGGGATTTATTGCAACAGATATGCTTGCAAAATATCAGGACCGTCTTTTGTCTGCTACTCTGGCCAGCGGGGACCTTAGGAATGTGCCAGGACCCGATCAACCATGGACTGATGAGCTTATTTTAAAGGAGAGGGGAAAAATAGAGAATTTAAAGGCAGAAGGTCTTATGACATATAAGTGGAATTGGTTGCATGGATTGGTAAAAAACGGAGGACCGATTGCTAAAAAGATAGAACCGAAATTATGGGAAATGATTTATCGCTGGAATCTGTGGCAACCAACACATGTTGAAGCGAGAGTAACATATGGAAGACAGGCCGAGATATTAATCATGAATCAGGTAATTTCTGTTCCTGTAATGGTTTTAACCGGTGAAGTGGACTACAAAGGGAAACGAAAACTGCATGAGTGTATACCTTCAGCGATTCAAAAAATAGTACCAGATGCTGGGCATGTAAGTAACCTTGAAAATCCTGAAGCATTTAACAGGTTGATAATGCAGTTCATTAAAAGAAATGATTGATATTGAATATATATAGAGAGATGAAGAAGATACAAACAATATTTAAAAGAGGTGATTTTCTCGTTAAAGGATTAATAGTGTTGATATTCCAATTCGCCTGTTCTCATAAAGCTTCACAATTAGAAAAAGGTGCTACTTTGAATGAAATGGAAGGTCATTTTGTTAATCCTCCCGACTCAGTTAAACCATGGGTGTTTTGGCAATGGATGAATGGAAATATAACTAAAGAAGGAATCACTCTGGATTTAGAAACCATGAAAAGGATGGGAATTGGAGGTGCCTTATGTTTTAATAATGCAGTAGGTATTCCTAGAGGTTCTGTTGATTATGCTTCTGAGGCGTGGTTTGATATGACAGAGTATGCGGTAAAAGAAGCTCAACGATTAGGATTAAAAATAATGCTTCATAATTCTCCTGGATACTCCGGTACAGGGGGGCCTTGGGTAACACCTGAAACGAGTATGCAGGAACTCACATGGGTTGAGGTGCAAAATGTTAGAGGAAAGAACATCGATATTAAATTGTCTCAACCTCATGCTCGAATGGATTATTATGCAGATGCCTATGTGTTAGCATATCCTTCGTTAACTTCAGAAACAGGTTTAATGAGAGATAAGATAACTTCTTTATTCGTTAATGGTAGTGAAGTTGAGACTTCCTTATTGACAGATCATAATCCGGAAACTAAAATAAGGTTAGAAGGCAAGGGAGAACCCAATGAAGTTGTGTTCAAGTTTGAAAAGGAGTTTAATGCACAATCAATAACGGTGTTTCGTACAGAAAATGAGGAGCCATATGATCTGTTCGATGGGCCACGGGACCATCCTCCGCATTTTGTTTTAAAGAGTTCAATAGATGGTTTGAATTATACTAAAATTGCGGAATGGGGTATGCCACAATTAAGAGAAGGGAATACCCCGGGAATGCAAAATTTTAATTCAGTTAAGGCAAAGTATTTCAAACTAATAGCATCATCCCGTACTTGGATTTCAGAAGTAGAATTGCATTCAGCTCCAAGATTAGAAGGTTGGCCCGGTAAAGCAGATTTTACACATGGAAATTATGGTGGTAATACTGTTGATATAAGAGAAGAAGATATCATTAAATCAGAATCTGTTATTGATGTAACAAAGTTAATGGACGATAAAGGAAACCTAAAATGGGACGCTCCTACAGGTGGGCCATGGACAATAGTTCGTATTGGACATACAACAACCGGCGAAGAAAATGCAGCTCACCCTGATGCCGGCAAAGGACTTGAAATTGATAAGCTGAACCGTGCTGCTTTAGATTTCCAGTTCGAAAAATTTAATTCTAAAGTTGTGGAGCGTTTAAAACCTTATATCCGTAAGGGTTTTTATGGCTTTACTACCGATAGTTGGGAGTGTGGGAAACAGAACTGGTCGGTGGTGATGCCGGATGCTTTCAGGGAGAAAAACAAGTACGAAATTACTTCATGGGTTTTGGCTTTAACTGGTCGGATAGTTGACGGGAAGGATGAAACAGAAAAATTCCTAAAAGACTTTAACGATACTCAGATCGGACTACTTGGAGATAACTATTACGGGTACTGGAATCAACTCTGCGATGAGCATAATATCGATTATTATGCAGAACCATATGGTGATGGAACTTTAGATGGTTTAACGGCCTGCAAATACTTAGATGTGCCAATGTGCGAGTTCTGGACAAGGCATATTTATGGTAGTGATAAATATTCTAAACAAGCAGCTTCCGGAGCGCATTTGTACGGCAAACCTGTTGTGGCCGCAGAGTGCTTTACGGGCATGCCTTTAACTTCAAAATGGACAGCGCATCCTTATGCCCTAAAAGCTGGAGGCGATTACTTTTATAGTTTAGGTGTTAATCGTTTTACATTTCATGTGTTTGTACACCAACCTTATACGACTGGAACCCCGGGAATGACAATGGGACCATTCGGATCGCATTTCGACCGCAATAATACCTGGACAGATCAGGCGTATGGTTGGATTAACTATTTGACCCGGTGCCAGTATATCCTTCAGCAGGGGAAACCGGTTGTTGATGCTTGTTATTTTAAAGGCGAAGAACCATCGTCTGTTGTCCCTGACGTATATCCGATGATGCCGGCCGGGTTTAAATGCGATGTTTTTGGCCCGGATGCCTTACATAACCGCTTCAAAATAGAGGATAGAAGAATAGTGTTGCCTGATGGTATGCAATACAAGGTAGCTATTATGGCTCCGTTACAAGAGATTAAATTATCAACATTAAAGTGTTTTAAAGAACTGGTTGAAGAAGGAATGATCTTGGTAGTGAATAATAAACCAATCAAATCATATGGTAATGAAAGCAATGATCAGGATATCCAGGGTTTTGTAAGTGAGTTGTATGGAGAATTAGATGGACAGAAAGTGACAAGAAGAAAAGTAGGAAAAGGGTTGCTTATTTGGGGAGAACAGCTTGAAGATGTATTTAGCTCATTGGATATGCAACCTGACTTTACTTATACTTCGGAAAAAGGTGATGCTGTTATCAACTATTTTCATAAGAATATTGGAGATGCTGATGTTTATTTCGTTTCAAATTACAGTCGCCGTTCAGATAAAGTAGTGACTTCCTTTAATATAACAGATAAACTACCTGAATTCTGGAACGCCGAGACAGGAGAAATTGTTGAAGCACCGGTGTATAGGTATGAGAATGGCCGAACCATTATCCCCTTCGATTTCGATCCTTCTGAATCATGCTTCGTCGTTTTTAGAAAGGAGACTTCGAAAGAACGAGATATTACTGTTTCTAAGGATCATAAAATCTTTTTTGGAATAGAATCGTTCCGAGAGTTTGATAAACTTCAGAATAATAATATAACCAATAGTTTTTCAGTTTCAGCATGGATTAAGCCTGAAACTTTCGCTCATAATGGAAGAGGGTATATATTGCATCCTGTTTCCGGCGAAAAAACATTTGGTAAGGGACATGCCATGGTAGGATTAGCTGCCGGTAAAAATGGGATAGTTGTTTATGAATCAGATACTCGTACTTCCGCTGTTTTAGGATATAATCAACCTTTGCAAGGCTGGAGCCATGTAGTGTTGGCCTACAATAACAGAAAGCCATATTTATATGTGAATGGAAAATTAGTAGCAGAGGGCGAAAAATCGAAAGCGATTGTGCATCCCGGATACAAGACCGGATATTGGGGCAAAGCATTCAATAATTGGTTTGAAGGTGATCTTTCAGATTATGAGAGTAAGAAAAGCGTTTTGACTGATGTTGAAGTTAAAAAGATTTATCAAGGAGGATTACCTGAAAATGGGTTAATACCAGATGTGAAACTATCAGTAAACAAACATGCAAAAGTTTCTGCTTTATTTTTAAGCAATGGTGTTTATAGGATAAATACACCGGAAGGTAAGGCAGAGCAGGTAAATATCCAAAATTGTAAAACGGAAGATTTATCATATGACTGGGGAATAGAATTTCCTATAAACTCCGGTGTTGATAAGGTAATTGATATGCCGGTGCTAAGCTCACTAATAAACCATGACAATTTTGATGTGCGGCATTTCTCCGGCACTTGTACATATAAAAAAGGTATTACGATTAATACCATAAAATCTAATTGTAAAGTTTTACTTGATTTGGGGCGTGTAGAAGTAATTGCCAAAGTATTTGTGAACGGTAAAGAAGCAGCTCTTTTATGGAAGGAACCATATATGACTGACATCACAGATTTGGTAAAAGAAGGTGAGAATGAACTTAGGATAGAGGTGACCAACCTGTGGATTAATCGTTTGATAGGTGATGAATATCTTCCTGTAGAAAATAAATATACTACAAATAAGAACATAGAAGAGTTGCCACAGTGGTTTGTTAATAACCAGCCAAAACCAGGTAATCGTAAAGCATTTTCGGTATGGCGTAGCTACACTAAAGAAGAACCGTTGGTAGATAGTGGTATTTTAGGGCCTGTTAAATTAATATATGGGGTAGAAAAAGAGTTATAATTTATAATTAAGACTTGAATATTTGGTAGCATGATATCTATAGCTGTCTTTTTTTTGATTGGAAAATTTTATTTTAGATTATAACAGGATTTTGTATCGTAAGCTATAACTATTCATACTTTCTTTATAATCGAGCAAGCTATCTTGAACCTATATAAGTTTCGTTTACTTTTTAAATATTGTCTTGTAACATGTTTTTGGTCCCAACCTTATTAAAACAAGATTAAAAAGAGTTTCATATTATAATTTGAAACATTTCTTTGATATTTCAATTAGTCGGTTTTAACAATTTTAACAGAAATTGCACCCTTGAAATGTGTTTTTAGCGATTAATTTCATGGGTATATTAAAAGCCATAAAATTTAAATGTTATGTTTTGATTTCGGATTTTTTTATCTGTTCGTATAAAAAAAGTCTTAAATCAGTAATAGGTTTTTTTCATATAAATTAGTTAGTAGACAAATAGGATCTTTCTGCCCAGAAGGATCCTATTTTTTAATGCAGGAGGTTACGAATGAATAGGAAAATTTTACAGACAGTATTTGCGACGTTATTATTTATAGTTGTTTCCTGTCAGCGTGATAAAAATATTCATGATTCAATAAATGTTAATGAAATGATTGTCAATGCACTGGACAAAATCAAATTAACGATGAATGAAACTCCCGATGTGGATCAAATGCCAAGAACAATAGAAAAGGGATCAACCCACTGGAAAGATGTAGATATATATGACTGGACCAGTGGATTCTGGCCTGGGATTCTATGGTATGGCTATGAGTTATCCGGAGATTCAACTATTCTTAAAAGAGCTGAAACAACGACGGAAGAATTATCTGGAGTTTTGGATGTCCCTGTAGATAATCATGATCTTGGATTCATGCTTTTTTGCAGCTATGGAAATGGTGAGCGACTGACTCATAACCCCGAATATAAAGATTTTATAATTCGGGCTGCGGATTCCCTTGCAACGCTTTACAATCCTAAAGTCGGCACAATACTTTCCTGGCCTGCTATGGTTGATAAAATGGGATGGCCACATAATACCATAATTGACAACATGATTAACCTTGAGATGCTTTTTTGGGCATCTAAACATGGTGGGTCAAAAGACTTATATGATATTGCCGTAACGCATGCAGAAACGACCATGAAACATCATATTCGTCCTGACTATACTACATATCATGTTGCAATTTACGATACAATCACAGGTGATTTCATTAAAGGTGTAACTCATCAGGGTTACAGCGATAGTTCTATGTGGGCCAGGGGACAGGCCTGGGGCATTTATGGGTTTACCATGTGTTACAAAGAAACGGGCAAGGCTGAATTTCTGGAGACTGCCGAAAAACTTGCGAATGTTTATTTAAGCAGATTACCAAAGGATATGATACCATACTGGGATTTCGATGATCCTGCAATACCGAATACTCCTAAAGATGCATCAGCAGCGGCAGTTGTGTCTTCAGCGTTGTTGGATCTTTCAACCTATGTTAAGAGTAGTAAATTGATGGAGAAATATAAAAAGGCAGCTATAAATATGTTAGCTGAATTATCATCAAATGATTATCTGGCACCAGCAAATTTGCCATGTATATTAATGCATTCAACAGGACATAAACCAAATGATTCTGAGATTGATGTGCCAATAATATATGCAGATTATTATTACATGGAAGCTTTGATAAAACTGAAAAAAATGATGTAGAAATACTTTATGATTTTACTTGATATCTCATTTTAAAGAGAAATTATTGTCTTATAAAAATTAAATACATGAAAAACAAATCCTACTTTTTGTTAACAACGCTGTTGATGATATTTGTATCAGTACAGCTTTTTGCTTTTGATCAGTCATTTACTGACATAAACAGTTGGAACGTGGTTGACAAACCAGCCGCAGGTGATATCGCAGCCGGAACGCATTCTTTAGTTGATGGCCATTTGGTTGTTGACATGGGATCACAATCAGATCCACCTTCAGATCCGGTTAAATATCGTGGCGATATTCAATGGGTGGTCACTGATCCGGCTAATTACATCACAGTTAATCCACTTACTGATGTTCTACTGGCAATTAAATTTATTGGTGATAAGCCCGATGCAACATTGAAACTGGAATTGCATGACGTCGTAAATTCTCAATATATAGGTAAATACTCCCCTGCAGGTAGCGTGCAAACGACAAATAATAATAATATATATTATTTCACGCTATCTTCGAATGCAGCATATACAGGGGAAAGTATTACGCTCGACAAGATCTTTTTTACCGTTGCTGATAATGTTGTTGATACGGCATATGTCGTGGATTGGATTGCAACATACCCAAGTCTTGAAGCATTAGAAGCTGATAAGAATATAAAGGACGATGGCGATTTGGACACTGATGAGATCATTATTCATGGAATTGATCAGTCTTTTGATGCCTTAAACGGTTGGATCGTTGCTGATAAACCTGTTGCAGGTGATATTGCTGCTGGTTCTCATGACGTTGTAAACGGTCACCTTGTCGTTGATATGGGATCACAATCAAATCCACCTTCAGATCCTGTGAAATATCGTGGTGACCTGCAATTTATAACTACAGATCCTGCTGCATACTATGTTGTTAAACCTTCCACCGATGCTCTTTTAGCTATAAAATTCATAGGTGATAAACCTGACGCAACATTGAAACTGGAATTTCATGATGCCATAAATAATGTATATATCGGGAAATGGTCTCCTGCCGGAAGTATTCAAACAAGCAATAAAAATTCAATTTATTATTTCTCTCTTAGCTCTAATGCCGGTTATACAGGTGATAGCATTACACTTGATAAGGTTCTTTTTACCGTTGCAGATAACCTTGAAGACACGTCATATATGGTGGATTGGATCGCTACATATCCTAATCTTGCAGCCTTGGAGGCAGAAAAGGATATGAAAGACGATGGCGATGCTGATAATGATGAAAATGTATTGTACCAGCCATTTGATGCATTAAACGGTTGGTACGTGGATGATAAACCTGCTGTAGGGAATATTGCCGCTGGAACACATTCTATCATTGACGGTCATTTAGTAGCAACGATGGGTTCACAATCCGATCCGGCTTCCGACCCTGCAAAATATCGTGGAGACATTAAATGGGTGACAACAGATCCCGCAGAATATTATTCAGTAAAACCTTCTACGGATGTACTTCTGGCTGTTAAATTTATTGGGGACAAACCGGACGCGACATTGAAACTTGAATTACATGATGCAATTAATGGGGTTTATATTGGAAAATATTCTCCAAAAGGTATCATTCAAACACGTAATAATAATAACATTTATTATTTCATGTTGACTGATAATAGTGGATATGCGGGTGAAAGCATTCTACTTGATAAAATTTATTTTACTGTTGCAGATAATGTAGTAGATACATCATATGTTGTAGATTGGCTTGCAACTTATTCGAGCCTTGAAGCATTAGAAGCTGATAAGGATGTAAAAGACGATGGAAATGCTGATTATGACGAGAACGTATTATATCAGCCATTTGATGCCTTAAACGGTTGGATTGTAGCTGATAAACCTGTTGCAGGTGATATTGCTGCTGGTTCTCATGAAGTTGTAAACGGTCACCTTGTCGTTGATATGGGATCACAATCAAATCCACCTTCAGATCCTGTGAAATATCGTGGAGACCTGCAATTTATAACTACAGATCCTGCTGCATATTATGTTGTTAAACCAGCTATAGATTCACTTTTAGCTATAAAATTCATAGGTGATAAACCTGACGCAACATTGAAACTGGAATTTCACGATGCCATAAACAATGTATATATTGGGAAATGGTCTCCTGCCGGTAGTGTTCAGACAACTAATAGCAATTATATTTATTATTTCAATTTGGCATCTAATGCTGCTTATCAGGGGAAGACTATTACGCTTGACAAGGTACTCTTCACCGTTGCAGATAATGTTGTCGATACTGCATATGTAGTGGATTGGATCGCTGTATTTGAGAACATGGAAGATCTTGAAGCAAATAAGGATATGCTTGATGATGGAGTCAGTGACCCGGATCAGTTACCTCCAACAGAATTGATGCACTCGTATAAATTTGAAGTTGCTGATACGGTTATAGATGAGGTTGGAACAGTAAACGGTACCCTTAAAGGAACAGCTATAGTTGCTGATGGTGCTCTGGTATTAGATGCTAATGGCGATTATGTATCCTTTGATGGTTCTGCACTGGATTTGAATTCATATTCAGCGATTACAATGGAGTACTTATTTAGTTCCCCGCAGGGTGTGAATGATGGCCATTGGAACTGGACAAGCTATTTTGGAGCTGCTGATGGTTCAAATAATATGATGGTTGCCCTTAATGTATGGGATCAATTCAGAATGAAAAAGGACAACAGTGCTCAAGTAGCAGTCAGTGATATTGATGACGGTAAGAAACACCATGCCGTAGCTGTTATGACAGATAGCCAGATAAAAATATATTTGGATGGTATTCTTCAGGCAGAGGCAGAGGTCGGACCATTATCTGTTGGCTCTGAAATTGCATATTTAGGGAATGCTATTTGGGGAGGTGATGCTACATGGATGGGTAGTATTGATGAATTCAATATTTATAACGGAGAGTTGGATGAAGCTACAATTTATGAAAATGCGTTAGCATATGCAGGTCCCTCTAATTCCGAACTTTCAGATATAACTGTAAGTGCAGGTACTCTTAATTTTATCTCCGGAATAACGAACTATTCCGTTATTGTTTCTAAAAAATCTGCAATTGTAAATATAAAAGGTACTGTCAAGTTTGAAGGTACAACAATTGTAAGCGGCGAAGGAGATGTTGATGTGTCATCGGGAAGTACCGCTGATACGTTAGTTGTTGTGTCTTCAGATAAGAACGATACAACGAAATATATTGTAAACTTCATAGCTCTTGATCCTATGCTTACAGGATCTGTTATAGGTCATTCAAGTTCATGGGGCGATAATCCTGATACTTATATAGATGCTGCTTTTGATGGTGACATGAGTACATTTGTGGATGCTCCATCTGCCGAAGGTTATGTAGGTCTGGACCTTGGTGCAGGTAATGTGGGTGTTGTTACTGCTGTAAGGTATGCTCCACGTTCAAATATGCCGGATCGAATGGTAGGGGGAGAAATTCGTGGTGCCAACAGCGATGATCTGTCAGATGCAGTGGTTCTCTATACCATATCAGAAACACCTCCGGTTAACCAGATGACTCTTGTTGAACTTACAGGAGCAGAGGGATACAGATATATTTATTACTATTCAGCAAGCGGTTATTGTAATATATCAGAATTGGAATTCTATGGATTATTTTCAACAACTATAAAGTCTTTAGATATTAATGTGGTAGCGGATACACATATTCACTCCTACAGTGGTAATGTTGATGGTAATTTTGGAAGTAATTCAGAATTTATTACTAAAACGAAAACTGATGGTTCTATAGATAGATTGGGACTTCTTAAGTTTGATTTAGGTGGATCTGTTGTTGGTACAGTTGATAGTGTTAGGTTAAGTGTGTCGTTTCATAATTGTCATAATGGATACATTGACCTGTATGATTATTCAAATGAATGGGAAGAAAATGTGATAACCTGGAATAATGCACCGGCGCAGGGAGTAAACAAAGAAGATTCAATAACGCGATGGTTTACAAGTGAATCCTGGCACAGAGAAGATGCTTTCCATAGCATTAATATTACAGAATACTTTAACAGCAAAGCTGCTGAACAAGTATTTTCTATAGCTTTTTTGAGTGAACCTACAGACCAAGGATATGATATTCATGCAAAAGAATCAAATCCGTCCTGGATACCTCATTTGGAAATATATGGTGATGTTCAAATAATAGCTGATTCTAAAAAGAAAATAGCTTATGTAACAAGTGGTGCTGCATCCGATCCAATCAGTAATATGTTAAGCAGTGATGAAAATCTGGAGGTTGATATTGTGGATGGATCTGGTGATTATTCTTCATACGACGTAGTAATTGGTCAGGAATCATTTGCATCTGATGATGTAGTATGGTCATTGGGAGGATCATTGAACTTGAGGAACAGTGTTCCAATGATCATGAACAAGACCTGGGCATGGAAATCTAATAAACCGGCAGTTACGTCTACTGCATCTGTTAACAGAATAGCAGATGTAACAGTTACAGTTGATGCAGCGAACCAGCTTAACCCATTGTTTAGCGGAATTACATTTACAGATAATAGCATACAATTATTCCGTGAACCAGTCGGTGAAATAGGTCTGGATGTTTTGAACGGACTTGCAATGTCAGATAAAACTACATTACTGGCAAGTGCTTCGAATGTAACATCTACTGATTCATCAATTGTAATAAATGATATTCCGGCAGGTACACAAATTGGGACAAACGCTGAAGATGTAACAGGTGCAAGAATTATTGCATTCTGCATGAATTATGAAACGCTTGCGGATGTTACAGGCATTACATCAGAGAATATGACCATCTGGAGAAACGCTGTGTATATGTTGGCAGGTTTAATCCCTCCGGCAGAATTGTATGTAAATGAAGATTACATTGGTGTAGCTGTACAGGAAATAAACAGTAATGCTTCAATATCAGTATATCCAAGTATATCATCAGGATCATTCACAGTAGAATTTGCGAATAACCCAGGTATGATAACCGTATATAATCTGTCTGGTAAAGTTGTTAAACAGCTTGTCGCAACCACAAAAATTGAAAACATCAACATTATCGGATCGGGATTATATATAATTAAAGCTGAGAGCGCAGGTGTAAGTAAACTTTTCAAAGTTGTAAAAACAAATTAAATCCTTTCTAACTATCCGGGACTAAAGCTGGCAAGTTTAGTCCCGGATTTAAATAGAATAAGTGACAATACAGTATTCTTTATTGCTGATTTCAAATATTAACAGCGAGTTCATTTATTTAGGATTATCAATTCTAATTTAAAATTTCAATTTCACTTATAAACTTTTGTTAAGCGCCTTTTAATAAAGGGTTTTTAAAATAGTTTCACATTATAAAATGACACTTTTTAATGGGTCCATTTTTATGAGACAATCTTAACAGCACTGTAATTTTGTTAAAAATAATTTAAAAGGAGGATAAGTTATAAAAGGCGAAATCTCTATTACAATTATTAATTAGCTACCATAAATGAAGAAAAAAATGTCAAAAAAATTTCTACTTAAAGCAACAGAAAGTTGTACTGATTATTTAAATCGACTCCGGATCAAATTGCTTTTATTATTTAGCCTGTTTTTAATTGCCGGAAGCGTTTTTGCTCAGACTGTTCAGGTAAATGGAAAAGTGGAGGAAGAAAACGGTATTGGAATTCCCGGTGCGACGGTTATGGAGAAAGGTACAGAACACGGTACTATTACTGATTTTGACGGTAACTTTTCAATTGAGGTAAATGAGAATGCTACACTTGTATTTTCCTTTATTGGAAAAGTAAGCCAGGAAATTAATGTTAAGGGGAAAAGGGAAATTAATGTAATTCTTAAGGATGATGTAGTTTCTATGCAGGAACTTGTCGTTGTTGGTTATGGAACGCAAAAGAAAGTTAATTTGACGGGTTCCGTTTCTACTGTAACTAATGAAACTTTCGAAAATAAAGGCTCTTTATCCACACCATTACAAGCCTTGCAGGGAGCAGTTGGTGGGTTGACAGTTACAAGAACTTCCGGTGCGCCTGGTAGAGAAGATTATCAAATGAATATAAGAGGTGCAGTATCTGCAAACGGATCGGGTGTTTTGGTATTAATAGATGGTATGGAAGGCAACATTAATGATATTAATCCGGATGATATTGATAATATGTCGATTCTGAAAGATGCATCAGCATCCATCTATGGTGCACGTGCTGCAGGAGGTGTAATTTTAATTACAACCAAGAGAGGATCTAAAAATAAAACAACCGTTTCATATAAAGGATCAATTGATTTTAAAAAGCCTGGTTTACAAATGAAATATATGGGGATGCAACATTATATGGAAGCGTATGAGGAATCGAAAATAAACGATGGGTTGATTCCCGGAGGCGATGTAAATATATATCCGAGAGAAGTTATTGATGCATATAAAACATTGAATCCCGACTATATGAATGGTTTCATACCTTCAGATTATCTTGGAGATATTAATGACTATACTTTTTTTGATACAGACTGGAACAATGTGTTATACGGTACTGGTGTTACAAAGTCTCATGCCCTAAGTATTTCAG
Source organism: Quyinboa mangrovi (assembly GCF_042219825.1). Classification (NCBI taxonomy): domain Bacteria; kingdom Pseudomonadati; phylum Bacteroidota; class Bacteroidia; order Bacteroidales; family Quyinboaceae; genus Quyinboa; species Quyinboa mangrovi. Next base: position 210,915 of record NZ_JBHJHQ010000007.1, read on the forward strand.
GCGGAAATGAAATGTCCACCTATTTATTATCAGTGGGTTATTATAATGAAGATGGTATGCTTCAGTGGGGAACAGATGTATCTAAACGATATAATATAAGATTAAATTATGATTTTAAGATAAAGGACTGGATGCGTTTGGAAACAAGCACCTCATACGATAGAAGAGAGTTGGTAAGACCAACAAGACAGTTTAATATTAACCTTGCACAATCCGGTTTACCAACCTCAACAATGACTACAGATCCTGAAACCGGAGAGCAACTTGAACCATTACCATATGCATGGGGAGGACAATTAACTCCTAACTGGATTGCAAAACTCGGAGGAGAGCATCATGATGAGAACGGTGGTTTTAAAACGAATTTTAAATTAACACTCGACCTCACTAAAGACCTATCATTAGTTGGTACTGCCGCAGTTAATCCCTGGTCAAGAGATAGAAAGGAATGGGAGAATAAAATTGACTGGAATTTTTATGACAGGACTTACAATCAAACACAGCCAACGACTGATAAACTAAGAAGGTTTGCTGAGACAACATTATATCAAAATTATTCAGCTTATTTTCAATTTGATAAAACATTGAACGAAGCACATAATTTTGCTTTGATGGGAGGTTCTTCTTATGAGTCAAAAGAATTGAAGAATTTTACGGTACAGGTTTATGATCTATTAACTACAGCCATATATAATCTTGAAACTGGTGGTGATACGTATGATCCTGCAATTAATGAAGACAGTTGGAAATGGGCTCTTGCTTCTTATTTTGGACGTTTCAATTACAATTATAAAGAGCGTTATTTATTGGAAGCATTGTTAAGAGCAGATGGATCTTCACGATTTACCAGTGAAAACAGATGGAGAACTTTTTACAGTTTACAGGGGGCGTGGAGAATTTCTGAAGAGAATTTCATGCAGGATGTAAACGTAATAGATAATTTAAAATTAAGAGCCAGTTGGGGAACCATGGGTAACCAGGCCGGTATCGGTATCTATGATTTTGCCGGACAACTAAATATTAACTCGCCATCAGGTAATATTAATAGTAATTCCGGACTATTTGGACCTGCCAATGGAGCCTATATTGGTCAGACAATTACCCAGGCCATTGTAGTTAGTTTAGACAGAACATGGGAAACTATTGAAACAAAGAATATAGGTCTGGATTTTTCTTTACTCGGTAATAAGATTTTCGGGACATTCGATGTTTTTGAACGCAATAATATTGGAATGTTGGTAGGACTTGAATATCCGGACGAATATGGAGCTACCGCTCCCAGAACAAATGACGGTGATCTTCAAACAAGGGGATGGGACTTTACATTAGGATATAGAAATAAAATCAATTCATTTAATTACTATGTGAATGGTACAATTAGTGATAATCATAACAAACTAATTTATTATGCAGGTACAGATACCAAAGATCCAGGTTACAACTATGCGATAGAAGGGTATCCTTTAAATTCATACTTCGGTTACGAAAGAGTAGGGCTGATTACCAATCAGGAAGAGTTTGATAATTATAAACGATACATGGGTAGTGGTATAGTACCTACTGAAAGTGCAATGCAATTCGGAGATATGATGTTCAAGGATTTGAATAATGACGGTGTAATTGATGCCAATGATATTAAGTTCTTAGGTACCAATGATCCCAGATATTCTTTTTCTGCACAGTTAGGGGCTGATTTTAAGGGATTTGATTTCATGGCTAACTTTCAGGGCGTAGGAAAACGTACAATTTTAAGAGAGACTCATCAAAGAGCACCTTTCTATGCTTGGTATTTAGGTCAGAATGATGCATTCTATGGAAAATATTACAGTAATATTTATTCACAATATGGTGATTTAGTTTATGAGGACACTCCTGGCGTAGCTGAAAATTATATTGGACAACCCATATTCCCGCAGGATAAGTATGACAGGACTACAGGAGATTTAATGCCTCGTTTGACAACAACTGATGTTAACAAATATAATTATGCCTATGCAGACTGGCTTGTAATGAATGGAGCCTATGTAAGGCTTAAAAATATTGTCGTTGGATATACAATTCCTAAGAAGCTTATTTCAAAAGTTGGCTTGTCAAAAGTCAGGGTATACTTCGCAGGGACTGATTTGTGGGAACTTACTTATATAACAGATGGCTGGGACCCTGAATCACCGAGAAATCCTAATAATGGAGATCAACGTTATCCGTTTGCAAGAACATATTCATTTGGAATTGATGTTAACCTCTAAGAAAAGTAGAAAAATCATGAAAAAGTTAAATATAATAGTCGGGATTTTAAGTGTTTTTTTCATCGCATCCGGTTGTGAGGATAAACTAAACCTGGTACCATCAGCTAATGTGGTAAACGAAAATATGTGGAATGATCCCTCAGATTTTAAACTTGCAGCTAATGCATTCTATGGTGATTTACAAAAGCATTTTGAAATAACACATAGAGATAGGGAAGCTGATATTGTAACACCAAACTCTCCTGATAAAATCAGTAATTCGAGTTATGCTATTATAGTAACGGAAACTGAATTTTATGACAACTATCCATGGTATGTAAAAATGAGTACCCAATATGAACGTTTAAGAGCCATAAATTATCTCTTTAAAAATGCAGAAAAATTTAATGATAAAGATGCAATTAAGCAGTACTTAGGAGAAGCTTTCTTTTTCAGGGCATATCTTCACTGGTTAATATTCAGGGATTATGGTGCAGTACATTATGTGGATCATGTGCTTGACGTTAATGATCCTGTATTGTCAGCTCCCAGAGATGAGCGTGACTTCTATGCAAACAAGCTTATACAGGACTTGGATTCTGCTATTGCTAATCTTACTTATGAGGCGAATTTAGCAGAAGAAGATTATGGAAGAATCAGTAAAGAAGCGGCTCAAGCCTTATTAGCGAAATTTTCATTATTTGAAGGGACATGGCAAAAATACCACAATAATAATACATCAAGATGTAATAATTTGATGGAAATAGCGATTGCGAATTCTAAATCAATAATGGATGAAAACCACTTTGAGCTATTTTTCGATAGCAGGTTAGGAACAGAATCCAGTTACAGGTATCTTTTTATACTTGAAAATGAAAAGTCAAATCCATATAACATAACTAAAGCCGCCAATAAAGAATATATTTTAAGAAACAGGTTTGATGAAAACCTAAGAGTTTCCAGCGCAAATATATCCCATACACTACAGAGTTCTCATTATTCCCCAACTCTAAAAATGATAAATATGTATCTCTGCGCTGATGGTCTCCCCATTGACAAATCTCCTTTATTTGATAAAAATACTGCATATGAAACTTTTACTTCTATTTACGAAAACAGGGATCCAAGAATGATTCAAAGTCTTAGGATTCCGACGCACTATTACTGGAGTTACGGAGCAAATGGAAGAGTTAACTGGACGGGAGATGCAGCAGATTTAAAAACAGCTACAGTGGCAGATCCTACAGTTGGAGGTGGAGCAACGATGACTGGTTACCTCAACTGGAAATGGATGACTGAACGTAATGTGCCGGTTTATGAGGAGGCATGTGATATGCCAATTATAAGGTTGGCTGAAGTTTATCTGACGTATGCTGAGGCGCTATATGAAAGGAATGGAGCTATCACAGATGCTCAGTTGGATGAGTCTATTAATAAACTTCGGGACAGGGTTGGGATGGTTCATTTAACAAATGCATTGGTAGCAAGTAATAGTCTTAATATGCTGCAGGAAATAAGACGCGAAAGGACGGTTGAATTATATGCTGAAGGGAAAAGATATGATGATTTGCGACGTTGGAAAACAGCAGAAGTAGAAATGTCAGAGCCTATACTTGGTGCTCGTATTTCAGGAGATTACAGTTCTGATAAAATTAAAATCCAGAAAATTCCTCCAAAATATTATTCAAAGCCTGAAACAGAAGGAAGGCTGACAGAGGATTTGTTTTATATAGTTGAACCTGCCTCAAGCAGACAGTTTCAGCAAAAGAACTATCTGAGACCAATACCAACAAGCCAGATAGTTTTAAATCCAAATTTGGAACAAAATCCCGGGTGGGAATAGATATGTGAAAATTAAATATGTCACCGGCAAATAATAATGTCGGTGACCTTTAAAAACCATTTAAATTTTAGTATTATGAAGAAGAGTATTTTTACTTTATTATTTCTTGTGATAGCAGGTGTTGGTACACTTTTAGCGCAAGTTGAAAATCCATTCAGATTGGACTTTAGGGGAGAAGAATATCTGTATACACTGGCAGAGGATAATACCCCCCATTATACTCAACCATTTGGTAACAATTGGTGGTGGAATGATAATACTGATGCAGCAGCACCTTATATTGATGGAGATAGTCTCATAATTTCTATTGGTGCAAGAGCAACTGTTGCAAAAGATGATCTTGGAAATGAATTTGGTTCTGTGTATGGAATTGCGATTACAACTCCTCAGGTTTACATTAATACTGAAGATTTTCCATTGCTTGCGGTTAAATTTACGGAATTACCGGACTTATCCGAATATGGATATTTTCGTTATCAGCAAATAGTCCGAGGCGAATCCAATGCAGATGGTGCAAACCATGATTGGTTTTTTAGAGTTGATCCGGATGCAAGTGCTGACGTTTATTATTGCACTCATTTAGAAGATGAAGATGGAGGAGTAATTCTTGTTTTTGATCTTTCAAAAAGTGCAAGGGTTCACCGATGGACCTTAAAAAATGAAGCAAATGCTCAGGCTGATCCAGCTGCGTATTACAAGACACTGTATGCTGCTGATGCTGATGGGGCAATTGGTGATGCTTCGTCAATTATTCCTGTGGGAAAATCTATACGTTCTGATATAACATTTGTATGGGAGGGTGTTTTGGATGCTAATCAAAAAGCAAAAATGAGCTGGATGAAAGGATTTGCAACTATAGATGATGTGTATGCATATGCCTGGCCTGAAAATACCAATAATGATTTTTCACTTGATTTCAGAACAGGGGATTACCTTTATACTTTAGCAGCTGACAATGCAGGACATAATACGCAACCATTTGGAAATAACTGGTGGTGGAATGATAATACAGAAGCAACCCCTCCTTACGCTGAAGCAGGCATGTTGAATATTTCCATTGGAGCACGTGCTACAGCTGGGAAGGATGATTTAGGAAATTTATATGCGTCAGTTTATGGTATTACAATTACAACACCACAAGTTTATTTGAATACTGAAGAATTTCCTCTACTTGCTGCGAAGTTTAAAACAGTACCTGCAATGGCCGAAGGTTATACCAAGTTTGCATACCAACAGATAGTGCGTGGTGAATCCAATGCAGATGGAGCAAACCATGACTGGTTCTTCAGAGTGGATCCGAATGCAAGTGCTGATGTTTCTTATTGTACTCAGATTGAAGATGAAGATGGAGGCATGATTTATATTTTTGACCTGTCGCAAAGTGCAAAAGTACATCGCTGGACTCTGAAAAATGAGGCCAATGCACAGGCAGATCCAGCAGCATACTATAAAACAGAGTTTGCAGCTGCAGAGGATGGAGCAATTGGAGATGCATCATCAATTATTCCTGTAGGAAAAGCAATTCGATCTGATGTAACGTTTTCATGGGAAGGTGTATTGGATGACACACAGGTGGCTGAATTATCATGGTTAAAAAGTTTTGCTTCACTTGACGACGTGTACGGTTTTGCATGGACGGCAATTGATGAAGTAAAATTAGAAGCATTGGATGCTTTTGGTTCACAAAATCTAATTACAGTAAGAGGTCTTGATAAAGGTTCTAACGTACAGGTATTTAACCTTGCAGGACAGATGATAGATACACGTATTGTTGGTCAGTCCACTTATAATTTGAATACAAAGAATGGTATTTATATTGTAAGGGTTTTAGATAAAGGTCAGATCAGAACCGCAAAAGTTTTGGTATACTAAATAATAAAAATACATGGGGTTAAAATACCCCATGTATTTTTTTAAAATGTTCCTACCAAGGTTGGGAAAAATAATAACAGTACCAATTATTTTGCTGCATTTGCAGCATTTTATTTTTTGGGCTAATAGAATTAGTTTAAAAAAGTAAGAGAAAACAAGATTTGAAAGAATAGATTAAACCTCAAATTTTTCTATTATTATTTAAATAAATTCACTACAGGAAACATTGAAGACAGAAATGTAAAATGATTATTAATATTCCAATTTATGAAATCAATTAAGCAAATAATTCCTATCATTTGTCTTTTAGTTATGCCATTAACAATAATGGCACAACGTACTTTCGTTCATCCGGGTTTAAGTCATAAAAAATCAGATTTGGAACGTATGAGGTATATGGTTGAAGCAGGAGAAGAACCATATGCTTCCTCATTTTCTCTTTTGCAGGCTGATAGTAAATCTTCCTATAATTATGAAGTAAAAGGAAACAGTTCCATGACTGTTGTTACACAGGATGGCACAAATTATTCTGCTTTTTCCTCCGATGTTCTGGCTGCTTATCTGAATGCATTAATGTGGGGTATTACCGGTGATACCAGGCATGCCGATAAATGTGTTGAAATATTCAATGCCTGGGAAAATCTGACGAGATTTACAGGAGGTGGAACAGAATCTCTGAATACCGGTCGCGTCATATGGAAATTGTTGGAGGCTGCGGAAATAATAAAATCCACGTATGATGGATGGGCACAGGAAGATATAGATAAATTTAAAGCCATGTTAGTTTATCCGGGATATTCAACAACAGAGGTGCCGGCTAATTTGTTAGATGCTACTTTTTATTGGCGTATGTATATGGGAGACCCAGGTCGCCATGGGAATCAGGATTTATTTGGCTGGCGTGGTATTATGGCAATGGGTGTATTCATGGATAATGAAATAATGTACGACAGGGCACTAAGATACCTAAAAGGATTACCTCACAGAGAAGATGATCTTCCATATCAATCCGGCCCTCCTATAATTACAGATACTCCGGATCCAACTCGGGCGAATGATTATTATGATTATTTTAACTTCCCGGCTGACTACAGTACAGACAGTACAGACTATGGTTATAATGGCGTCTTAAAATACTTTATTTGGGAAAACGGGCAGTGTCAGGAAAGTTCAAGGGATCAGGATCATGCAATATTGGGTGTAGGTATGGTAGCATCACTGGCAGAAATAGCCTGGAATCAGGGTGATGACCTTTGGAGTTTGTACAATAACAGAATTCTAAAGGGTTATGAGTTTGCACTAAGGTATAATGTTTCTTATAAATATACCTATGATGATCAGCCTGAACCTTGGGAACCAACAGCTGAAAATGGTGAATTTATTCAGAGAAGAGATAGAACAGGTAGATGGTTCTCTAAAAAGATTAATCCGTATACTGAAAATATTTATAGAGAAACAGTCATATCGAGAGGCAAATTTAAAAGCGATATGCGACCAATTTACGAACTGCCTCTTGCACATTACAACATCAGAGAAGGTTTGTCACTGGAGAATTTGAAATGGACTAAAAGAGCGTATGATATTTCAGTTTCAGAAGTTGGTTATGAACAAAATGGTTGGAGTTTAGACCATTTGGGTTGGGGAGGACTTACTGTTCACCGTCCGGACTTGTGTGCTGGCGATCCATGTAAATTTGAAAATGGGAATCCGGTTTTTAAAATGAACTTTATGCCGGATACTGTAGAAGCAGAGAATTTTGATTATTTCGCAGCGGATGGTGAAGGACATACATATCACGATGTCACAGGAACAAATTCAGGAAATGCTTATAGACCTGGTGAAGCAGTGGATATCGAGGAATGTTCTGATGGTGGTTATAATATTACTAATCTTGAAGATGGAGAATGGATAAGTTATACTGTATATATTCCTGTTTCTGCGTTGTATGATATAAACGTAAGGTATAGCGCAGCTAATAGTAACGGTAATATCAGATTTGAATTTGGGGGAGTAGATAAAACGGGAGATGTTACCATTCCTTTTGGAGGTGATAATTCTACAGCTCTGACAGATTGGAAAAATTTAAACGTGGCATCATCAATTCAACTTGATGCAGGTGTTCAGAATGTTCGTATTTATATAAGTGGTGAATCCAATTCCTATAAGCTGAATAATTTTTGGATTACAATTAATAATCTTGCAAATCCTTCTCTTTCACTCTCAGCAGAAACTTCAGATGCAGCTGTTTATTTAAGTTGGAACATTGATGATATAGTTGCCAAAAAAGCATCTATTTATAAAAATACAAGCAATGATTTTGCATCAAGTTCTTTATTGGTAGAAAATATTGGAGGTAAAAGCTATTTGGATCAGGATGTTACAAATCAAGGTTCATATTATTATTGGCTTGTTGTGGTTGATATAAATAACATGACCTACATTTCAGATGCTGCTGAAATTATTTCACATATTGGTCTGATTGATGATGAATTTAACGATGGTTTAGATGGATGGGTGGCTAATACTTCTGGTGCTTCGGCTAAGGCAGAAAACGGACAATTAATAATGACACTTGCAAAATTGGACAATGGCAAATACCGGGGGGATATGAAGCGTTCACAGGGTGCTGTTTTTCATACGGGTAATTATCCGATTTTTGCCTTTAAAATGGATGCACCCGAGGTAGTGAATATCCATTTTGATACGAACGAAGGTTCATATGGTGATGGTGCGAACAAATGGACAGGAAAGATTGGTGATGATGTTTATTATTATGATTTAACTGAAGTTGGATTCAGAGGAGTTATTCCTTCTACAACGACTACAAAAACGTTTGACATGATTCAGTTGAAAGTGGCAGATATAACTTCAGGTGAGACTTCTTACACTTGTGATTGGGTTAAAACTTTTACAAGTTTAGATGCTTTGAAGGATTTTGTTGGAACAACACCTTTAAATGGTATCAAAGAACAGCATGTTAATATTTGGGGATATAATAATAAGATTTACATGCGTGGATTGGAAAATTCGTTAGTTACGATATTTAATATTGAAGGATGCAAGGTATATTCAGGATTTTGCAACTCTGGAAATCAAACGGTTAATGTTAAAAAATCAGGATTTTATATTGTTAAAATAGAAGCAGGATTTGAGGAGCAAGTAATGAAAGTTGTTGTTCAATAAGAATTTAATTGCTTTTTGATGAATAGATTAATAAAATATGGTTATTCAATTCTCTATGTTAGTGTATTTTTTTCTTGTCAAAACAGAAAAGAAGATATATTGAATAAGACTGATGCAGAGAAACATGTTTCATCTGTATGGGTGTCTGATAATGGAGATGGATCCTATAAAAACCCGATTCTGCATGCAGATTATTCCGATCCTGATGTAATACGGGTTGGAGATGATTTTTTTATGACAGCTTCAAGTTTTAATGCATCACCATCTTTACCAATTTTACATTCTAAAGATCTGGTCAATTGGACTATTGTAAATCATGCGTTGTCTGGACTAACTCCGATATCTTTTTTTGATAAACCTCAACATGGTAAGGGTGTATGGGCACCTTCTATCAGATATCATAACGAGGAATTTTTTATTTACTGGGGAGACCCGGATTTTGGGGTTTTTATGGTTAAAACAAAAGATCCGTTCGGTAACTGGGAAAAACCTGTTAAAGTACTTGATGGGAAAGGAATAATAGATCCATGTCCGTTATGGGATGAAGATGGGAAAACTTATCTGATAACTGCATGGGCTGCAAGCCGTTCAGGAATCAATAGCATCCTTACTGTTTGGGAAATGAATAGTGAAGGAACTGAAGTTGTCAGCGAAGGTAAACATGTTTACGATGGTCATGATAATAACCATACCGTAGAAGGGCCTAAATTATTCCAAAGAGAAGGCAAATATTACATTTTTGCACCTGCCGGAGGTGTAGCCAATGGATGGCAATTGGTTTTACGTTCAGATTGTATATGGGGTCCATATGAAGAAAAAATAGTTCTTGCACAAGGCAATACAAGCGTAAATGGGCCACATCAGGGGACATTGGTTGAAACACAAACCAATGAATCATGGTTTATTCATTTTCAGGATAAAGGTTTTTATGGAAGAATTCTACATCTTCAACCTGTTGAGTGGGGAAATGGATGGCCTGTAATTGGAATAGATAGTGATGGAAATGGATGTGGCGAACCTGTTTTAACTCATAAGAAACCGGATGTTGGTAAAGAATGGGCTGTATGTATGCCACAGGAATCAGATGAATTTAATAATGGAGCACTTGGTCCTCAATGGCAGTGGGCTGCTAATCAAAATATCAAATGGTACGTATCATTACCGGGCAAGAACTATTTAAGGTTATTGGCATACCCGACAACGGAAGAGTATCAGCGTTTATGGGATGTTCCTAACCTGTTGCTTCAAAAATTTCCGGCACCTTCTTTTACAGCCACAACAAAGATGAAACTGACGATTGAATGGGATGCTAAAGAGGGGAAAAAGGCCGGTTTAATCATTACAGGGAATGATTATGCTTATCTTTCACTTAAGAAAAATGGCAAAGGGTTTATATTAAGTCAGATATTATGTAAAGATGCTAATACAGGTGGAGAGGAAGAGACAATTGAGTCGGTTCAGCTTGAATCTGAAACAGTATGTCTGAGGGTTGAAGTTAAAGCACCAGAAGGTAAATGCGATTTTTATTACAGTGAAAACGAAACGGAGTTCCGGCCCATCGGAATTGCACATTATGCAAAACCGGAATTATGGATTGGATCAAAAATTGGGCTGTTTTGTGTTATGGAGTCAGGTGACAGAAAAGGAAGTTATGCCGATTTTGACTGGTTTAGGATTACGAAATAACCAAATACATTTATTGTTTTAATAAATATTGGAACAAATTCAATTAGAATGCAGAATAACATAGTAAAATATATTTCTATCTTTTTTGTGCTTTTATGTGCTTTAGGGGCAACCCTTGTTGCACAATCTCATTATCCCGGACAGCATGAAGGAAAACTAACGGTAAAGGAAAAGGTCTCATTTAAAACGTATGCTTTTGATATGAAGGATGTAAAATTGCTGGAATCAAGGTTTACGGAAAACCTTGAAAGAGAAAGCAAGTGGATCATGTCATTATCAGTTGATCGTTTATTGCATAGTTTCCGTAATAATGCAGGGGTGTATGCGGGTCAGGAGGGTGGCTATGATTCTGTTGATAAATTGGCAGGATGGGAGTCTCTTGATTGCGAGCTTCGTGGACATTCCATTGGTCATATTTTATCCGGGCTTGCCATGTTATATGCAACAACCGAAGATGAAAAATACAAATTTAAAGCAGATAGTCTGGTAAATGGTTTGGCTGAGGTGCAGGATGCACTTGGTCGGGATGGTTATCTAAGTGCTTTTCCGCAGAACCTCATTAATCGTAATATTAGAGGAGAAAGAGTTTGGGCTCCATGGTACACGTTGCACAAGATATATGCAGGTTTAATTGATCAATATTTGTATTGCAACAATGAACTTGCCCTGGTTATTGTAAAAAGGATGGGAGACTGGGCATACAACAAGTTACAGAAAGTAACTGTGGAGCAACGAAAAACAATGATCCGAAATGAATTTGGAGGTGTAAATGACTCCTTTTATACGCTTTATCAAATAACAGGGAATGACCATTATAAATGGCTTGGGGACTTTTTCTATCATGAAGATGTACTTGATCCCCTGAAGGCACATGAGGATAACCTGGAGAAAAAACATGCGAATACATATATTCCCAAGCTAATTGGTATTGTTAGAGCGTACGAAATTGGAGAAACTGAGAAAAACAAAGAGATTTCAGAATTCTTTTGGAATACTGTTGTGGATCATCATTCTTTCATAACAGGAAGTAATAGTGACAAAGAGAAATTCTTTAAAGCGGATCATCAATCACAACACCTTACAGGCTATACAGGTGAATCTTGTAATGTGTACAACATGCTGAAACTGACACGCCATTTGTTTATGCTGGAAGCAGATCCAAAGATGGCAGATTTTTATGAAAAAGCATTGTATAATCATATTTTGGGTCAGCAGGATACTCAAACCGGTATGATTGCTTATTTTTTGCCGATGCTTCCGGGTGCTTACAAAGTATATAGTACCCCTGATAGTTCATTCTGGTGCTGTGTGGGAACTGGTTTTGAAAATCAGGCAAAATATGGTGAGGCAATTTATTATCATACTGATGAGGATCTGTTTGTAAATCTTTTTATTCCTTCAGAACTGAACTGGAAGGAAAAAGGAATAGTTTTAAAACAGATGACAAAGTATCCATATGAATCAGGTTCTTTATTGAAATTCTCTGTTGATAAACCGGTTAAAGTTGCTCTGAAATTGCGTTACCCTTCATGGGTGACAAAGAATGCGGTAGTAAAAGTAAATGGCAAAAGATACAGGGTATCACAAACCCCAGGTAGTTACATTACAATTACCCGTACCTGGATGAATGGTGATCAGGTGGAATTTGACTATCCAATGGAATTGAAGATGGTTGCTTCTGATAATCCTGAAGTAGTGTCGATTAGTTATGGCCCGATTGTTTTAGCTGCTGAATTGGGAACAGAAGATATGGTTAGCCCGGCTCCCTTTTCAAATCCTGACTTGCATAATGACTATTATACTTATGACTACAAAGTTCCGACAGTTTTAACCAACGAGTTAATCACAAGAGGAAAATCAATAGAAAAATGGTTAAAGCCTGTTGATAGTAGAACTTTGACATTTGAAACAGAAAAGAATATTGTCGGGAAGGATTTAACTTTCCGCCCTTTGTTTGATATTCACCATGAAAGATATAATGTTTATTGGAAACTAAAATAAAATGTGGAAACTGTACTTAATTATTATATCAGTTGCTATTTCAGGTATGATACAAGCACAAAATTTGATTACGTACGATGTACCTGATGGTTTAAAATATTCTGCTCACAACGATGACTTTACGGTTCAGGTTCGTGAACACGGAGGTGAATGGATTGATGTATTTGAGTGGAAAGTACAGGTTGATTTGGATGATATACAAACAGCTTCGATGGTAAGCTTTGATATTGGGAAAACAGTTGATGTGCGTGTGAGGAAAAACAACGGAGTCGTAAATTCTGTTCAAATACGTCCACTTTCGCTTGGCATTTTTCCTGTAGTTGACGGGCAGGTAATTTCATTCAGTTTAAGCAAGCCAACTAAACTTTCGCTTGAGGTGAATGGTGATAAATTACATAACCTGCACCTGTTTGCTAACGCAATTTTAAAAGAAAAACCAAGTACTGACGATCCCAATGTAATTTATTTTGGCCCCGGTTTACATCAACCCAAAGATCAACCAGGAGATGTTTACCATGTTCCTTCTGGCAAAACAGTATATGTGGACGGCGGGGCAGTGATTAAAGCAAAATTCATGATTGATGGAGTACATGATGTAAAGATCATTGGACACGGTATTGTATGGCAACCTGAACGAGGTTTAGAGATTCGCTACTCCCAAAATATTACTGTTGATGGACCGATATTCATCAATCCAAACCATTACACGATTTACGGTGGTCAAACTTCCGGAATTAACATACGCAATATAAAATCATTTAGTTGCAAAGGCTGGAGCGATGGCATTGATTTAATGTCGTGTTCTGATGTGGTTATAGATGATGTATTTATGCGTAATTCCGATGACTGTATTGCTATATATGGTCATCGCTGGGATTTTTACGGAAGTGCCCGCAATTATCTTATTAAAAATTCGACACTATGGGCTGATATTGCTCATCCAACTAATATTGGTTTACACGGTAATGCAGAAGCCGGTGGAGATACCATTGAAAATATCACCTTTTCCAATATCAATATCCTTGAACACGACGAAGATGATAGGGACTACCAGGGATGCATGGCTATAACCTGTAGCGATAACAATCTGGTTAGGAACATAACATACAAGGATATACGTGTTGACGATTTTCAGGAAGGTCAATTGTTCAATTTTAGGGTCGTTTATAACGAAAAATACAGCGGAGCTCCTGGGCGCGGTATTGAGGATGTGTTTTTGAAGAATATTGAATATAATTGCAACTCTTCCAATCCATCAGTAATAAAGGGCTTTAGCACTGAACGGCAGGTGGAAAGAATTCTCATTGACGGACTTACAATTAACGGAATGTCTGTTAAGAAGATAAATGAAATAAACATGCAGGTCGGTGATTTTGTGAAAGAATTGAAAGTAAAATGAAAAGGATTTATCTGACAATATTCATTGTTTTGTTTGGTGCAATATCGTCTTTGTGCGCTGCCGTTTATCAATGGTCTGTTCCTGTTGTTGGATTTATTTCAACTGAAACGAATGATCATCCCACAGCCTTTTTGTGGATACCTGAAAGCTGTAGCCAGGTTCGGTCGGTAGTTGTGGGTCAGCACAATATGTGTGAGGAGACCATTTTTGAACATCCGGTATTTAGAGAAAATATGGCGAAATTGGGCTTTGCAATTATTTGGATCTCACCAGGTATAGATCAGCAGTGGGATATTGAAAATGGATGTCAGGAAGTTTTTGATAAAATGATAGAAGACTTAGCATTCGTCAGTGGGTACACTGAATTAAAATATTCACCAATAGTCCCTGTTGGACATTCTGCAATGGCCACTTTCCCATGGAATTTTGGTGCATGTAATAAGGACAGAACCTTGGCGATCATTTCGTATCATGGTGATGCTCCACGTACAAATTTAACCGGTTATGGTCGTGAAAATCTGGAGTGGGGACGTGACCGAAATATTGACGGTATTCCAGGTCTCATGGTTGAGGGCGAATATGAGTGGTGGGAAGCTCGGGTGAATCCTGCTCTGGCCTTTAGGATGATGTACCCTGAAAGTTGCATTTCTTTTTTATGCGATGCTGGGCATGGTCATTTTGACGTGTCGGATGAGGTGATAAATTATCTCTGTCTTTTTCTGGAAAAAGCAGCGGAATACCGTTTGCCGGATGAAGTTCCACTTGATACCCTTGTGCAGCTCCAGAAGCTAAACCCGCAAGACGGCTGGTTAGCCGAGCGGTGGCATCCGGACCAGAAGAAGCGGGCAAAAGCTGCTCCGTTTTTTAATTATACAGGTGACCCGCACGATGCTTTCTGGTATTTCGACAGGGAGATAGCAGAGGTGACTGAAGCTTATTACGCCCGTGAACGCGGCAAAAAAGAACAGTATATCGGCTTTATGCAAAACGGAAAATTATTATCGTTTGATGAAAATCTTCATGCGCGTACAACTGGCGTATTTGAACCCGAAACAGACGGTCTGACCTTTCATTTGAAAGCTGCTTTTACAGATACCTTGAGAAGTGGGTTGTCAATGGATCATGCTGTCGGAAAGCCAGTTATAGATCGTATTTGTGGACCTGTTGAAAAGGTGAACGATAGTACATTCAAGGTACAGTTTTACCGGATGGGATTCAATAATCCAAAGCGGACAGGGGACATTTGGTTGTTGGCGCATCATACAGGTGATAAACATTATAAAAGTACAGTCCAACAAATAAATATCAGAATTCCCTACAGACTGACGGATGGAGAACCTCAATTTATAAAATTTAATAAAATTGATGATCTGAATTTGAGTAGCAAATCAATCGATTTAATTGCTGAATCTACTCAAGGTTTACCGGTGTATTTTTATATAGAAAAGGGGCCTGCTGAATTTAAGGATGGTAAAGTTAATTTTACACCTATACCACCAAGGAGTAAGTTCCCTTTTGAAGTTACAGTTGTTGCCTGGCAATATGGTAGATCCAATGAATCTAAGGTGCAATCGGCTGAACCCGTTAAGCAAACGTTTTATATAACTAAATAAACGACACATAATGAGGAAAGTTATTTTTTATATAATGTTTTTTTGCTTGTCTGTGATACAGGTAAGTGCCAGAAACTACCTGTTTCATACCGATGCAAATATTCAAAGGCTGAAAGAACAGATTAAATCAGACGAAGATGTAAAGACTGCATGGAATGCACAACTGGAAAAAGCTGATCAAATATTACAGCGCGATAGATTAGGGAGCCGTGATTGTCAGGAACTGGGCTTGGTTTACAGAATGACCGGGGAAGAAAAGTATGCTGAAGCCATAAAAAAAATATTACTGGATTATACTGCAAGGAAAACGTGGGAAGGAAAGGATTTGCTTAGCCGAACTCCTCCTTGGATAGCCGGTTTAGGCACTTCACACACCAGTTTTGATATTGCAGTCGGTTACGATTGTATTTACGATTATTTATCGAAAGAGGAACTCACCCAAATTGCAAAAGGCTTTGTAAATGTGGGCATAATGCCCGCTTTGAACGACTGGTTGAATCCTTTAACCAATCAGCATACTTTTGATACCATGGGGCACAACTGGTGGAGTGCCTGTGTGTATATGGCCGGATTATCATCCATCGCAGTGCGCGATGAAATTCCTGAGGCAGAAGTATGGATTGAAGAAATTTCTGCTACTGCACCTGAATGGATCAATTACGCAGGCAGTGTACTGCAAAATAAACCTCCTTCTTTTGATAAAGACGGAGGTTTTTATGAAAGTATTAATTACGCGTCGTACGGAATTTCACAGTATTTGTTGTATCGCTATGCGAATTCAAATGTATTTCCAAAAATCGAACAACCTGAATTGCCGATCTTGAATAACATTCCGGATTTCTTTATTTATACTACGTATTACACCGACAATGGTACTATGTCCGTGAATTTTGGTGACGGGAATCTGTCGCGAAACGGAAATGCCTGCATCGTTCTGTTGTGGGATCTTGGATATCAGAGGGACCGCTATGCGTGGTACCTGAACCAGACAGCTGAAGGGGCCGATAAAGAAGGGTTGCAGATGAATACACCATTAGGGTTGGTCCTGTATCCAAAACTTCCCAGGTTGGCTGAATCTTATGTGCCGGATTTACCTGATGCTCATTTGTATGCCGATATGGGTTGGGCAACTATGCGTAATTCATGGAATAAAGATGCCACTTTACTGGCCGTAAAATCAGGCTTTACCTGGAACCACGCGCATGCCGATGCCAACTCATTTATCCTGTTTCATAACGGCAGAAACCTGATTATTGATTCAGGAAATTCATCGTATGGTAATCCGCTTTACACGCAATACTATTGTCAGAGTGTGGCTCATAATGTGGCACTTTGGAACGGGAAAGCACAAGGCGAAAAGGATCCGTATTTCGGAGCGATTCGCCCCGGGGAATTGTACAATTTGATTGATGGTAAGAACTTTAAATATCTGCTGGCCGATGCAACAGGTCCAACATCGTTATATTTTGCACGGAATTATCGCAGCTTTATCTGGGTTGGCGATGTCATCCTGGTGATTGATGACCTACTTTCGCATGAACCGGGACAATTTGAATGGTTGCTGCATTACAACGGAGAATCCAGCCGTCATGGAATGGATCTTTCTGTAAAAGAAGATGACGCAGAAGTTTTGGTTCACCCACTCTTTCCTGAAACATTTCCAGATGGTGGACTACCTCACGATTTTCCTGAAAAGATGAGATTGGAAGAACGTTGGGGCTATGGAGATCATCATCCTGAAAACAAGGTTCCTTTTTGGTCCATTAGTCATTCTGAAATGACAGACCGGACCAAATTCATCAATGCCATTATTCTGAAGGGCGGTGAGAACAAAGACAACCTTCCTGTGCTGGAACGCTTTGAAGGAAAGGATTTCATTGGTGTCAGGATCATTCAAAACGGAAAAACAACAGAAGTATATTTTAACCTTTTGGCCGACGGACGGATCAAACACCGTAACAGTGTGATTGACATGAACGGCTGGAACACTGATGCATACATGATGGCTGTGACTTATGAGAAGGGAGTAAAAAACTGTAAAATAGAAAATATTACCGATTTATTTGTCGCTCACGGAAGCTATGTAAGGTGCAATGGAGAAATACTGGCACACGCCCTGTCAAAATATACCATGTTGGCAGAAGGTTTTAATAAAGATGCTCATGTGACTTTTAAAGGACAGGAAGGTGTAAGCTTTCTACTGCACAAAATTTCTCCCGGTACAACATTGAATATTAATAATGCTACTCTAAAGGGAGAATATGACAAAGGGTTGAATACTATCAAAGTAAAAATTAAGTAAAATGAAGAAACTAATTTTATTAGTAATCAATGTTGTTGCTGTTACATTTATAGGAAGAGCACAAGTTTTAGAAGGAACATTACAAGAGGTGCAATCTCCCAATGGAGAACTTAAATTCAGTTTTTATCAAAAACAACTTGATGAAAATAAAACACAGATGTATTACCAGGTCAAATTTAAGGATCAAAAGGTTATTCTGGAGTCTGAACTTGGAATACAGATTAAAAATAACTTATTTGAATCAGCCCTTGCCATTGAGAATGATCCAAGTGATAACTGGTGTGAAAATCTTGAATTGAAATCGGTAAACCGGAGTAAGGTTGATACGTGCTGGGATCCGGTTTACGGGGAACGCAGTATAATAAGGGACCATTATAACGAGCTGGTGCTGCATTTTAATAAATTCGGTGAATATGCTGCATTGGCTGAAGGGCATGCGGGTACAAGTTATGATAAGCGGCGCAGTTACAACATGGATGTAATCGTTAGAGTATATAATGAGGGCGTTGCTTTTCAATACTATTTCCCTGAAACTTCCAATGGCTTATTTCTTCATATTACCGGAGAACAGACAAGTTATGTATTTGAGGAAGGCTCTATGGCATATTACGAACGCTGGGCACAGGGGCCATTCAGCTATTTGCCCCTGAAAAACTGGCCCGATGAGTGCGAGCGGCCATTAACACTTGATTTAAAGAATGGATTAAGTGTGGCATTGCTTGAGGCTCAAATGATTGATTACAGTCGGGGAAAGTTCAAATTGGATACTGAAAAACCTAATACTATTGATCTGAGCACGTATGGTAGTGCCGATTTGATTACACCGTATTTCACGCCGTGGAGGGTTATTATGGTTGCAGAAACACCAGGAGAATTGCTTGAGAATAATGATATTATTCTGAATCTTAATACACCGAATCAACTTCAGAATACAGCTTGGATAAAACCAGGGAAAGCCATTCGATCAGGATTGAGCATGAAGGAAGCAAAAGAGTGTGTTGATTTTGCGAAAGAACGAAATCTGCAATATGTGCATCTTGATGCCGGCTGGTATGGTTCTGAAATGAAAGTGGAATCAGATGCTACAACAGTTTCGCCTCAGAAGGATATTGACATGTATGAACTTGTGAACTATGCTGCAGAAAAGGGCATTGGCATCTTCGTTTATATTAACCAGCGTGCATTAACTAACAGACTTGATGACGTTTTTAGTCAGTGTCGTAAATGGGGGATTAAAGGTGTAAAATTCGGTTTTGTGCAGATTGGCTCAAACCGCTGGTCAACCTGGTTGCATAATGCAATTAAAAAAGCCGCAGAGTACCAATTAATGGTTGATATTCATGATGAGTACCGTCCAACGGGCTTCAGCAGGACATATCCGAATTTAATGACCCAGGAAGGGATTCGAGGTAATGAAGAAATGCCGGATGCTACTCACAATACCATTTTACCCTTCACGCGTTACCTTGCCGGAGCCGGTGATTATACAATTTGTTATTATAACGAAAGAATTAAAACAACGCATGCTCATCAGCTGGCCTTGTCAGTAGTTTACTATAGCCCAATCCAGTTTTTATACTGGTATGATAAACCCGAATTGTACAGAGGAGAAAAAGAAGTGGATTTTTTTGATAATGTTAAAACCGTTTGGGATGATACCAAAGTATTGAATGGTGAAATTGGTCAATACATTACGGTTGCACGTCGTTCAGGGTGTGAGTGGTTTGTGGGGGGTATTACAAACAACGATGCCCGTAAGCTGGAAGTCCCTTTTTCTTTTCTTAAAGAAGGTAAGAAATACACTGCAACCATCTATTATGACGATAAGAAATTAAACAGCCGTACCAATGTAAATATAAAAACAAAAACAGTGGATAGTAATTCAGTGTTAACGTTTAATTTGGAAAATAGTGGAGGTGTTGCTATTCATATTGTTCCTAAAGGCTCAAAATAGATATTTGAAGTTTTGTTTGTGAAATATTGAAAAGACTTTAAAATTTAAAAAAATGAAACGATTTGCAATAGGTGCAGATATAGGTGGTAGTCATATCAGTTGCGCGTTGGTTGATATGTTTGAAGGTCATATTTTGGCTGAAAGTCACACTGAAAGGGACATCGATAACAAAGCTAATGCTGATGTAATATTAAATGGTTGGACGGAAGCTCTCCAGGGTACAATTTCCAGGGTTGGAGAGGATAATGTTGCCGGTGTAGGTTTTGCAATGCCAGGTCCCTTTGTTTATGATAAGGGCATTGCTATGTTTGATACATCTGTAGCTAAATTTGAAAAGTTATACAAGGTAGATGTGGGAAGTGAACTTGCTATACGACTTGGCCTTGATGTTCCATTCTGTTTTATGAACGATGCATCTGCATTCGCTGTTGGTGAAGCCTGGCTTGGAGAAGCTTCCGATGTAAAGAAAAGCGTTTCTATAACACTTGGCACAGGCTTTGGGTCAGCCTTTATTGAAAATGGCGTTCCTGTGGTTGAGGGAGTCGGTGTCCCTCCTATGGGGTGCGTCTGGCACTTGCCCGTTATGGCCGGAATAGCCGATGATTATTTTTCAACACGGTGGTACATATCACGTTGGGAAGAACTCTCAGGGGAAAAAGTAAATGGAGTTAAATCCATAGCAGATAAGGCTACAACAGATGAAAAAGCATTGAGTATTTTTACAGAATTCGGGACAAACATGGGTAACTTTCTTGGGCCATGGCTTAAGGATTTTGGTTCAGATAAATTGGTTATTGGTGGAAATGTAACTGGTGCATATAACCTCTTTGGACCTGCTTTTGAATCCGTATTAAAGCATTTGGGCGTAGGTACACAAATTGTGTTGTCAGGTCTAAAAGAAGATGCTGCAATCATCGGAAGTGCTCGAATGATAGACCCTGAATATTTTAATCTCATAAAACCTGTCCTTCCGAAAATGTAAGACAACATAATTTACAATTAACGATACAAATTACTATGGCTCAAAAAACAAATTATGCAAAGATACTACCTGTACTGTTCGGGTTCTTTGTAATGGGATTCTGTGATGTAGTTGGAATTACTTCAGCACATGTTAAAGAGGATTTACTGGGTGCATACAGTCCCGAGTTTAGGGATACACTGTCAAACCTGATTCCGGTAGCTCTCTTTTCAATGTTTCTGATATTTTCTATTCCGACAGGAATGCTTATGAATAAAATAGGGAGAAAGAAAACAGTGGTGCTGAGTAATATTATCACCATCATTGCCATGTTTATCCCTCTGATCGATTATACCTTTATCATGTCGTTAATTGCATTTGCATTATTAGGAATTGCAAATACTATCCTTCAGGTCTCTTTGAATCCTTTACTTACAAATGTTGTTCAAGGAGATAAACTTACAAGCAGTCTTACTGCAGGTCAGTTTGTAAAGGCAATTTCATCATTCAGCGCACCATTTATAGCTGCATTTGCAGCATCGCAGCTGGACAACTGGCAATACATATTCCCTATATATGCTGTAATTACCTTGCTATCTACTATTTGGTTAATGGCAACACCAATAGTGGAAGAACCAATTGAAGCTGAAGTAAATACATTTGGGAATGTAATGGCATTACTGAAAGATAAAACGATTTTTCTACTTTTCCTTGGAATATTATTTGTTGTAGGAGTTGATGTAGGAATCAATACCGCTTCACCAAAAATTCTGATGGAAAGAGCAGGACTGGATTCCATTACAGCAGGATACGGTCCCAGTGTGTATTTTGCTTTACGTACTCTTGGAACCTTTCTTGGTGCTTTCCTCTTAGCTAAATACGCATCCTCAAAATTTTATAAAATAAATATTATAATTGCTGTATTGGCTTTGGTTGCATTGATTTTTGTCAATGAAAAGTACCTGATCTTTGGTCTGTATGGTGTTATTGGATTTACCATCGCAAATATCTTTCCAATAATATTTGGAATCGCAATTCAGAAACGTCCTGAGAAAGCAAACGAAATTTCCGGGTTAATGATTACAGGTGTTTTTGGTGGAGCAGTAATACCCTTCTTTATGGGCGTGGCATCTGATATTATTGGATCACAGGTAGGTGCTGTTCTGGTTATTTTAGCAGGGGCCTTATACCTGATGTATGCTGCATTTGCTCTTAAGGGGCAGTAGAATATAGAACTATTGATATAAACTAATATGGCTAAATTCGAGTTTAAACTCGACCATTTATTTGATTTGCAGGATAAGGTAGCACTTATTACTGGTGGTGGTCATGGTATTGGAATGGCTATTGCAAAAGCTCTTGCCGGTGCGGGTGCTAAGATTTGTATCAATGGGACTTCTGAAGAAAAGCTTTCCAAAGCTAAAAGGATTTTTCAGGACTTCGGTATAGATGTCTTTACAGTGCGATTTGATGTGTCTGATGAAGATGATGTAAATGCTGGTATTACTACTATAGAAAACGAAGTAGGATCAGTTAATATATTAATTAACAATGCGGGTATAATTAACCGTGTTCCAATTCTGGATCTTACTGTAAAGGATTTTAGACAGGTCATTGACATAGACCTTGTTGGGCCTCTGATTGTTTCGAAACGTGTTGTTCCTAATATGATCCGGAAAAGGGAAGGAAAAATCATCAATATCTGCTCACTGATGAGCATTTACGGAAGGTCTTCTGTATCAGCATATGCAGCAGCTAAAGGAGGATTAAAACTTCTGACTTCCAATATGACTTGTGAATGGGCCAAATATAACATTCAGATTAACGGTATTGGACCGGGGTATATTGCTACAGATCAAACAGGTCCAATAAGAGAAAACGGACACCCTTTTAATGATCTGGTGATGACCCGGACACCTGCTGCACGTTGGGGTGAACCCGAGGATGTTGGTAATGCGGCCTTGTTTTTAGCGTCAAAAGCGAGCAATTTCGTGAATGGGCACATATTATTCGTAGATGGTGGAGTATTGGCTAACTTTGGATATGTAGTGGGTGAAAATGATATTTAAAAAGATATGAAAAAATATACCATTTTAATTTTCTTTTTAGGAATAGTCCTCTTTTCGTGTAACAAGGAAATAACAGTTCAAATTGTTAATCCTTTGAACGAGGGAAGAAGCGATGAAGTAATTGTGCTATCCAGGAATGATATAGAACATAGAATCACTTTGGATTCCATGAATATTCCTTCTTTTAAATCAGGGGAAGAACCTGTTCCATATCAGCTTGATGATATGAATGGCGATGGTCTCTGGGACGAAGCTTCTCTTTTACTAAACTTTTCCGCAAAAGAAATCAAAACGATTGTTATAGGACAGGTATCTGAAAATGATACACCCAAATTTGAAAAACGCACTAATCTGCGGCTTGGAATTCATAAGGAAGATGGTAGTTATAAAGAGGTAGATACCTACAAAGCATTACCATGCACTGATGAATTCAGAATAATTGCACAAGGAGAAAGTGTGAGTTGGGAAAATGACAGGATTGCGTTCAGAGTGTATTTTGATTGCAGGAACGTGAAAGACCTTTTTGGTAAATTAAAACCAGGGATGATTATAGATAAAATTCATACTGCTGCAATTCCGGATTATCATGTATTGAATGATTGGGGAATGGATGTGTTACATTGTGGTAGTTCATTAGGCTCAGGAGGAATTGCATTGTTGAAGAACGATTCACTTTACAGGTTAGGATCGACAGATGTTTATGAGTATCATAAAATTACTGAGGGACCGGTTCGATCAGTCTTCGATCTGGTTTACAAGGGCTGGCATGTTGATGGAGATGTTCTTGAAGCTACCGAGCGAATAACAATTTATCCTGGCAAATATTGGTTTTTATCGGATGTAACAGTAACGGGTGCCCCAAAAGGATCACAAATTGTCACCGGTATTGTAACAAGTCTGCTCAAAAGAGAGCCATTTGCATTCGTAGCTGACAGTTTTCAATGTATCGGCACTCATGATAAACAATCGTTAAACAATGACGAACTTGGAATGGCCGTGCTTGTACCTAAAGATGACGCAGGTAAAATAGGGCGTACAAGTAATATTAACTTCTATGATTTAGGTTATCAAACTGTCCCTGAAAAAGGATTTAGTAATATTATTTCAGACACTTATTATATAGGGCAGAAATTTAAAGATAGCATTCCTGCACGACATTATTTCTTCTCGGTTTGGGGGTTGGAAAAAGATAAGTGGAAAACAGAAGATGGCTTCAAACGGTATATTGCAGATGAAGCAAAGAAGTTGTCACAGCCTAATATATGTAATTGGAAGTGATGAAACTTCTATCTGTTGTTATTTACTAATTGATCATTCAAGTATAGCCATAAATGTCAGAAAAATTAGCAAATAAAAAGTTATATCCTTTGAAATTTGATCCTATCCTGAAGGAAAGAATTTGGGGAGGCAATAAGCTTAAATCAATGTTGGGGAAAAATCCGGATAAACTTGAAAGTATTGGTGAAAGCTGGGAACTTTCTGCTGTTAAAGAAAATGTTTCATTAGTAGCAAACGGTGAATTAAAAGGAAATTCTTTAACGGATTTGATTAAGTTATTTAAACACCAGTTGGTTGGTAAAAAGGTGTATAATAAGTTCAAGGAAGACTTTCCTCTATTGATAAAGTTAATTGATGCAAAGGACGATCTTTCCGTACAGGTTCACCCGGATGATGTGCTGGCTACAAAGAAACATGATTCTTTTGGGAAAACAGAGATGTGGTATGTGCTTGATGATTCTAAGAAACCAAAGCTGGTAAATGGATTTAAGAAACATACCTCAAGGGAAGAAGTTTTGTCTATGCTCAGGGAAAATACGTTTACTGAACTTCTTAATATTGATTCAGTAAAGAAAGGTGATGTCGCCTTTATTCCGGCTGGACGAATTCATGCCATATGTAAAGGAAACCTTGTGGTTGAGATTCAGCAAACATCAGATATAACATACAGGGTTTATGATTACGATCGGGTAGACAAAAATGGTAAAAAGCGTGAATTGCATGTCGAAGATGGTCTGGATGCTCTGGATTATTCTGCAGTTGGAGATTCAATCATCCCTACTCGTGGGAAAAACAACAAAGTTGAAAAAATAGTAAAGTGTCAGTATTTTACCTGTAATTTAATTCAGTTTGATTCGTTGATTAGTCGAGAATATATGGCTCTTGACTGCTTTAAGATATTAATAGGGGTAGATGGAGTGACTGCTTTGAATGTTGAAGACAATGAAGAAATAATTAGGACTGGTGATGTAGTACTGATACCTGCAATAAAGAATAATATTAAATTGGTTACTGATCTAAAACCAGCAAAGTTGCTGGAAATCTTTATCGATTAATTGACGATGGAATAACCTTAATTCCAAACCAGATAATTAATCCAGTGATATTTTATACACGGATACAATTAGACTATTTAGAAAAAGCATTCTGCTTTTATATGATTTTTGCGTAGTAGTGAAGAGGTCAGGTATTATAATATAATTCCATTATAGCTGTGTCAAAATTTCCTTATTTTTCTAAATATCTAATGATTCTCGACACTTCTTGTGTTAAAATTGTAAAATATTGATGAGTTTTGTATATACCATAAAGTATGTGAAATCCACTTCGTATTATGAATTGAAAGGATTCTCTGAGATGTTATAAATTAACGATATTTTGGGTGTATTGTTCAGTCTGCTTATTGGGATGATATTTCACTAATAATTTCTAAAATATTCATAGATTTTAACGATTTAAACAATAAGGTTCTATAAATCTATTTCATGTCAGTAAGAATTAGAGAAAATTTCGTAAAAATTCTCAGTTGCAGATTCAGAGTCCAGTTCGTATTATGTATGAGAAAGATTTCATGATGTAGTAAAATTTATGTATTTTGTTAATTTGAAATTAAACAACATTTGAATTTAGAATTACACAGAAAGGGTATGAATAAGGGTATGACAATAAACCACTTTAAACAAAAAAGCCTAACTAATAGATAGTTAAGCTTTCTGCCTGTTGTCCCACAAGGACTCGAACCTTGACTGACGGTACCAAAAACCGGAGTGCTACCATTACACCATGGGACAATCCTGAGCTCATTTCGTTTGAGCGCTGCAAATATAGAACACTTTTCAAAAATGCCAAAGCAGAAAATATAATATTTCATATTATAGTTACAGGTGACGCGTGACATGTTGCGAAGAAAGAATTTTATTGTTCGTTTCTCACTTTAAATTGTTCATTACATAGTTCACCTGTAACCCAGTCACCCGTCACCTTGAGACCTGTCACTTTTTTAGAATAATTACATATTAGTATGTTTTTGGCTAAAAAATGAAACCCTGTTGAAATATCTGTTTCAAACCTGTTTCAAAATAATATATTTGCATGAGGAAATTTTGTAAACAAACACAATGAATTATTCCATTTACGATGTCCTGACGCTCATCGGGTCGCTTGGCCTTTTCCTGTTTGGGATGAAGATGATGAGTGAAGGTTTACAGAAAGTTGCAGGTGAGAAAATGCGGGCCATTTTAAGTGCCATGACTACCAACCGTTTTACCGGAATTCTCACCGGCGTTTTAATAACTGCACTTATCCAGTCTTCGTCGGCCACCACTGTTATGGTGGTTAGTTTTGTTAATGCAGGTTTGCTGTCGTTGATCCAATCTATCGGGGTGATAATGGGTGCCAATATCGGAACCACGGTTACCGCATGGATCATTTCCATCCTGGGCTTTAAGGTCAAAATGAGTGCCCTTTCACTGCCTTTAATTGGATTAGGTTTACCGTTTATCTTTTCAAAAATTGGAAAACGCAGGTTCTGGGGCGAATTTATCATTGGTTTTGCCCTGTTGTTTATGGGACTTGAATTCCTTAAGGATTCTGTACCCGATATCAAACAAAATCCTGAAATACTGAGTTTTCTTTCCAACTATACACATCTTGGCTTTGGTTCGGTTTTAATATTCCTGTTCATCGGAACGCTTCTGACCATTGTTATTCAGTCCTCCAGTGCCACCATGGCGCTTACGCTGGTGATGTGTAACAATGGGTGGATTTCATTCGATCTGGCAGCGGCTATGGTTCTTGGAGAGAATATTGGAACAACTATCACCGCCAATCTGGCTGCGGCTGTAGCCAATTCCACGGCAAAGAAAGCCGCCCGGGCTCATCTCATTTTCAATATATTCGGCGTCGTCTGGATGTTGATCATGTTCCGGTTGTTTTTGCATGGCATCGATTACCTGGTATCGGATGTTATCGGACTTGATTCACCTTACCAGGAGGCAACGGCTATTCCTATAGCCTTGTCGTTGTTCCATACATCGTTTAATGTAATCAATGTGCTGGTGATGTTCTGGTTGGTTCCCGTTATTGTAAAAACAGTCAACTGGATGGTCAAACAGAAGGAATCAGACGAGGAATTCAGATTGAAATATATTGCAACTGGACTGCTGTCAACATCCGAACTGTCGTTGGTTCAGGCTAAAAGCGAGATAACACTCTATGCCGAACGTGTACATAAAATGTTTAAGATTGTGCGCAAGCTGTACGATATAAAAGATGAACGTGATTTCAGCAAGCAATACAGCCGCATTGAGAAGTATGAAACGATTTGTGATAACCTTGAAGTTGAAATTGCCACTTATCTGACTCAGGTTTCCGAAGGAAAAATGACCCAGGCCAGCACCATTAAGTTGCGCTCCATGATGCGCATTATAAGCGATATTGAAAGTATTGCCGATTCAAACTTTAATCTGGCTAAAACTGTTTTGAGGAAAAAGGAGGGTAAGGTTAAATTTGATGAAGACATTGAAAAGGAAATCTTCATGATGTTTGACCTGGTTGAGAAGGCGTTGAAAAAGATGGAGGAAAATCTTGCCGTTACTGATTCAAAGGATATTAATATAAATGACGCGCTTAATATTGAACACGAAATCAATAACTACAGGGACCAGTTAAAGATTCAGCATCTTGAATACATCAAGACCAAACGCTATAAATACAAAGCCGGTGTAATTTTTATGGATCTGGTTACCGGAAGTGAGAAAATGGGTGATTCCATTATCAATGTGTCTGAAGCACTGGTAGATAAAAAATAGTTCTACCA
The DNA here is from genome assembly GCF_042219825.1 of Quyinboa mangrovi. NCBI lineage: Bacteria > Pseudomonadati > Bacteroidota > Bacteroidia > Bacteroidales > Quyinboaceae > Quyinboa > Quyinboa mangrovi. Next base: position 239,118 of record NZ_JBHJHQ010000007.1, read on the forward strand.
GGGTTCTTCAGGAATCACAAAGATGCAAATGATGTAGGCAATAAGTCCTCCGCCCCACAGAGAGAGGACAACCCACAGAATTCGCATAATAACCGGGTCTACATTAAAGTATTCACCCAATCCGCCGCAAATGCCGGCTATCATCCTGTCGTTACGACTTCGGTATAATTTTTTAGTATTCATCTTTGCTGTTTTTACAACAAATATACTGTCGGTCCGGCTCGATGTCCAGAAAGAATAGATGAAATGAGGAATTTTGTCGGTTAAGTTATGGAATCAGGCTTTGCGAAGTTCGAGCAGCGTAATTTCAGGAGGCATACCGATGCGCATCGGTATCCCGATAAAGCCGAGCCCCCGGTTCACATATAAATGGCGGTCGCCTTTGGTATAAAGTCCATCCCAGTACCGGTATTTCCATTTGGCCGGACTCCATTTAAGATTTTTATAGCTGATTCCCATTTGCATGCCATGGGTATGACCTGCGAGGGTTAGTTCTACATTTGAATCCGGTAATATCTCGGCTTCCCAATGATCCGGGTCATGCGACATTAATATTGTAAAATCATCTTTCGATATGCCTTTCAGTGTCTTTGTCAGGTCTCCATATTGTGGAAACGGAGGTAAACCCCAGTTTTCGTTACCGGCCAGCTTAATGGTCTGATTGTTTAAAACCAGGTCTACATTCTGATTCCTCAGTAGTGTGAACCCAAACCGTTTATGAGCCTGGACGATTTCATCGAAGTTGCGTTTTTTTGCTTCTTTGGATTTCCAGCGGCTGTAATTCCCGTAGTCGTGATTCCCCAGTATAGAGTATTTGCCGTATTTAGCTTTGAGCTTATTAAATACAGGAGCCCAGCCAATGGTTTCATCACTGAAGTTATTGACGAGATCACCGGTAAAGAGAATCAAATCAGGATTCTCGTCATTGATCATATTAATAATCGGATACAACCGATGATACTCCTTGTTATAATTGCCCAGATGAATATCCGATATCTGAATAATTTTGTAACCATCGAAGGCATCCGGCAGGTTTTTAAATTTAACGGGAGCATGCTTTACATAATAGTTGAAACGGCCTTTAGCCATTCCATACAGCATGGAAGCAAAGGGTATTGCAGCCATCAGCAGACCTGCTTTGCCTAAAAATTCCGAACGTGTAATCTTGTCTCCTTTACGGGGACGGCGCTCACTTTTAAGGTTTACAACAAACTGCCGGATCAGATTATAGATTGTATTCAGAAGGATGAAAAAAAGGTAGATCAGTTTTGGTACATATATCAGCAGGAACATCCCTATAATCCACATAAAATGGTAATAATAGTTTCCCGTGTCAGCCTGTTTTAACAATGAAAAATAATAGACAAAGATCACAGAGAAAGCTACAGGAATAATCCAGTAGACGGTAAAAAAAGATAGTTTAATGAGTTTTTGCTTCCGGGTCATCCAGCGGTTGATGTACTTATAGATTAGTCCGTCAGCAATGAATAATAAAGCAATAATTACAAATAAAAACCAAAAATCAGCCCTCATTCCCTTTTCTGAATTTGGAGGGCAAAAGTAATATAATTCTTTTACTAAGGTGTTTCAAATTAAATAATTAACAAAAATTGCCTGTTGTTAAGATTTTGAATGTTGTGGTAGTGCAACCCGAAATCGTACTACCATGATAACATCCTTAAATATCCTTTTTAAAACACCGCTTCCTTTTATGCTGAATATGATCGAACGATTTCCACATCTGTATGGCTACAAAATTATTCTCGAGCATAGCTGTTGTTTCAACATATTTAATTCCTGCTTTATTGGCTGTCTTCCATAAATCATTCATCATTAGTGCTGCCACGCCCCGTTTTTGAAACTCCGGTACGACCCCAGTGAGCATCAGGTCCATTTCATCCGGATTTTTGAACGCCTGCATGATATGATACCACCCAAACGGGAACAGCTTTCCTCCGGCTTTTTGCATCGCTTTTGATAATGACGGCAATGCAATCAGGAACCCGATCATTTTATCATTCTCATCTACCACAAGTTTTACATATTGTGGTAAAAGAATGGGATAATATTTGTCGATGTAAAAGGTGATAACCTTTTCCGGCAATTCATATGTTCCGAACAGTTCAGTAAATGCCTTATTAAACAATTGAAAAATCTGTTCCTTATAAGGATCAAGTTCTTTTTTCGATTCAAATTCAAGGCTTCTTAGTTTGAACCGGTCACGTAACAAATCAGCCACACGAAATGATTTTTCAGGCAGGGCTTCAGGGAAGGTGATCCTGAATTCCAGCCAGTCTATTTCCTTTTCAAAGCCTAATCTGTCGTAATGCTTTTTGTAATAAGCAAAGTGGTAATCCGATGCTACAGCAGGCAGCCATTCGTGGCCTTCAATAAGTAGGCCCTGGTGATCCAAATTTGAAAATCCAAGCGGACCCATCAGGGTTTGCATGCCTTGCGATTTTGCCCATTCTGTAAAGGTTTCAAATAATTTATCTGCCACTTCTTCGTCGTCAATAAATTCAGGCCGTGTGAACCGTGCTATTTTTTCACCGGTCTTTTCATTGCGGGCCGGAATAATTATTCCTCCAATGCGGCCAACCGCTTTGTTGTCACGGTAGGCAACCCAGAATTTTGAAACAGCAAATTCCATGGCAGGATTTGTTTCGGGCGAAAGTGCTTTCTCCTCGTCTTTTTTCATGGGTGGAACCCAGTACGGATCGTTCCTGTATAATTTGTACTGAAAATTTACAAAATCCTTAATCAGTTTGGTTGAGTTTACCTCTTTAATTATGACTGCCATGATGAATTGTATTTTAAGCTGTGAAAATAATAATTTTTAACGCTTCCAGGAAAATTCATTTCATATATCATATCATTCAGGCTATAATTCCGGTCTTTTTAAAAAAAACCGTATATTCGGGAGTTTTAAATCTAATCACGAAATCGTAAGTTTAATAATATGGAAAAGGTAGTTTTAGGAATAGATATTGGTGGAACCAATACTGAAATAGGTTTTGTTACGGAAAAAGGAGAAGTGGTTGCCACAGCTCACACGCCCACGTTAACCAATACGGATTTCAAACATTATTTTAATGCGCTGGTTAAGGCTATTCGAAGGGCAGAGCAGTCTCTTAAGGGAAATTACAAAATTGCTGGTGCTGGTATTGGTGCTCCGAACGGAAACTACCTGAATGGTTGTATTGAGAATGCCGTAAATCTGGGCTGGGGAGATAAAGTACCAATCATCGATATGTTAAAGGAAGAATTTGACTATGACGTATGTGTGCTTTCCAACGATGCCAATGCAGCAGCCGTAGGCGAAATGATCTTCGGTGGAGCCAGGGATTTTAAAAACTTCATTATGTTAACCCTCGGAACCGGACTTGGAAGCGGAATTATTATAAACGGACAGTTGGTGGTTGGAACAGATGGCAATGCGGGTGAACTGGGCCATCTAACCGTTGTCCCGGGTGGCCGTGAATGTGGTTGCGGTCATCTTGGGTGTCTGGAAAATTATTGTTCAGCTACGGGCATGGTAAGAACAGCGCTTGAGTTTATGGCGTATAATAAGGTACCAAGTGTTTTGCGAGATTTCAAAGCGTCGGAGCTGACATCCAAAGATATTTTTGATGCTGCACAGGCAGGGGATTCTATCGCGCTGGATACATTTCAGTATACCGGTGAAATTCTGGGTGCAGCCATTAACGATATGATTACTTTCTCAAGTCCTGAAGCCATTGTCCTTTTTGGCGGACCAACAAAAGCAGGTGATTTTATCCTTAACCCAACTATAGAATCCATGAAGGCCAACAAGCGCAAGTTTATGAAAAACGACGTAAAAGTTTTGATTTCCGAACTTGACGGAGCACAGGCTGCCGTGTTGGGCGCTGCAGCCATGGCCTGGAACGATATTCAGTAAGGCAAGTCATGAGTGCCCGGTCTCTGATACTCACAATCCTGTTGTTGGTGCCGTTAATTCTGCCGGCTCAGGATGATGTGTTCATAACCGAGGAGGACGATCTGCCATACTACGGATTCTTTGTTCCGATCAATGTTGTTGCCAACCGTAATGAATCCCCGTTGAAGGGAGGGGCTGGTTTTGGATTTATGTATGCATCGAATCCCTTACCCAATAAAGCAGTTTATATGGGAGGAGAGTTTTCGTACGTATTTATGGGAAGTGATAAAATCACGTATAACGAAGATGAATATCTCTCCAGTTCTGCGTCATTCTGGAACCTGAATTTATTGTTGCAATACAGAATTTTCAGGCATAATAAATTCGGGGTTTACCCGGAAATTTCTGCAGGTTTGCTCATGCCGGGTTTTTCATCTACGTATAATGTTTACGATTATCAACAGGATGACTATGTGGGTTCATTAGAGAAAATAAGGCTGTTTCTTACCCCAAATTCCGGTATTGGTCTTGGCGTCAGGCTGTTTGAATATGTTGATGTTAAATTCAGGTACAGCGTAAGTATGCCTGTTAAGCATTTTCACCCGTCCGATGTGTATGAGGTTGGCTCAAAAATTTTCTATCCTTATGTTAAGAAGCCCATCAACAGATTTGAAATAAATCTGGCGGTTATGGTTAATTAAGCTTATTATGACTGAATTTTACTAAATTTACAGGAGTCAAAACTGAAATGAATGGCTGCAAAAATTAAAAAGAAACATTTTGGATACCTGTACCGGGCTTTATTATTTATGGGTGCGGTGGCATATATTTTATATCTGTTCCCAAGGGAAGGTAAGTTTCGTTATGAATATCAGAAGGGCAGAACATGGCAACACAGTACGCTTTATGCCCCGTTTGATTTTCCGGTTATGAAGTCGCAGCGGGAACTGACGGCAGAAAAAGATACACTTTTAAAGAATCACCATCCCTACTATAAAGTTTCATTAAAGGAAACTGAAGATATTGAAAAGCAGATTGATAAGCGCTTCGATCTGGAATGGCAGCAGTATGACCTTCAGGAGAATAAGGAACAGTCGTATCTTGATGTGGTGAATAAACTTGTTGATGATACCTATTCGCAGGGTGTAATTTCATATTCCGATTTTAACCAGTTACAGATTGACGGACAGGAAGCCGTTGTGGTGATAGGAGAAGATTTTGCCAAAACAATATCAATTTTCGATCTGCAAACATCGAAAATGGCGTATGAAAAGATCATGAACGCTGTTGCAAAAATTGATTCTCTGCCACGATTTTCGGAGTTTGTGACCAGTCTGGATCTGAACCAGTATCTGGCATCGAATCTGGACTTTGATAAGGAACTGACCACAAAGTCAAGAGAAGAGCTTTTGGATAAAGTTTCTCTTAGCAGCGGACTGGTGAGGGCCGGTGATCCGATTGTGGATCGTGGTCAGCGCATTGATGACCAGGTTTTTAAGGTGTTGGAGTCTTTCAGAACGGCTTATGAAAGCAGACTTGGATCATCAGAAAAGCGGGATATTATTATTTTGGGTCAGGGAATTATTATTACGGTATTGCTGACAACCTTCTATACTTTTCTGTTTTTCTATCGCATTGATATATTCAATAATAATCGTGATATCACCTTTATTGTTTTCAATATACTGATATTTATTACCATTACGGCATTGCTAAGGAGGTTTACATCTCTGTCGTTATATCTGATTCCGTTCGCTATTTTACCCGTTGTATTGCGTACGTTTTTTGACTCACGAACCGCGATTTTTGCAAATGTGATTACCATCCTGCTGGCCTCCTTCTTTGCAGGAAACAGCTTTGAATTTATATTGCTGGAGATAACAGTTGGTATGGCTGCGGCTTTCAGCCTGAAAGAGTTGTATAACCGTGGACAGTTGTTCCGTGCGAGCATTATCGTATTTCTTTCCTACTGTTTGATCTATCTTGGGCTTGCACTTGTACAGGAAGGGAGTTTCAGTCAGTTGGTGCTGGAATATAAACACTTTTTGTATTTTGTGCTTAACGGACTACTGATGTTGTTTGCCTATCCGCTGATTTACATTTATGAAAAGGTGTTTGGCTATTTATCGGATGTGACGCTTATGGAGTTATCCGATACCAACCATCCGCTGTTGAGGCGTCTTTCTGAAAAAGCACCTGGTACATTTCAGCATTCCATTATGGTGTCGAACCTGGCACAGGAAGCAGCCATAAGAATTGAGGCAAATCCGCTTCTGGCACGCGTCGGAGCACTGTATCATGATATCGGTAAATCGGTTCAATCCGTATATTTTACCGAGAACCAAACAGGGCATATAAGTCCGCATAGCTCGCTGGAACCGGAAGAGAGTGCGAAGATTGTCATAGACCATGTAAAAGAAGGGGTGAAGCTGGCCAATAAATACGGATTGCCTAAAATGATTACAGATTTTATTTTAACACATCATGGCTTAGGTAAAACAAAGTTTTTCATGATCCAGGAAGCCAAGGCTCATCCTGATAAAGAAATTGACGAACACAAATACATGTATCCCGGACCGAATCCGTTTACAAAAGAAACGGCCATTTTAATGATGGCTGATTCTGTTGAGGCGGCCAGTCGGTCTCTGGAAGAATATACCGATGAATCCATTAATAACCTGGTGGAAAAGATCGTTCAGAATCAGTTGGATGAAGGTTTCTTTAAATTTGCGCCTATTACCTTTCTGGAAATAGAAAAGGTAAAAGAAACCTTTAAAGAAAAGCTAAAGAATATTTATCATACCCGTATTGCGTATCCAAAGGAAGCACTGGAATCAAAAAAGGATAAACAGAATAAGACTAACAGTACTGATGAGAAGTAAGGTTCTGTGGCTCGCGGTTCTGTCTTCTGTTTTGCTGAATGGTTTTGTGTTTGCCCAGTCCACAACCGTTGTTGCAGGCAGGGAAAGTTCACTTGCCGGGCGAAAACTAAAAGTTCAAAGTTTTAATCAGCAGATTTTTATTCATCCGGTCACGCTTGATACAACCACTGCAGACAGTACCGGTGCATTTCTTTTCAGGTTTAATATTCAGGGAGTGAGATCTGCTGAACTGAATCTGGGCTCCTTTACCTTACAATTTTTCGTTGATCCGGGCGATAGCTTATTCCTGCATTTACCTGAATATTCGCCATTAACACGATCGCAGTTGTACGATCCTTATTTTAAACCCGATGTTTATCTGTATGTGCCTGACGGGGAAAAATCCGGTCCGTTGAATGAAAAAATTCTGACGTTTGAAACCTGGTATGATTCGGTTTATCAGGCTTCCATGAAATCGGTTGTGGTTTATCATAATGATTCGGTAGTGGCAGACACCTGGCTGAAAAATTTCGGATCAATGCCCAGAAACAGTTTTATGGATGGTTACAAATGGTTTTCTTCTGCCTCGCTATACCAGATGGCTTATCCGTACGCAAAAGATAGTCTGATAAAATTGTATTTCAGAGGATCGGGACCTGATTTGTATAATCCTGCGTTCTGGAGTGCATTCAATGCCACGTTTAAATCTGCCATTATTGAAGAAGGGAACAATACCATATTTAAAAGTGTGGTGGATCCTGTATGGAAAGGCGATTACATTGGGCTGCGTCGGGCGATAAATTTATTTTACAGGTTAGAGAATGATGCAATGAGCGATTTGGTCACGCTGAAGGGTGTGTATGAGGTATGGTTCCTTTTCCCTGATCTGCATCCCATGCTGGAAAAACTGTTGAATAATGGATTAGGATATATTCAGGATTCCAAAATAAGAACGATGGCAACAGATATGCAGCGGGAGTTGACTGCCTTGCTACCCGGAAAACCCGTGCCGGAATTCACTTTGAAAGATGTGCGTGGTGGCTCAGTTAACCTTTCCCGTCCCGGGAATTATGTTTTGTTGGGATTTGTAAGTCCCGAACTTTTACAGTGCCGTAAAGATTTTATGGTTCAGGATGAAAAGGCTGAACTTTTCGGTGATCATTTAACAATGGTTAATGTGGTTTTGTATCAACCTAAAAAGGACTTTCAGGAATTTATGAAATCTTACCAGGGCAAAATACGGTTTGCATATCCGGATCAAACCGAAAAGCTGGTGACCGGTTTTAACGTAAAAGGCTTGCCTGAGTATTATCTTATAAGCCCTACAGGTACTATTATTGCTGTGCCACAGCACGTGGGATTAGTACAAATGTTCGAAAAACTTGAAACTTTGTATAAATAAGGGCACTCCTGATTTTTTTCATACTTTTTCCATCGCCTGACCCATATATTTGTTACCGCACACAAGTCAGAAAAACGGGTGTTTTACAACTATGCCCGAATTTTTAAAATTTACAGATTAACATGGGAAAAGGATTTTATCACGTACCGGTTGCAAAAAATGAGCCTGTGATGAGTTATGCTCCGGGTTCGAAAGAGAGAGCAGCGATAAAAAAGAAATTGGCTGAAATGAAAGCAGTGACAGTGGATATACCAATGGTTATTGGGGGTAAAGCTGTTTACACTGAGGTAAAAAAAGACATTCGTCCGCCGCACGATCATAGCCATCTTTTGGGACAATTTAATTACGGCGATCAGTCGCATGTAAAATTGGCTATTGAAGCTGCATTGGCAGCAAAAGAAAAGTGGGCTGCTCTGGAATGGCAGCACCGTGCCGCCATATTTTTGAAATGTGCAGATTTAATTGCAGGTCCTTACCGCGATAAAATCAATGCAGCTACCATGCTGGGACAGTCAAAAAATATTTTCCAGGCCGAGATAGATGCAGCCTGCGAAATGGCTGACTTTTTCAGATTTGGAGTCAAGGAAATGGTTAAAATGTACGATATGCAACCAGAGTCTTCTGCCGGTATCTGGAATTATAATGATTTTCGTCCGCTGGAAGGTTTTGTGTTTGCGCTCACACCATTTAACTTCACCTCAATAGCCGGGAACCTGCCTGCTGCGCCTGCCATGCTTGGCAATACAGTGGTTTGGAAACCATCGCGCACAGCGATTTACTCGGCTCATGTATTGATGGAAGTATTCATTGAAGCAGGTGTACCTGCCGGTGTCATAAATATGATTTTTACATCGGGACCTGAAACTGCTGAGGTGGTTTTTGAACATCCCGATTTTGCAGGAATCCACTTTACCGGATCAACGGGAGTTTTTCAGGGCATTTGGAATACCATTGGTAAGAACATTCATAAGTATAAAACATATCCACGTATCGTGGGTGAAACAGGTGGTAAGGACTTCATCTTTGCCGATCCTACAGCAAACCCACAGGCTGTGGTTACTGCTATGACCCGAGGTGCATTTGAATACCAGGGGCAGAAATGTTCTGCTGCATCCAGGGCTTACATTCCAAAATCGATATGGAGTGAGGTTAAAGAAGGTGTTGGAAAAGATCTGGCTGCCATTAAAATGGGTGACCCGGAAGATTTCTCAAACTTCGTGAATGCCGTGATTGATAAGGCATCTTTTAACAAACTTTCCGGCTATATCGGGGAAGCTAAAAAATCGGCTGATGCTGAGGTGGTGTTTGGTGGTGTATGCGATGATTCCAAAGGATATTTCATTCAGCCCACTATCATTGAGGCAAAGGTTCCGGATTACATCACGATGCAGGAAGAATTGTTCGGTCCTGTGCTAACGGTTTATGTCTACGATGATGAAAAAATGGAAGAAACACTGAACATCCTTAACAGTACTTCGATGTATGCACTGACAGGAGCTATTTTCTCTCAGGATCGTTATAACATCACACACATGGTGAAAAAGCTGGAGAATGCTGCAGGAAACTTCTATATCAACGATAAACCAACCGGTGCCGTAGTTGGACAACAACCATTTGGTGGTTCAAGAGGATCGGGTACAAATGATAAGGCAGGCTCTATTTTCAATATGCTGCGCTGGGTAAGCGTTCGCACTATCAAAGAAAATTTTGTGTCGCCCAAAGACTTCCGGTATCCTTTTATGGATGCGGAATAACCATACCAATATTTTTTTTACCATAAACAGGCGGCATTTTGTCGCCTGTTTTCATTTATGAACAACCAGTAGCCTGACAAAAAATATTTTGCCAACTTCTGATATCATTTTATAAATCTTGCCTTCTTACTTTTTTAGGTTAAATTTGGGTCTTTAAAACGTAAACATGTATTTCAAAGATATTGCCGGACAGACTGTCGTGAAACAACAATTACTGGATGCCTTTAAAAAACAGCGCATTCCCCATGCCATGTTGTTCAGTGGACCCGAAGGAAACGGGAAGCTTGGTCTGGCAATTGCTTTTGCCCGGTACATCGCCTGTAAGAACCGCACAGAAAACGATGCGTGCGGTACATGCCCGTCGTGTGTAAAATTCAATAAACTGGAACATCCGGACATGCACTTTGTGTTCCCGGTGGTTAAAAAGAAGGGTAAACAAGGTATATCTGACGAGTTTGTAGAAGAATGGAGGTCTTATATTATTGGATCACATTATGTGTCTATTAATGGCTGGATGCTGCAGATTGATGCCGAAAACAAGCAGCCCATTATTTACACTGAGGAAAGCGAGTCGATTGTTAAAAAGGCTAATACAAAATCCTACGAAGGTGGTTACAAGTTCATGATCATCTATTATCCTGAACGTATGCACCTGAGTTGTGCCAATAAGTTGCTGAAGCTGATAGAGGAGCCGCCGGACAAAACATTGTTTATTCTTGTAAGCGAAAATTCAGATCAGTTGCTGACGACAATTCTGTCGCGATGCCAGATTATCAATATCCCTCGCATTGCAGATGAAGAACTGAAAACGGCGTTACTTGAATCTGAAGATATTGAAGATTCCAGGGCTGATGAGGTGGTTCGTCTGGCAGGAGGAAATTTTGTAAAAGCCAGGGAGTTGATTTCTCAGTCAGAAGAAAACCGGGCTAATCTGGAATATTTTATCAGATTGATGCGTCAGGCTTATGGCCGTGATATTGTGTCGCTGAAACAGTGGACGGAAGAAATGGCATCTTCGGGAAGAGAGAATCAGAAAAACTTTCTGAACTTTACACAACGGCTCATCAGAGAGAATTTTATATTAAACCTGAAGCAGGAGGATTTGAATTACATGAGTGCAGAAGAACGTAATTTCTCGGTGAAGTTTTCGCCGTTTGTGAATGAACGTAATGTGATAAAAATTTATGAAGAGCTTGATCTGGCGCAACGGCATATTGAACAAAACGTACACGGGAAGATGGTTTTTTTTGACCTGTGTCTCAAAATGATCATGTTGCTTAAGTCCTAATTAAAAGCTACTTTTGCATATTTAATACTAAATTATTAGTGATGGAGGAACGAACTAACGGAGGGTTGGAAAACAATAACATAAATCCCAATATCAACATAAAATCCGATCAGTTACAAAGTTTCAGGCTTGATGCCCAGAAGCTGAGTGTACACGATTGGTTAAGTGATTTGCCTGAGGCTGTTCAGGCCAGTGATCTTGTAGAAGTTCAGTTTAAAAATACACGAAAAGGCTATTTTCGCAATTCGGCCAAACTAAAGTTGACAATTGGCGATATTGTGGCAGTAGAATCGTCTCCCGGGCATGATATCGGAGTGATAACACTGATGGGCGAACTGGTGTTGCGCCAGATCCGTAAAAACAATATAGATACAAACCGGTATGAAATAAAACGCGTCTATCGGGTCGCCAAACCCAACGATCTTGAAAAGTGGGAAAAAGCCAGAGCAAGGGAACATAACACCATGATTCGCTCACGCCAGATTGCCAAAGATCTTGGACTTGATATGAAAATCGGTGACGTTGAATTTCAGGGCGATGGCAATAAAGCCATTTTCTACTACATTGCGGATGGGCGTGTGGATTTCCGCCAGTTGATAAAAGTGCTGGCGGAGGAGTTTAGGGTCAGAATAGAGATGAAGCAGATTGGCGCAAGACAGGAAGCAGGACGTATCGGAGGTATTGGTCCTTGTGGCAGAGAATTGTGCTGTTCATCATGGATGTCAAAATTTACATCAGTAAGTACAGCTGCTGCGCGTAATCAGGAGCTATCGTTGAATCCACAAAAACTTGCAGGTCAGTGTGGTAAACTGAAATGTTGCATGAATTATGAACTGGATAACTACCTGGAAGCCAGGAGTGAATTGCCGGATACCAACATCGCGCTTGAAACGAAAGATGGAAGGTATTTCCATCAGAAGACAGATGTTCACAAAGCATTGCTAACCTATCTGTCCAGCGGTTCTAAAGGACCTAATATGGTGACGATTTCTGCTGATCGCGTGAATGAGGTGATCCGAATGAATAAGAAAGGTAAAATGCCTGATAAACTGGAAGCCAAGGCAACGGTTGAGGCAGCACCTGAAGTTGGTTACGATAACGTGGTAGGGCAGGATGACCTGCACCGGTTTGATAATAAAGCCCGTAAAAAAAGGCGCAAACCAGGCAGAAATAAAAGGAATAACAGACAGAATGGTCAGAATAATAACCGGAACAACAATACTCAGAATTAGGAAACTGATTACGTTTGGTACGTTATCGTTATTACTGTATGCCTGCGATCCACACATGGTGTACGATACCTGGAACACCATTCCTGATAATTCATGGAATAAGGATAGTGTGACTGTTTTCAACCCCAACATACTCGATACGATAAATCCGGTAAATATTGTTATAGGTGTACGTAATACAAACGACTATCCATATAGTAATCTTTGGTTGTTTGTCACTACCAAAACGCCATCCGGAATGTCACTAAAGGATACCTTTGAAGTCGTTCTTGCTTCATCTTACGGTAAATGGTATGGCTCAGGATGGGGAAATACGTATACATCACTGCATTATTATCAGCGTAACGTTATTTTGAACGAAAGTGGGGAATATACTATTTCATTGCAGCACGGCATGCGCAAAGATAACCTGGAGGGCATTAATGCTGTCGGGCTCAGGATTGAAGAGGTACAATCTGAATAAAGTTGGTTGAGTCGTGGGAAAAGGAAAACTACAGAAGTTTGCTGATATGGAAACGTTTCCTCACGTTTTTCAGTACCCGTTTGGAGTGCTGAAGGAAAAGGGGTTTTCGTTGAAAGGGAAATGGAATAAGGAATTTTTCAAAAATACAAATCCTGTTGTATTAGAGCTGGGTTGCGGTAAAGGTGAATATACTGTTGGCCTTGGACGGTTGTTTCCTGAGAAAAACTTTATTGGAATTGATATTAAGGGAGCCCGCATGTGGAGCGGTGCACGGCAAAGTTTTCAGGAAGGCATGAGCAATGTAGCTTTTATAAGGACCAGTATTGAATTGCTTGATCATTTTTTTGAACCGGGCCAAGTAAGTGAGATTTGGCTCACGTTTCCGGATCCACAAATGAAAAAGGTCAGAAAGCGTTTGACCGCCACAAATTTTATGGAACTTTACCGTAAGGTGATGAAGCCGGACGGATTGATCCATCTAAAAACCGACAGCAACTTTCAGTACCGGTACACCTGCGAGATGGTAAAAGAAAACGGATTTGAGGTATTGGAATCAACCGATGACCTGTATCACGAGGATTATACAGGTGAGGTTTTGTCCATTCGCACGCATTATGAACAGCAATGGCTGGAAAGAGGCCTGACCATAAAATATATCCGGTTCAGGATGCATGATAAATCACTGAGGGAGCCGGAGGTGGAAATTGAACACGATGCATACCGCAGTTACAATCGCAGCAAAAGAGGTATGAAAGAGGCAGGTGCATGAGCGATTTATATGATCAGATATACAATATTGTGCGTCAGATACCGCCAGGCAGGGTAACTTCATACGGTGCCATTGCCCGTTGTCTGGGAACCAAAAGTGGCGCAAGGATGGTTGGTTGGGCCATGAATGCAAGTCATAGTACTGAGAATTGGGTTCCTGCGCATCGTGTGGTGAACCGGAATGGAATGTTGAGCGGGAAGCATCATTTTGGCGGATCAACCGTTATGGAAGACCTTCTGAAAAGTGAAGGTATTGATGTGGTGAATGATCAGATTGTGGATTTCAGGAAACATTTCTGGGATCCTTTTGTTGAACTGGAAATAAAATAAACAGTTATGGATCAAATATATCCCAAATTAGTGACCGAGGCGTTAAGCCATGTAAAATATCCCGGAAACGGAAAAGACATTGTTTCTCTGGGAATGGTAGAGGACGACATCAGAATTGACGGACGAAAAGTTAGTTTTTCACTGATCTTTGAAAAGCCAAACGATCCGTTCCGTAAATCCCTTGTAAAGGCAGCTGAGACCGCCATTAAAACCTACATTGGATCAGATGTGGAGATTGAAGGGAATGTACATATTAAGGTGAAGGAACAGCCTAAAAAGAAAGAACGAAAAATATTACCGGAGGTAAAAAATATTATTGCCGTTGCTTCAGGGAAAGGTGGCGTGGGGAAATCTACCGTAGCTTCAAACCTGGCTGTAGCTCTGGCAAAGGCCGGATACAAGGTGGGCTTGTTTGACGCAGACTTATTCGGACCTTCGGCACCGAAAATGTTTGATGTGGAAAACGAAAAACCTGTGGCTATTGAGTTTGAAGGTAAAGAAGGCATTGCTCCCATTGAAAAGTATGGTGTCAGTATGTTATCTATCGGTTTTTTTGTTGATCCGAACAATGCCCTGGTTTGGCGTGGTGCCATGGCAACCGGTGCCATTAAACAGCTGATTGAAGAAGGTCACTGGGGCGAACTGGATTATTTTGTCGTTGACCTTCCTCCTGGAACTAGCGATATCCATTTGACGCTGGTTCAAACGGTACCGATAACCGGAGCCGTAATTGTAAGTACACCTCAGGAGGTTGCTTTGGCTGATGCCAGAAAGGGAATAAATATGTTTGAGAATAACAATATCAAAGTGCCTGTACTAGGACTGGTGGAAAATATGGCCTGGTTTACGCCGGAAGAATTGCCGGATAATAAGTATTATCTGTTTGGTAAAGAGGGGTGTAAAAAACTGGCAGAACAGATGAACGTTCCGTTACTGGCACAAATTCCTATTGTGCAAAGCATACGTGAAGGTGGCGACGAAGGGCGGCCTGTGGCACTGGATGAAACATCCATTATGGGAAAGGCTTTTGCTGATCTCGCAAAACGTGTGGTGGAAGAAACTGACCGGAGAAACCGCGAACTGGAACCCACAAAAAAAGTAGAACTTAACGATTAACATGATACGAACTACCCTGCTCTCACTCTTAGCAATACTTATGTTCAGTTGCTCCGAAACTCTTGAACAAAAAGCAAACCGGATTCATAGTACAATTGTCACACTTGATTCGCATACCGATACACCATTGAATCTGATGGACAGCACATTTGACATGCAGCAAAGGCATGATCCTCTCGTCACACATTCAAAGTACGACTATCCAAGGATGAAAGAAGGCGGACTTGATGCTGCTTTTTTTGCGGTTTTTGTGGGACAGGCAGCACGCACTGAAGAGGGAAATCAAAAGGTGATTGCTAAAGCACATCAGATTATGGATGCCATTTCCCGTGAGGTTAAAATGAACAGCGATGTGGTTGGTCTTGCTGTTGATCCGGATGATGCTGCCCGATTGAAATCAGATGGTAAACGGGCCATTTACATGGGAATTGAAAATGGGTATGCCATTGGAAATAATATCAGTCTTTTAGATGAATACTATAATCTGGGCGTGCGTTACATGACCCTTTGCCATACCCGTAATAATGATATTTGTGATTCTTCGACCGATTCGATGGAATTTTCCGGACTCTCAGAGTTTGGTTATAAAGTGTTGGATCGTATGAACGATCTGGGAATGCTGGTAGATGTATCGCATATCAGCGACAGTTCGTTTTACGATGTGATCCGGGCAACTAAAGCGCCGGTTATTGCGAGTCATTCCTGTGCAAGAGCCATTTGCGATAATCCGCGTAATTTAACGGACGATGAATTAAAAGCACTGGCTAAAAATGGTGGCGTGATCCAGATGTGTATCCTGAGTGATTACGTTAAAACTCCCGCACCTAATCCACAACGCGATTCTGCTATGGCAGCACTAAAGCAGCGTTATAACAACTTTAAAAATCTCACAGACGAGCAGAATAAGAAGGTATGGCAGGAGTGGAGTGATGTTGATGATGAATACCCAAACGAACTGGCTACCGTGAGCGACGTGGTGGATCATATAGATCATATTGTTGAAGTTGCCGGAATCGACTTTGTTGGCATCGGAACAGATTTTGACGGCGGAGGTGGCGTGAAGGACTGTTTTGATGTAAGCCAGATGAAGAATATTACCATTGAACTGTTACGTCGTGGATATTCTGAAGAAGATATTGCCAAAATCTGGAGTGGTAATTTCATGCGTGTCTTCAGGGAAGTTCAGAGTTTACGGAAGGTTTGAAATATTCATATATTGCCCTTTCAGGGCGGTTTATTCTCATCATTTGTTATATTCCAGGTATTGCTCGGAATTGTTGCAGTAAAGCCGTTGTCGTATGTAAATCACCGTTTTTTGAATAAAGTCCGAAGGACTTAAAGCATTAGCAAAGGGCAACGCCCTTTTGTTTAGTCGTTAGACTAAGAATCGCCCTGAATGGGCAGAAGCATAAAATAAAGAGATTATTCCACCAAATGTTCAATCCAGAGAATGAATTGGGTGTTTTTTGTGGTTTTAAACCGGTCGTCAATTCTGTAGCCAATAACCCAGATTATATTATCTCCTGAAAGCAGTACATTAACGCTTTCTTTTTCGGCCAGGTTAATTTTATTATCAATCAGAAAATCGCTGACTTTTTTAAAACCTTTCATGCCCAGCGGTCTGAATTTATCGCCTTGTCGCCATGGTCTGATCCGTAAAGGCAGTGTAAGTTGATCCATGTCCAGACAGGCAATATGTGCTTCTTTGGGAATAGATTCCAGTTCATTAATGGAAAGTTCCTCAAAATGCAGGTTTGAATCCAATTTATTTTCCGGATAAACCTCTCTGGCTCCAACCTCTTGCTCTTGCTGTTTTACGGGCTCAATAAGCAGGTAGTCCCGGTCCGCCAATATATAGTATGCACCTCCCAAAAAACGTGAACCGCTTTGATAAGGCCAGGCATTATAAATGTCCTGAATAGCAGAGGCCCCGAAACCAAATTCAGACAGGATGCCGTATAATATGGTCAGGCTTGCAGGACTTTGAAACAGCTTCTCAATCGGAATCCGATCCTGATCAACCATGTTTTTCCCTTTCCATTTTCTGATGTATTCTTCAACAATGATCCCGGATTCTGCAAAGCGCTGCGATAAATCATCCACAGATTCTGTAAATGCCGGATTCAGCTTTTCGATACGTGGAAGAATTTCGTGCCGTATAAGGTTGCGCCGGATTGTGGTATCCGCGTTTGTGGCATCTGTCCTGAATTGAAGTTTATGTATGCTGACATAGTCTTCCACTTCTTTTCGGGTCATGCATAACAACGGACGGATGATCTTCCCGTTTTTGGGCAACATGCCTCTCATCCCAGTAATTCCGGTTCCGCGGATCAGGTTCATCAGGATGGTTTCGGCCTGGTCATTTTTATGGTGTGCCACAGCAATGGCATCAAGTTGATAGGTTTCAAGCAGCTTATTAAACCAGTTATACCGGATCTCGCGGGCAGCCATTTCAACCGAAAGTTTATGCTTTTTGGCATAGGCTTTAGTGTCTTCCTCCAGGTAGTAGAAAGGAATATGAAGCTGTTCACAGAAATTACGGCAAAACCGTGCATCTTCGTCAGAAACTTTACCACGCAACCTGAAGTTGACATGCGCGGCTTCGCAGGTATAACCCAGCTCAGAAAGCAGATGCAGTAGTACAACAGAATCGGCACCACCGCTAAAGCCAACAAGGACTTTTTCTGATGACGCTATAAGTTCATGCCTGTCAATAAAATCTGCTACCTTTTTCATCCTGGCAACAAAGGTATAAAAGTTTGGCCTGAAAAGATATTCGTGTAAATGGAATCAGAGTAGTTGCACTGAAAAGATGCCAATTGGTTTTAGCGCATTATTCCTGCACCCATAACCATCGTTGAAAAAGCTGTAACTGCTATTCCTGCTCCGATAATGATAATAAAAATACCGATCCATTTAATGATATTCCGGACTTTTTCGTAGTGGTACTGCTCTATCAGTCCCTCAGGAACTGGTTTGCGAATAATTAAGGAAAGAATGGTTTCAAAATGATCTTTGATCAGTAAGCCGATACTGATCCACAAACCGGCTTTAGCCAGCGAAAGTAAGAATGGGATAAAAAAGAACATGCGCATAAAGTATATGTTAAAGGTTAATCATAATATTCTGTTTTTGACAGGAGCGTTCAGTCTAAATATAATTTCTAAAAGTAATTAATTATTTACAATCATCGAATATGTATGATTACATCTTCTGTTAAAGTGTTTATAAGGAAAAACGGAATAATGCTGTAAGTTTACGTTGTCAGCCATTTCAGCGCTTCTTCTTTTGTTGAAAAAACACGAACAATAAATCCTACTTCATCCAGTACTCTGTTTTCAAAAAAGAGGGATAAAGCTGTGCTGACCGGATCATCGACAAGTAAAGCCTGTTTTTTCCCTTTCAGAATTTCTTTGAGGTTGGATAATATGTCAATTATATCATCAATTTCACTGATAGTACCGGTTATTTTCGAGTCGGAGTAGTCCGATAGTAGGTTGTATCCCTGGCTTGTGAATTCGGTAATTTTCAGTAATTCATCCCATGCTAAACCGATATCTTCTTTTCTGATAACTCCGGAATGCTTATATCGTATCAGCTTGTTGGTATGATCTGTTTTTAATGAAAAGTTCATGTTTATCAAAATTAGGGTTATATGTTTTGCAAAACATGAGTAACTCAAAAGCCTGTTAAGAGGGACATTTCATAAATAAGGTAATATTTTGGTTTTATCTTGACAACCATAAAGTTAAGATATTTATTCGACATCAGGAAGTAGCTGAGCCAATAGAAAACAGACCCGTAATAACTATTTCTTTCCCACGCATCCATGCATAAATGAAGTTTTTTACTTATGTTAAATATCTGTCTGATATCTGATCAACTGACCATTCAGAATCTTAACCTGTCTTTTATAATCTGTAACCTGTTTAGTTTTTATTACTTTTGAGGAAAATCATTTAATATGGCATTTAAACCATTGGAATCTGTTTTGATCAAACCTGCCGGTCCGGATTGCAATCTGGGGTGTACGTATTGTTTCTATCTCGAAAAGGAGCAGTTATTTACTCAAACCCAAACGCACCGAATGAGCGACGAGGTATTGGAAATGCTGATCAAACAGGTTATGCAGCAGTCAGGTCAGTCTATATCCATAAACTGGCAGGGTGGCGAACCGACTTTGATGGGACTGGAATTTTACCGCAAAGCCATGGAATATGAGAAGAAATACGGTTTTGGGAAAAATGTGGGGAATGGACTACAGACCAATGGATTATTGCTGGATGAACGATGGGCTGATTTTCTGAATGAATATAACTGGCTGGTCGGATTAAGTCTGGATGGACCTGAATATATTCATAACAGGTACCGGCTGACCCCAAACAGCAAACCGTCGCATGCCATTGTAGAAGAAAAGGCCAGAATGTTGCTTCGCAAAGGCGTGGAGGTAAATGCCATGTGCTGCATTACCAGTTACAGCTCGGGATATGCCGAAGCACTCTATAACTATTATAAAGATCTTGGAATCAGTTGGATGCAGTTTATTCCCATTGTGGAGACGGACAAGGATAATCCGCGTAAATCTGCCCCATTCTCACTTACAGCAGAGCAATACGGTGATTTTATTGTGGAGCTCTTTGATCTCTGGAAGGCAGATTTTGTGGATGGACAACCAACAACGCACATCCGCGATTTTGATTCGGTATTTTATCCTTATGTTGGATATGAGGCCCCTGAGTGCACCTTGCGGCCGGAATGTGGTGTTTATACTGCCGTGGAACACAATGGCGATGTATATTCCTGCGATTTTTTTGTGGAACCCAAATGGAAACTGGGCAATATTATGGAAGGGGACCGACTGATTGATATGCTCAACTCTAAAAAGCAAACTCAGTTCGGCCTGATGAAAACCAAACTTCCCCGTAAATGCCAGGTCTGTCATTGGAAAAAATATTGCTATGGAGGATGTACAAAGGATAGGATAAAGGATCCAAGAGACAATGGAATGCCCCGGTTTTGTCGGTCATACATCACCTTTTTTGAACATGCCGATCCGTTTTTAAGAGAACTGGCCGGGAAATGGAAGGTGGATCAGGCAAAAATGGATGCCCAACAGCAACAACAACAGTCCAACAGCAATACCTATAATGCATTCGGAGATTTTTCCTGATTTAAACTTTTTGCCCGGATAAGAATTATACAGATATGGTTACTCAAAAAGAATTTACACTCGGAAATAAATCAAGGGGATTTCATTTGGTCACAACTGAAGTGTTACGTCATTTAGACACATTACCGGAGACCGGATTACTGCATTTGTTTATAAAACATACATCTGCTGCTTTGTCATTGAATGAAAACGCGGATCCTTCAGTGCGTTACGACTTTGAGCAGATTATGAACCATATTGTACCAGAGAATGAGCCGTATTATACCCATACCCTGGAAGGGAGTGATGACATGCCGGCGCATGTAAAATCATCTCTAATAGGGCCCTCTGTAACGGTGCCTATTAAAAATCACCGGTTGAACCTGGGAACCTGGCAGGGGATTTATCTCTGTGAATTTCGTAACTATGGTGGTGCCAGAAGATTAGTGGCAACGATTTATTCATAGCTTTCTCCTGCAGATTTCGCAGATAATTGCAGAAATAAATTTTGTCGTATCAGGGGACAACGCTTGAAATCATATAGCTACTGCTAGAGAAGTTACTTAAGGTATCTGTTTTGGATAAAAATGATTAATATGTTTGGTGGACCCTGTAGGGAATTAAAGGGTAAGCGCAGGAATAAAAACATGCGTCATTTCATACTTTACATGATATTAGAATATAAAATCTAATCTGCGCAGATCTGCGGGAAACTCAAATGCTCCTTCTGAACTCCGAGCACACAATGGCCGTTGCTGTCGCCACATTCAGTGATTCAGAAGTTTGTGAATTCCCGGGATATGGAGGAATATAAAGTTTATGTGTAACCAGGTCTGATACAGCATCCGAAATTCCGTTACCTTCGTTTCCCATTACAATAATTCCGTTCGAAGTAAGATCAGAAGAGTATATATCCTCTCCTTCCAGAAATGTGCCATAAACAGGTGCTCCCGAAATCCGCAGAAAGTCTGTCAGGTCAGTATAATGAATATTTATCCTTCCCAATGCGCCCATGGTGGACTGAACCACTTTAGGGTTATAAACATCCACTGTTCCTTTGGAACAGACAATATTTATAATTCCGAACCAGTCGCAGATTCGAATAATGGTTCCGAGGTTTCCCGGATCCTGAACGTCGTCCAGTGCCAGGATTAATTCTTTGCCGGGATCGCAAAGTGATAAGTCAGTACGTTTGTATTTAAATACGGCAAAAACACCCTGTGGATTTTTTTGGAGAGAGATCTTCTGAATATCGGATTCTTCAACAACTTCTGCCTTAAACCCTTTAAAATCTTCTTCGAATTTGTGTTCAATAAAGATACTTTCTGGCTTAAAATATGGCAGCAGATCAAGCACCAGTTTAGGTCCTTCTGCTATAAAAACCTGTTCATTGTCCCTGTTCTTTTTCAGCCCCAGAGAGCGGTAATACTTTATTTGTGATTTTGAAAGCATGTACAAATATAAGTGATTTTCCTTAGCGAGGGTTTCGCTTTAAGCGAAGCCCTCGCTAACCATAGAAACCATGATAAAAACTATTTTTCTAATTCTGCGGATTCAGTTATCTTTGTTCGACATTTTTAAACCGTATTTCGATGTACAGAACACACACTTGTGGAGAACTAAGATTAGACCATGTAAACCAGAATGTTACCCTTGCAGGATGGGTGCAGCGTACCCGTGATCTGGGTGGCATGACTTTCGTGGATTTGCGCGACCGTTATGGGATTACCCAGCTGGTTTTCGATATGGATACCAATAAAGTTTTATGCGAATCGGCCCGGAAGCTTGGACGCGAATTTGTGATCCAGGTTGAAGGGACTGTTCAGGAACGAAGCAATAAAAACAATAAAATACCTACTGGTGACATTGAGATCATCGTTAATAAGCTATCTGTTCTGAATCAGTCGGATGTTCCACCATTTACCATTCAACGGGATACTGATGGTGGTGACGAACTGCGCATGAAATACCGTTATCTGGATTTACGCCGGGAACCTTTAAAGGAGAATCTTATGCTGCGTCATAAAATGGCTTTTGAAACACGCCGTTATATGGATGAACAGCATTTTGTGGAGGTGGAAACACCGGTACTGATTAAATCCACACCGGAAGGTGCACGTGACTTCATCGTGCCATCGCGTGTGAATGAGGGACAGTTTTATGCACTGCCTCAAAGTCCGCAGACCTTTAAACAATTGCTGATGGTGGCCGGATACGACCGTTATTTCCAGATTGTAAAATGTTTCAGGGATGAAGATCTGAGGGCTGACCGTCAGCCCGAATTTACACAGATTGACTGCGAGATGTCTTTTGTGGAACAGCAGGATATTCTGGATACGTTTGAGGGATTGACTAAGCATCTTTTCAAAGCCATTAAAGGCATTGATATGTCGTATAGTTTCCCTAGAATGTCTTACGATGAAGCCATGACCAGTTATGGTTCCGATAAACCGGATACACGTTTTGAAATGAAGTTTAAGGAGTTGACCAGTCTGGTTCAGGGAAAAGGATTTGTGGTGTTCGACAATGTGGAATATGTGGGTGGAATTTGTGCTGAAGGATGTGCTGAATATACCAGGAAGCAACTGGATCAACTGACTGATTTTGTAAAAAAACCGCAGATAGGCGCCAAAGGTCTGGTTTACGTGAAGTTTAACCCGGATGGCACTATTAAGTCATCTGTTGACAAGTTTTACAGTGAAGAGGATCTGAAAACATGGGGTGAACAATTCGGGGCTAAACCTGGTGATTTGGTTTTAATTCTGGCCGGTGACCGCAAAAGAACATTGACGGCATTGAATGAGCTTCGCCTCGAAATGGGAAGCCGTTTGGGTTTGCGTGATAAAAATACGTTTTCGCCACTTTGGGTGGTTGATTTTCCGCTGTTTGAATGGGATGAGGAAACACAACGCTTTTATGCCATGCACCATCCGTTCACATCGCCTAAAAAAGAAGATGCTGAATATATCAACAGCGATCCGGGAAGGGTTCGCGCCAATGCCTACGATCTTGTGATCAATGGTGTTGAAATTGGTGGGGGGTCTATCAGGATTCATAACGAAGACCTGCAGCAAAAAATGTTCGATGCCCTTGGGTTCACTAAGGAAGAGGCCAAAGCACAGTTTGGATTCCTGATGAATGCATTTAAATACGGAGCACCGCCGCATGGTGGTATCGCTTTTGGTTTCGACCGCCTGGTTTCAATGTTTGCAGGACTCGATTCTATCCGCGATGTGATTGCCTTCCCGAAAAATAATGCTGCCCGCGATGTGATGATAGATTCACCTTCGAAAGTGGCACAGACTCAGCTCGATGAACTCAGCATAGCGCTGAATCTAAAACCAAAAGCGTGATTAAAGTCAGAGAGATAACCGAGGTACTGGAGGCTTTTGCTCCGTTGGCACTGCAGGAGAGTTACGATAATGCCGGCTTGCTTGTAGGAGATCCGGATATGAATGTCAGGGGTGTTCTGGTGACACTGGATGTAACATCCGAAGTGCTGGAGGAAGCCATGCAACACAAGCTTAACATGATTGTGGCCCATCATCCGTTTATCTTTTCTGGTCTTAAAAAAATAAATGGTAAAAACGATATCGAAAAGTGTCTGATTACAGCTATTAAAAATGATATCGCTATTTATGCCAGCCATACCAACACTGATGCAGCAGTTAATGGTCTGAACCAAAAATTTTGTGATCTGCTTCAGTTGAAGAACTGCCGGACACTTTCTCCAATGAATGATGCATTGGTCAAACTGGTCACATTTGTTCCTTCCGATCATGCTGAAAAAGTACGACAGGCCATTTTTGATGCAGGAGCCGGACACATTGGTAACTACGATTGTTGTAGTTATAATCTGGAAGGAGAAGGAACATTCCGGGCTTTGGAAGGAGCCAATCCGTTTGTAGGCGAAAAAGATCAGTTGCACGTTGAAAAGGAGGTTCGGATCGAAACGGTTTTGCCGGCCTTTATGCAACACAAAGTGGTGGCAGCTATGATCAGGTCACATCCGTACGAAGAAGTGGCTTATGATGTGTTTCCTCTGAAAAACACCTGGAATGGTGCCGGAATCGGTATGATTGGGGAATTGAATGAACCTTTGCCGGCTTCAGATTTCTTTAACGTGCTGAAAAAAACGTTAAATGTGTCTGTGGTAAGACATACAACGTTTTTGGATGGACCGGTTCAGAAAATAGCGGTTTGCGGAGGTGCCGGATCGTTCCTTATTAGCGATGCCATAAGGGCGAAAGCAGATGTTTTCATTACCGGAGAAATTAAATATCACGATTTTTTTAAGGCAGAAAACAGAATAATTCTGGCTGATATAGGACACTTTGAAAGTGAACAATTTGTAAAAGAAGTTTTTGGAGAACTACTTCAGAAAAATTTTTCTAAATTTGCAGTCCGATTATCGGAAGTAAATACAAATCCAATTAAATATCTGTAACAACATGGCAGAGAAAGTAATGACCGTTGAAGAGAGGTTAAAAGCGTTATTTGACCTTCAACTCGTAATGTCCGACATAGATAAGATTCGTACGCTTCGTGGTGAGTTGCCACTGGAAGTTCAGGATCTTGAGGATGATATCGCGGGTCTGGAAACACGTATTTCCAAATACAAAGAGGATATTGAAGAGCTTGAGACAGCAATTTCGACCAAGAAAAATGAGATAGAGGAAGCAAAAATGCTGATCGAGAAATACACAGAGCAGCAGAATAATGTACGTAACAACCGTGAGTACGATTCTTTGTCGAAAGAGATTGAGTTTCAGGGTTTGGAGATAGAGCTTTTTGAAAAGCGCATTAAGGAATTTACTGCTGAAATAGGGCAGAAAAAGGAGAGTGTTGAAGGTGCTGAAACAGAACTGAAAGAGCGGAATGAAGACCTGGAAGCTAAAAAAGGCGAGTTGAACGAGATTGTCAATGAAACAAAAGTTGATGAAGAAAGTCTTCGCGATAAAGCTCAGCAAATTGAAACAAATATTGAATCTCGTTTACTGACAGCATTCAAACGTATTCGTAGAAACGCACGTAACGGTTTGGCCGTTGTTACCGTTGAACGTGATGCCTGTGGTGGTTGTTTCAACAAAATTCCGCCGCAAAGACAGTTGGATATCAAACAGCACAAAAAAGTTATCGTATGCGAATATTGTGGACGTATTCTGGTTGATAACGAATTGAAAGAAAGTTAAAAGACTTAAAACTATATTGACAGAAGGGTAATCGGGAACGGTTACCCTTTTTTTATGCAGTGATTTTGACTAAATTTAGGTTGAAAACAGCAAAATGATTTACAGCACATGAATCTTAGGGAGCTTTTACTCAGAACCAGGAGTTACAGACGGTTTGATGAATCATACAGGATTCCGGAAGCAGAGCTGGAAGCACTGGTGGAACTGACACGGTTGGCACCTTCGGCAAGAAATCAGCAGGTGTTACGCTATATTATTGTTTCGGATAAAAAGACCTGTGATGCCATATTCCCAAATACGGCCTGGGCCGGATATCTGAAGAACTGGAACGGTCCGGTAAAAGGCGAACGTCCTTCAGCCTATATCCTGGTTCTTAAGGTTCGCGATCTGACTTCCAATCTTTATTGTGATGATGGTCTGGCCATACAGACCATTATGCTTGGCGCTTCAGAGAAAGGCCTCGGCGGTTGTATCATCGGCTCGTTCAGTAAACAGGCTTTGCTTGAGATGTTTAATCCCGGAGAAAATTATGAAGCACTGTATCTTATCGCTTTGGGAAAACCAATTGAAACTGTTGTAATTGATGAGATTCAAAATGGAGATATTAAATACTGGCGCGATGACAAGCATGTACATCACGTGCCCAAACGTCCGTTGAAAGAATTAATTTTAACCAAAAATGATACGCCATGAAGAAACGGTTATATTTCCTTGCAGCTTTAATGCTTTGTCTGACTGGTGCTCTTAAAGCGCAAAATGGAACTGATTCACTCACTTTTACCGGTACAGTGTTCGACCGTGTTACATTAGAAACGCTTGATGATGCGGTCTATTTTAAAGGGCATCATACATATGGACTACAACCTGGTGGAAAGTTCAGAGTTAAAGCCGCTGTCGGGGATACCATCATTTTTAGTTATCTGGGTTATAAAGATCTGATTGTTACGCTGGATGATTCCCTCGCCAATAACGATTACCTGATGGGTGTATATCTTTCTCCGGTTGCAACAATGCTTTCCGAAGTAGTGATTGTTCCGCGGTATTACAGCCTTGACGTTCTGGTCGCCATTGATCCGGTAAAACAGGCAAAGGAACAGGCATATGCAGAACGTAACCTTAAAATGTCAGCCTACCAGGGACTTTTACCGGCGACAAAGATGGATAATGAGATGAATCAGAAAATGACCATCGAAAAACACCGCATGGATGTGGAATACAAACAAATGCTGAGTCCGAATCAGATGGTTGGAGTCAACTTTTTTACTGTTGTACCAGAAACGAAGGAATACCTGGCCGGATTAAGGGAAAAAGGATTAGCCCTGGATCTGGGAAAAATAACAACTCAGGAGGAAGAAAACTATCTTCGGTCTATTTTTAAAGCTATGCAGTTAGAAAATAAGGCTAATAGAAAAGATATCGAGATTGAGGATACGTTACTTAATGAGGAGATCAAAATTCCAAAAAACGATTAGCTGCATTCCAGAATTCTACCACTGGCTTATTTAAATCAGTGATATTAAAAGAAATTTTTTTGTGTTCTGTGGAATACTTAAAGTAAGACTTATTATGCTGATTTTTAATTCTAAAACTTATTGGTTGTTAGTATTTATAAAGGGTTTAGAAACAAACTATAATTTAGATTGAATAAAAAAAGACTTGTTTTGAAAAATTATTACTCTATATTTGCCTTTGAAAAAGGTGACAAAAATCATATTTTAACTCTGTGATGATTAAAAATTCTTCTGACATAAAAGTAAACATGATGGCATGTATGATGTGTATGTGTTGTAACGGTTATGTTATGCGGAAGGATAAAAATATATAGTAAGCGAATAATTTTAATTATAGGCCCTTCTGCTACCGCGGGAGGGCCTTTTTTATTGTTTTCAGATTTTCAGGTGACCGCAGGGTTACTTTGTAAAGAACAAAAGAAAAATTTTAAACAAAACGTTTATGCCAAAAAAACTTGAGAGTGCCAGGATCGTAGAGAAGAGAAGCAGAAGTATTGTGAAAACAATATCGTGGCGCACGCTGGGAACAATTGATACCATTATCATTTCGTATTTTATTATAGGCGATGTGCATTTTGCCATGGCCATAGGAGGCGTGGAGGTATTTACCAAAATGGCCTTGTACTTTTTCCATGAGCGAGCCTGGAGCAGGATCAATTTTGGAAGAGCAAAGGAAACACCCATTGATTATGAAATATAAAAACGATTAACATGGCGCATAATTTCTTACCCATCGCAATTGATATTGCAAATCAGAAAATCCTTATCATAGGTGGAGATCAAAGTGCATATAAAAAGCTTAAGATACTTCATCGCTATGGTGCCGAAGTCGAAGTTCTGGCCAATTTTATCTGTGATGAGATTAAACAGACCGGCGTGAAGTATTTTGAAACGGATTATGACAAATCGTATTTACAGGGTTATCTGATGCTGTATTCCTGTACCAATAACGATGTACTGGATCAACAGATCGTAATAAATGGTAACGAGGCAGGTGTTTTAGTCAACATTCATGATAAACCTGACCTATGCCAGTTTATTTCACCGGCCATCCACAGAACAGGAAATATCTCAGTCGCAGTAAGTTCAAACGGCAAAGATGTATATGAATCCATCCGGATACGAAACAAGATCCGGGACGAACTAACTATTGAATAAAAATAATAATGAGCATAAAATCAAATCCATTAAATGAAAACCAGCTAAAAGCCTTTAATCTGCTGGTGGAGGAGCTGAGCCCGAACCAGTTGTTCTGGATCAGCGGATATCTGGAAGGCCGGCTGGCAGCAACAGGTATTAAATCTGACAACACAGTTGATGCGGCGACCGTAGTAACACATCAAAAAGCAAGGCTTACGGTTTTGTATGGCACAGAAACGGGAAAGTCTCAAAAAGTAGCTGAAGAGCTGGCAAAGAAAGCCGGAGAAAACGGAGCCGTGGTGAACCTTGTCAGTTTGTATGACTATAAGCCAAAATCTCTGAAGGACGAAGAGCATGTAGCCGTTATCGTGAGCACACACGGCGAAGGCGAACCACCTGATATGGCTGAAGATTTTTATTCGTTTATAACCGGTAAAAGGGCTCCGGAACTGAAGCATGTAAAATTCGGGGTGCTGGCGCTTGGCGATAAGTCTTACCGTTTTTTCTGTAAAACAGGAGAGGACATATACAATGCCTTCGAAAAGTTGGGTGCTCAAAACCTGACACCACTTGTAAAATGCGATGTGGATTATGAAGACGATGCAACAACATGGGTTGATACACTGGTTCAGAAACTGAAACCATCTGCTCAGGCCGTAGTTGAAACTAATCAAGAAAAGACACAGGCAACATCTGAATATTCAAAAAAGCATCCTTTCCTGGCTCCGGTGCTTGAAAAAGTGAAGATCACAGGTCGGGATTCGGATAAGGAAGTATATCATTTCGAATTGTCTCTGGAAGGTTCCGGGTTATCCTATGAACCGGGTGATTCGGTGGGAATCTTTACCAGGAATCCAAATCTCCTTGTGGAGAGGATTCTGAATCATTCCAGCCTTGATCCCGTGCAAAAGGTGAACCTTAAGATAGGGGAGGTTACTCTTGCAGATGCCCTGACCTATCACCTTGAGATCACGGTCCTGTCATTGGATATTCTTCAGAAATACTACAATAAAACGCAGAATGAAGCATTGAAGGAAGTGTTGGATAACAGTAAAATCCTTGAAGAGTTTTTGTACGGAACGGACCTTCTTGATCTGCTGGAAGACTTTCCTTACAATTGGGAAGCTCAGGAATTGGTGGATCTGTTGCGGCCTCTGCCGCCAAGGTTATATTCTATTTCATCCAGTCAGGAAAGTGTTGGAGAAGAGGTTCATGCCACCATTGCCATTGTGCGCTATACACGAAAAGACAGGGACCGGCTGGGAGCATGTTCCACTCATCTGGCTGATCATGTGGTGTTGGATGAGAAAATCCCGCTCTACATTGAAAAGAACCCGGCATTTAAACTGCCTGCAAATGGCGCTAAAATCATTATGGTAGGCGCCGGAACAGGCGTTGCCCCGTACAGGGCATTCCTGCAGCATCGTGAAAGTCAGGGTAAAAAAGGAAATACATGGCTCTTCTTTGGCGAACGCAGATTTCAATCCGATTTTCTTTACCAGGTTGAGTGGCAGAAACTACTGAAATCAAATCATCTTGAACGTATGGATGTGGCTTTTTCAAGGGATCAGAAGGAGAAGCATTATGTACAACACCGGCTGAAGGAGCAACAGAAGGAAGTTTATGAATGGCTGGAAAACGGTGCCCATCTTTACCTCTGTGGCGATATGAAACATATGGCAAAGGATGTAAACAGAACACTGCTGGATATTATTCAGGATCAGGGAGGTAAAAACATAGAAGAGGCACAGGCCTATGTGAAGCAGCTGAAAAAAGAAAAACGGTTCCAAACCGATGTGTATTAATTGAAAAAACCTTTGATAATGAGCGATAACATAAAATGGGAAGAACTTTCCGAAGTTGAAAAAATAAAATATGACAGTAATTACCTGAGGGGAACACTGAAAGAGAGTCTGGCTGATCCGATTACGGGAGCCATTGCAGCTGATGATACGCAGGTGTCAAAGTTTCACGGCATTTATCAGCAGGCGGACCGGGATATTGAAAAGGAACGTAAACAGCAGAAGCTGGAACCGGCTTATTCCTTTTTAATCCGTCTCCGTCTGCCGGGCGGCAAGGTTACACCGGAGCAGTGGCTGAAGATGGATGCAATTTCTGACCGGTATGCCAACGGAACACTAAAGTTAACCACCCGTCAGACATTTCAGTTACATGGCGTTTTAAAACGTAACCTGAAACCGACCATTCAGAAGATGAATGAGAGCCTGATGGATACCATCGCAGCATGTGGCGATGTGAACCGTAACGTGATGAGCCATGCCAATCCTGCGGAATCTATTCTGCATTCCGAGGTGATCGATTTGGCCAAACGGTTAAGCCTGCATCTCATGCCTAAAACGGGCGCTTACCACGAAATCTGGCTCGATAAAAAACTGGTGGCTGACAGCAAGGATGAAGTGGAACCATTATATGGCAAGCGATATCTGCCCCGTAAATTCAAAATTGGCGTTGTTATTCCGCCCCAGAACGATTGTGATGTTTTCTCACAGGATTTAGGGTTGATTGCCATTGCTGATACAGATAAGATTGCCGGATATAACGTAGTTGTCGGGGGTGGTCTGGGGTCAACATTTGGTATGGAAGGCACCTATCCACGAACCGGAGATGTCATCGGGTTTGTTAAACCGGATCAGGTACTGGATGTGGCTGAAAAAATTTTAACCTTTCAAAGGGATTACGGGGACCGTAAAAACCGCAAACAGGCGCGACTGAAATATACGATTGACCGCCTTGGTCTGGATTGGTTTGTTTCGGAAGTGGAAAACCGGTTGGGATATAAACTGGAAGAGGCAAGGCCATATAAACTAACCCGTAACGGAGATAATTTCGGTTGGCGAAAAGGAACAGATGGCAGATGGCATCTGACCTATTTTGTGGAAGGAGGACGCGTGAAAAACACCGGCGATAAACGTCTTAAGGATGCCTTGCGCGAAGTTGCAGAAACCATTGATGGTGAGTTTATTCTGACCGGTAATCAGAACCTCATTATAACGGGCGTTTCGGATAAATCAAAGGAAACCGTGAATGCGATTCTGAAAAAATACAAGGTATCACCGGAAAATATATCGGGTCTGCGCAAGAATTCCATTGCCTGCGTGGCATTGCCAACCTGTCCGCTTGCTTTTGCGGAAGCGGAGCGTTACCTGCCTGACCTTGTCACAAAAATTGAGCATATCCTTGAGAAATACGGACTTTTTAAAAAGGAGATCGTAATTCGCATGACCGGCTGTCCCAATGGATGCGGCAGACCATATCTTGCTGAGATTGGCCTCATCGGTAAATCTCCGGGCTATTATAATCTTTACCTGGGAGGTAATTTTGTTGGATCCCGGCTTAACACTCTTTACCGTGAAACAATACCCGAGGAAACTATTTTGTCGGAGTTGGATCTTATCATTAAGGATTTCTCTGAGGCACGACGTACCGGAGAACAGTTTGGTGATTTTGTGATCCGAAAAAATTATGTTAAAGAGATTAAGGAAGGAAAAGAATTTAAGCATTAATGCCCTGATCTTTGTTTAATATGAAAGGCAGAAAAAGAATATGAAAGAAAAAGTTTCCATATTGGGTTGTGGCTGGCTGGGAACAGCAGTTGCTAAAAGACTTATCGTTGCCGGTTACACCGTCAGGGTTTCAGCAGCTACACCTTCACATGTAGAAGAACTTGAGGATTCCGGCTTTGATGCGTACCGCGTGTTGGTTCATCCGGAATATCTTGAAGTGGATGATCCGGCATTTTTCGATTGCGATGTGCTGATGATCTCCATTCCGCCAAAACGTATCGATACTATTGAAACCGTTTTTCCATCTCAGGTTTCTCAAATAATTAACAAAGTGAAAGAACACGCCATACAAAAAGTGGTGTTCATTTCCTCTACATCCGTATATGAATCCAAAGGGACCATTGTTAAGGAAGGAGAGGAAGGAGAACCTGAAAAAGCAAGTGGAAGAGCATTGCTGAAATCCGAACTGATGTTGTTGGCTCAAACGGAATTTCAATCAACTATACTTCGCTTTGGCGGCTTAATCGGCGGAACCAGAAATCCTGCCCGTTTCCTTTCGCGGAGATCGGAAGTTCCGGCTCATACACCGGTCAACCTGATTCACCAGGACGACTGTGTGAATATAATTCAGCAAATCATCGAAAAGAATGTTTGGAATGAAATCTTCAATGCAAGCAGTCCGGTTCATCCAACACGAAAAGAGTTTTATACCCGTGCTGCTGAGGTAAGTGGTTTACCTGCACCTGGTTTTACAGATAAAGAAGAGCCTTATAAAATTGTGAGTAGCGATAAGCTGATCAAAAGACTGGGCTACCGGTTTGTTTACGAAAGTCCGGTGGATTACCTTAACGATATTGAACCATGACCGACGGACATCTGATATCCATTGTTGGCGCCGGTCCGGGTGATCCGGAATTGCTGACTGTAAAAGCGCATAGGAGACTGAAAGAAGCGGATGTGATATTGTACGACGCCTCTATGGGAAGTGAAATGTTGCAGCTGGCAAAGCCTGACGCCATTAAAAAATTTGTAGGAAAGTCGGCTGCTGACGGCCAGGACCAGACTGTGAGACAGGATGCCATCCATCGGGAATTTCTGATATGGGCTGCACAGGATAAACGTATTATTCGGTTAAAAGCAGGTGATCCGATGGTTTATGGCCGTGGTGCCGAGGAGATCAGGTTTTGTAAGGAATGCGGACTGAATTATGAGGTCATTCCGGGATTAACGGCAGGAGTGGCTGCTTCGTCCCTTTTTTCGCTCCCTTTAACAGAACGTGGGAAAAATAATCTGATCCTGTTTTATACCGGACAGGATAAAGGGGAAGGATTTCCTGATATTGAAACCACAACAAATGTACTGAAGAACGGATCGCCGGTAATTGTGTATATGGGATTGAAAACGCTTCCGTTGCTGTCTCCGCAGTTAGTCAAAAAGGGCGTGGATCCATCCTTGCCGGTTCAGATTCTAAGCAGGATTTCCCAGAAAGATCAGTCTCATCTGTCAACAACACTTGCGGATGTCAGTACGCTGTTAAGCCAGGAAGACCCTCCTACACCTACCCTGGTCATTATCGGAAGAAATACAGGGATGATTTGATTCTTTTCTTATGCCCCTTCAGGGCGAATGATTTTCAGCTTTGGTATTCACAGGGCTTCGCCCTGCGTTTGTGCTTAAGCACCTTCGGTGCAATTACAACATAACATTTACGTGTTGGAATAAAGTCTGAAGGACTTATAGCATTAGCACCTGGCATCGCCCGGTATTGGGTATCATTAAAGTTCCATTGCCCTGAAGGGGCAAAAGAATAACAAGTTTATTTCCATCAGAATGTGATGATAAGAACATGGATAAATACGCAGTGTGGTGGCCTTCATTTCTGCTTAAGCAACTTCGGTGCACGCTTAACACCATTTTTGCGAGTCGGTAAAAAGTCCGAAGGACTTAAAGCACCAGCACCGGGCAACGCCCGGTATTGGATATCATCAAAGTTACATTGCCCTGAAAGGGCAAAAGAATTAATCCCATAAGTATCTCTCATCATACTCAATATTGTATTTCTCAAGAAATGCTCTTAATTCATCCTGAAATGTTTGAGTCTTATGATGTTCTTTTTGATTTAGAATATATTCTGTAATAACCTTTACTCCTGTTGGATTAACAGAGAAGATGCCATAGCCATTTTGCCAGTAAAATGATGCATATCTTGGATTAATGGTCTTGATCCAAATTGACGATTCTTTTTTTAGCTTTTCAAGTAATATGGCTTGTGTAATCTTTCTTGAGAGAATGCAAAGGATGTGTATATGATCATTATATCCTCCAATTTGAACAGGATTACATTCAAGTCCTTTACAAATTCCACCCAGGTAATCGAAGAGTCTTTTCTGAATTTCTTCATCTATCAATGCTTTTCTGTTTTTGGTACTAAATGTAATATGCACATAGACCTTAGATAATGATTGAGGCATGGTATTTCGTTTAGAGTTAGGAATATAAAGTTATGAATTAAATAAATGCGAAATGATAAATTCTTCTAATGCCCCTTCAGGGCAAAGGATTTTCAGCTTCGGGAAACACAGGGCTTCGCCCTGCGTTTATGCTTCAGCACCTTCGGTGCAATTTTAACACCATTTTTGCAAGTGGGTAAAAAGTCCGAAGGACTTATAGCATTAGCACCGGGCATTGCCCGGTGCCGATATTCAACACGGTTCCATTGCCCTGAAAGGGCAAAAGAATGATAAGTTTATTTCCATCAGAATGGGATGATAAGAACATGCATAGATACACAGTGTGGTGCCCTGCGTTTATGCTTAAGCACCCTCGGTGCAATTACACCATAACATTTTAGCGCTTGAATAAAGTCTGAAGGACTTATAGCATTAGCACCTGGCATTGCCCGGTATTGGGTATCATCAAAGTTCCAATGCCCTGAAGGGGCAATGGAATAACATCTTATTAATCATCAGAATTGGATGAAAAGGACGTGCGTTTACGGTTCATTGCCGGAAGCCGTTTTCAAAACCTAAATATTTAGTACCTTTATTCGGATTTTTGAAAACCTCAGTCTTAAGTATTATGGTTCAGTTCCGCTCTATCTTTCGAAAACCGAATTTTTGTCTGGTTTTAATCCTTTCATTTATTAGTGTGATGGCCTGTAAGTCAGGTGAAAAGGATGTTGTCAATTCAGAACCAATTGATCGTTACGATCTGGTGACCCGTCATAATGTGGTGATCCATGAAACTGATCCGATGGCAGTTATGTCGGTAGGTAACGGAGATTTTGCGTTCAACGCTGATGTAACCGGTTTTCAGACGTTTGAAGATTATTATTATACTAATGGCATACCGCTGGAAACACGTACGACATGGGCCTGGCACTCCTTCCCTAATACGCAGCATCTGACACTGGAAGATGCCATGACAGCTATCGATTTTCATGGAAGGGAAATTAAATATGCCAGTCTGCAGAAAACGCCTGCCGGTGATTATTTTCGTAAGAATCCGCATCCGGTTGCTATGGGGCAGATAAGCCTGGTGGATCAGGATAACAAAGCATTAGGACCTGACGCTATTGATAAGATTAATCAGAAGCTTAATCTCTGGACCGGTTTGGTGACCAGTCAGTATACCGTTAATGGAGAATCAGTTCAGGTTGAAACCGTCAGCGATCCTGAAAGGAGCCTTGTCGCTTTTAAACTTGTATCGACGCTTCTGAACACTGGTAAACTGCAACCTGCTTTCCATTTTCCGTATGCCTACGACCTGACTAAAAAGAACAAACCTGCCCTGGATTGGAGTAAGCCTGATCAGCATGAAACAACCGTTATTTCTGAAACCCCGAATGAGGTTATTTTGCAGCGAACCGTTGATACAAGCCGGTATATTGTAAAGATTCACTGGAAAGGGAAGGCAAAATGGGTAAGAGATGCTGCTCACCGGTTTCATCTGAACTGTACCGGAAGTGACAGTATTGAGCTGGTATGTGAATTTTTACCTGAGAATACAGCCGATGAAATTCAATCATTTGATGAGACCAAAATTGCATCGGCTTCCTCATGGAATGATTACTGGATGACTGGAGGAGTCGTTGATTTTTCAGGTAGTACAGATCCAAGGGCAAAAGAGCTGGAGCGGCGCATTATTTTGTCGTTATACCTGATGAAGGTTAATTATTCCGGATCGTTTCCACCGCAGGAAACCGGTCTGGCCAACATCAGCTGGTACGGGAAGCATAATTCAGAGGTCTACTGGATTCATGCGGCGCATTTTTACCAGTGGAACCATAGTGATCTTTTAGAGAAAGGACTGCAGTGGTACAGGAAGATACTTCCTGTGGCGATGGCTGATGCCAAAAGCAAAGGCTTTGAAGGAGCACGTTGGCCGAAGATGTCCGGCATTAACGGAAGAGTAAGTCCCGGAGGCATAAATCCGTTTATCATCTGGAATTTTCCAAATCCGGTTTATTTATCGGAGCTCGTTTATCGTGCGCATCCTGATTCCACAATATTGAATACATACAGTGATATTGTTTTTGAATCCGCAAAATTCCTGGCATCATATGCCTGGTACGATGAGGCTACGGATCGTTACATTTTGGGTCCGCCCATAAAAAGTGTAAATGAAAGCACCATAGAAAATACAACGATGAACCCGACATTTGAGCTGGCGGAGTTTTATTACGGACTGAAAGTTGCGCAGGACTGGAGGGAGCGACTGCATATGGAAAGTGAACCGCATTGGGATGATATTCTGAACAAGCTTGCACGGCCTACGGTTCAGGACGGAAAATATGTGGAACTGGAATCCGATCCTAATATGTATAACAGTCAAAGGCATTATTCGTCTGCCATGCTGATGGCTTTGGGATATTTACCGAAGACACCGATGATAGATGAAGACACGATGCGGAACACCTTTGAAACCATTTATGAACGAAATGGCCTGAATAGCTTTGTAAGCTGGAGCATGGGAAAAGGTGCGCTCACTGCTGCCCGTCTGGGGGATGCTGAGAAAGCCGTTAATATTGTGTGTAATGATGCTCCTCAGGCCAGGTTTTATAAAACCGGGTATGTGCCGCGTCCCAAAGAAGGCAGAAAAAATCCGGCTTATCTTCCGGTTAATGCATCATTTCTGGAGGCTGTTGGGCTTATGGCAGCCGGATGGGGTGAAGATGAGCAGGACATAGCACCCGGATTTCCGAAAGATGGATCGTGGACCGTACGTGTGGAAAATCTCAATAAGTTACCGTAGTGCTGCATAGAAGGTTTTTCGGCATAAAACTGGTTCACCAGCCATACTTTTTTTAATTTGGCGGAATAAAATGAAAATCCAAAATTAGTATATGATGAAAAAACATTTTATCACAACAGCTTCAGTATTTTTAATGGTTTTGCTGTTCACCCATTGTGGAACGAAACAGCCGGAAAAGGAGATTAGTTTAACAAATACATCGGATGTTAATCTGATTGATAAGGCTATCTCTGTTAAGCGGTCTGATATTCCG
The DNA here is from genome assembly GCF_042219825.1 of Quyinboa mangrovi. Classification (NCBI taxonomy): domain Bacteria; kingdom Pseudomonadati; phylum Bacteroidota; class Bacteroidia; order Bacteroidales; family Quyinboaceae; genus Quyinboa; species Quyinboa mangrovi. The sequence goes on from NZ_JBHJHQ010000007.1 coordinate 276,252, forward strand.
GGCTATTCCAAAGAAAGTGCTTATCCGCTCATATTATCTGAAAAAGGAGATACGATACCGTCGCAGTTAAATGACCTGGATGGTGATAAAAACTGGGACGAGTTATTTTTTGTGGCTGATCTTCCTGCAAAAGGTTCCGGTATATTCACGTTTAAGTGGATTCAGTCACAACCGCAGTATGTCATCAGAACCAGTGCACGGTTTGGAAAACGGACCTCTGCAACGACTCCGGTTAAAGCGGAAACCAGTGATACCCTGTATGCGAAAGATTTACCCAAAAGTCTGGGATATCAGCCTTATCAGACGGACGGGCCATCATGGGAAAATGATAAAGTCGGTTTTCGCCACTATTTTGACGGAAGAAATGCCAACGACCTGTTTGGAAAGAAAGCTCCGTTTATGTCACCCGAAGATGTCGGGATTAATGCCAATGGTGAGGTGGAAGACAATTATCATGTCATGGCAGACTGGGGCAGAGATATTCTCTCTGTCGGGAATTCTGTTGGCCTGGGAGGTTTCGCCCTTATGACCGGTGATCAGTTGTTGCGTTTGGGTGTAACTGTAAATGATTCAGTGAATAATGTGGCTATGACCTCATTTGAAATTACGGCTGAAGGTCCGGTAAAATCTGTGATGAATTACCATTACATGAACTGGAACCCTGAAGGTGAAGACAGGAATTACGATGTTAAAGAGACCACCAGCATCTGGCCGGGCATGTATGCCTATCAGAATAAAGTGGAGTTTGAGGGTCTTATGGGTGATGAAACCCTGGTGGTAGGACTGGTTAATATCAACAATCAGAATCCATTGGAGGAGATTCCGGTGAATGATCAGTGGATGGTACTGCTGACGCACGATATGCAGACTTACGACCGTCAGTGGTGGCTTGGCCTGGCGCTCATTGTTCCGCGTGATATCTACGAAGGCTACACCGAAGCTCCTAAAACAGGTCAGTTGTCTAATACCTTCCTGGCAAAACTTAAAGTATCTAACCATGAGCCTGTAACATATTATGCAGCAGCAGGATGGGAGATTGCTGATGAACGGTTTAAAGATCATGATTTCTGGGTAAATTATGTGGTGGATCTGACCAGACAACTGTCAGCAAAGGTGGACGTAAGCGTAAAACCAAAAGCAGAATAGCAGATGCTGAACTTAAAAACAAATCATTTTTTTTCAGTCATATTACTTACCGGTATTGTTTTTGTAAGCTGTGGTTCAAAAAAAGAGAACAGCGGTGGTCCGGATCAGTATAAAAAAGGCAGGTTATTGTATGCTGATGATTTCTCTGATGGCTTGAAACAGTGGGTTCCTGAGGTTGAAAATAAACCGGGTTCTTATGTAAAAGTCGAAGACGGGAAAATGATTGCTGATGTTCAGGGTGGAGCGACTATCTGGTTCAGGCATGAGTTGCAGGGAAATATTTTGATCGAATTTACCAGGGCTGTCATCATAAATGGCGGCCCAAACGATCGCTTATCGGATATGAACATGTTCTGGATGGCTACTGATCCAAATAATGATACCCTGTTTACCCGAAATGGTGTGTTTGCAAGGTACCATCCCTTGCTGTTGTATTATGCCGGTATCGGAGGGAACACAAATTCTACCACGCGGTTCAGAAAGTATGATGGTACAGGCAACCGGATTCTTTACACGGATTATTCGGATGAGGCTCATTTGCTGAAACCCAACAAAACATATAAGATTCAGATTGTAGTGTATAACGGAACCACCAAACTGTTTCAGGATGGGGAGATGTATTTTTCATTTGCGGATGATGATCCGCTAACCGAAGGATATTTTGGCTTCAGGCTGGTAAAGTCGCATCAGACAATGGATGATTTTAAGGTGTACAGGCTTAAAGAATGAATAATTAATATTGAAGAGTGAATAGTTGGTTTTTATTGAAAGTGGTTTAGCAGGGGACAGAAGGGTGAGCGAAGGGAGGTATATGTATGTAGTCTCATTTGTCTGAACGACATGAATTTTTAACTATTCATTGTTCACTTTTCATTAAGTAACACGTAACGTGTCACCCGTAACTATAATTAGGATGAAGAAAGAAATTTATATTGTTTTGGGTATGCTGATTGGTATATCTGTGGTTGTGAGAGCGACATCGTATTATGTGGCTACAGATGGGAGTGATACAAATCAGGGAACGATAGATCAGCCTCTGGCATCCTTACAGAAGGGACAGGAAAAAGCATCGCCGGGCGATACAGTATTTGTAAGAGGCGGTACATACCAGGTTTCTGCCAATGCGGTTTCCAATGTGGTATCCGGGTTGTTTGCCTGTGTAACGTATCTGGATAAAAGCGGCCAATCAGGAAAGCTGATGCATTACTTTAATTATCCGGGAGAACGGCCTGTGTTTGATTTTTCATCTGTGAAACCTTCAGGTCAAAGGGTTGTGGCAATTTATGTGCGAGGTGATTATATACATATCCGTGGTTTTGAAATGACCGGCGTTCAGGTGACTATAACTGATCATACAGAGTCATACTGTATTTATAGTCGGGGGAATTATAATATTTATGAGAATCTGATTATGCACGATAATAAGGGAACCGGAATACGGCATTATGGTGGTGGTCACAATCTGTTTCTAAACTGTGATGCCTACCGGAATCATGATGATGTCTCAGAAGATGGCAGGGGTGGCAATACCGATGGTTTTGGCTGTCATCCCGGTGATGGTGGTATCGGAAATGTATTCCGAGGTTGTCGCGCCTGGTTCAACAGTGATGATGGGTTTGACTGCATTCGCGCCAGGGAGGCCATTACATATGAAAACTGTCAGGCTTTTTATAACGGTTATTCCCCAACTTTTCAGAGCCTTGGTGACGGTAATGGTTTTAAAGCAGGAGGTTTTGCACATGATGTTGCAGCTGATATTCCCAGTCCGGTGCCTTCGCATACCGTGCGGTCCTGTCTTGCAGTAAATAACAAAGCCAATGGATTTTACTCTAATCACCATCTGAACGGCAATAGGTGGTATAACAATACAGCCTATCGCAATGGCGTAAATTATAATATGGTGAACCGGGAAAGTCCGGAATCGGACAATATCAATGTGAATGGGTATGATCACGTTCTGGTCAATAATTTGGGATATAAAGCCAGGAGCAGTGAAACAGCATATATCGATCTGAGCCAGAATACATTGTTAACGAATTCGTTTGATAACAGCTCAGTCACAGTTTCGGATGCTGATTTTCTGGAACTGAACGAATATTATATTACCCTTCCCAGAAATTTAGACGGGACTATACCGGATAATGACTTTATGCATCTGGCCCCCGGAAGCGATCTGATCGATGCAGGAACGGTAACAGGTAAACCATATTACGGCAAGGCGCCTGATATTGGTGCCTTCGAATATGAACCGGGTGAAGCATATAAGCCTTCTGCAGCTGTAGGGTTTGCAATCTCTCCAAATCCCGTAAAGTCGTATATTAATTTAGATACAGATGAGTATAAGGATATTAAAATAATAGATGCAACAGGCAAGGTTTCAGGATTCAAAAGTGACTTCAATAAGCTGGATGTTTCGGATTTGAATACAGGCATCTATATTTTAAAATTGATCGCAAATAATGGCAATATGCTGACAAGTAAATTTGTTAAGCTGTAACCTCATTTTTAATGAATAAGAAAAAAAAATTACTTCCCGTTCTCCTTTTGATAAGTCTTTTTTTTGTTTTTGGCTTAATTACAAAAGGCGCTGTTAATGAAAAATGTCAGCCAACAGAACTATCCGTCAATTTCCTAACCCGAGCCGGGCAGGTATTTTTGAACGGCTATCCGGTCAATACAACTTTACATGATGCTGTTCACCGGAATGAAAATTTCCAGTTTACAGAAATTGCCCAAAAGAAACCGTTTTTTGGCTGGGTTGTAAATTCAGATCAGGAAAATACGTTGCAGACCGCTTATCGTATTCTGCTTGCATCCAATCTGCAAAATCTACAAAATGATAATGGCGATCTGTGGGATTCAGGGAAAACAGAAAGTGACCAGTCTCTGAATATAAGCTATGAAGGGAATGCTTTGCAAGCTAACGCTGTTTATTTCTGGAAAGTAAAAACCTGGGACAATCATGGAAATGAATCGCCCTTTTCTGCGGTGTCACAGTTTAAAACAGCATCAAACCTGGTGGATTATGAAACCTCCCGTTATCCCTTACAAAAACAGGATGAGTTCCCTGTTGCAGTAAAGGATCAAACGAACAATGTGACCTTTATTGATTTTGGGAAGGATGCATTTGGAAGGCTACGGCTCAATCTTGAAAGTCAAACAGGCAAAGATACGATTACGATTCGCCTGGGTGAAGTGGTAAAGGATGGCAATATTGATCGCAATCCGGGAGGAACGCGCCGTTTTTCAACGTATCAACTGGCGTTGAATGCAGGCCGGAATACCTACATCATTGCTATTCGTCCGGATAGGAGAAATACCGGATCGAGGGCCATCCATATGCCGGCTTATACAGGTGAAGTCACACCATTCCGTTATTGCGAGATTGAAGGTTATAATGGTAAGATAGAACAGTGTGACATTATCAGGGAGGCTGTATTTTATCCTTTTAATGAAACAGACTCTTATTTTACCAGTTCTGATAAAGTGCTGAACCAGGTGTGGGAGCTGTGCAAATATTCCATGAAAGCAACTTCGTTTACCGGCGTGTTTGTAGATGGAGACCGGGAACGGATACCATATGAAGCCGATGCTTTGATCAATCAACTGGGATATTACAGTGTGGTACGGGACTACAGTATCGGACGTTATACTGAAGAGTATCTGATTCATCATGCCACCTGGCCAACGGAATGGATTCTGCAGTCTGTTGTAATGGCGTGGTACGATTATCTGTATACCGGAAATAAGGAATCCCTTGAGCAATTTTATAAGGATCTGCAGGCTAAAACACTTTTACCACTAGCTGATGAGTCGGGATTTATCAGTACCAGAACCGGGAAAGTAACCCCGGAATTGTTAAAGTCAATACATCTCAATGATAATATCCGTGATATTGTGGATTGGCCGCATACGGGTATTCTGGGCCTGGGTAAAAATGAGAAGGGAGAAACCGATGGTTTTGTGTTTATGGATGTAAATACGGTAGTAAATGCCTACCACTATTTTGCATTGAACGCAATGGCAACCATTGCAGGAGAATTGGGTAAAAAAGAAGACCAGGAGTTTTATGCATCACAGGCCGGGAAACTGATGGACGTTTTTAATAAAGAGTTACTGGATAAAACAAGGGGAATTTATGTAGACGGCATCGGAACAGATCATTCTTCGCTCCATTCCAACATGTTCCCTGTAGCTTTTGGTCTGGCACCAAAGAAGAATGTGGATCAGATTTCTGATTTTATCCGCTCAAGGGGAATGGCCTGTAGCGTGTATGGATCACAGTTCTTGATGGAAGCCGTTTACGACAATCATGACAGCCGGTATGGTCTGGACCTGCTAACCTCAACGTCGGAACGCAGCTGGTACAATATGATCCGTGATGGCTCCACCATTTCCATGGAAGCCTGGGGAAACAAATACAAGCCAAATCAGGACTGGAACCATGCATGGGGAGCTGCACCGGCCAATATCATTCCGCGTAAACTCATGGGCATTGAACCACTTGAGCCCGGATTTAAAAGAATACAGATCAAACCACAACCTGCTGATCTTGAGTACGCCAAAATAAAATGCCCAACCATCAGAGGCGCAGTGTATGTGTCGTTTACAAATAAACCCGGAGAAGCTTTTAAGCTGGATATTTCTGTTCCGGCCAATACGACAGCTGATGTTTACGTTCCGGTTCAACCCAATGCCAGACATTTGTTTCTTGACGGACAAAGGATCAAATACAAAAAGGGGAAAGGATTTCTTAAGGTAGAAAATGTTGGTTCCGGTAAAAAGACATTTGAACTGAAATAGGACGTTCGAAAGTCAGATTGACTGAAAGATACCTGGCATTCTCAATTGTAATTTTCATTTGAAATGAATATATTTAACAATATCAATATTTGTTGATTTTGCGTGTAAAATATTAGCCTGATTGATCACTGCCACTTTTTGTGACAAAACCAAATTGTGTAAAAATGTATATCAAAGCTGAAATACTGGATTTTATTAATAGAAACAGTAAAAATGAATATGATTCATTTTATGTGTATGATAGTCAAAAAATAAGAGAACATTGCCGTGCCTTTAAGTCTATAACATACAAGAATAAGTCCATTCATTTTGCATCGATGGCAAATGTAAATCCACAGTTTCTAAATATTGTAAAAGAGGAATATCTGAACATTTTCGTTAATTCTGTCATGCATATGGAAATGGCTTATAAGTCAGGTTTCAGGGCTGATGAAATAATTTTTACTTCATCAGCATTGAGCTGTGAAGTAATGAAAAAAGCAGAGAGTTATGGTGTTCAGATCAATGCCGATTCACCAAATCAGCTTATGCAATGGATGAAACTTTTCCCGGATAAACCAATCGGAATACGCTGTAATATTGGTGATGCAGTTAAACCTTATTCAAATCATGCTGGCTCCTTTATAGGTAATAACAGCAGATTAGGATTTACAATCCGTGAGATCCGCGATATTCCAGATAAGTCAAAAGTAAAAGGCTTCCATTTATACGTAGGGACCGATATTTTCGATATCAATTATTTCATTGATTGTTATAAAGAGTTGATTGCATTAACTGAGGATTTTCCAGAACTGGAATATTTAAATTTTGGTGGCGGATTTGGGGTGTCTGAAAACGGAGACGAGAAATTTGATTTTGGGCAATACAATACACGGGTTTCGGAACTGATGCAAGATATTTCGCACAAAAAGGGGAAAAGCATAAAATTAATACTTGAACCCGGACGCATTATTGGGGGTGAAGCAGGGTATTTTGTATGTTATGTAAGTGACATAAAGGACAGAAAGGAGATGCAATTTGTTGGTGTGAATGCTTCCACCGTGCAGTTTTCACGCCCACTGCTCTATGCCGATATCGCTGATCATCCCGTTATGGTGATTCGGGGTGGTACACCGATTCAAACTGATGATAAGAGGGCAACTACTATTTATGGATGTTCAACATATTCCCGTGATATTTTTTCGAATAATATTGAATTACCTGAACTACAAACAGGGGATACAATTGTATTCGGTAATGCCGGGTCATATTGTGCATCATCTTATATGCAGTTTCTTGGATTTCGAAAACCAGAAGAATTCTTTGTATGAAAGTAGAGTTGCTGGAAGGATCAACAGGATATAAAGCATTTAAGAATGTTTGTACAAATGTCTATTCTGGAAATAAATTATACAGAGGAACAGAAGCCGGGATTGAAAAATTGTTGTTGCATTCAGGAAGTTCCTACGCTAAACATTCAAACATAAAGCTGTTCAGTATCAGGGATGGAAGCAGTGATGTAGCACGCTTTGCCCTTATCCGGGATTTCCGGTTGCCTGACTATGTTCAGGTCTCTTTTTTTGAAGCACACGAAGGATTAGGAGATATCTTTCCCTTGATCAGAAATACAATTCATAAACATTTCGCCAGTTGTAAAAAGATTGTAGCAGGTTTAAACGGGCACCTTAATTATGGTGCAGGGATTTTACTGAATCGGTTTGATGAAGCGCCCTTATTTGGTCTGCCATATAATCCGGAATATTATGCCGGTTATTTTAAGGAATTGCACGCCCGAAAAATGGTAACATTTCGGTTTAATTTTGACCAGTATATTAAATGGGCCAGTGCGTACTCTGTTGAAAGAAAGATTGACGGACTTAAAGTTCGTTTTATGAATAAGCGTGATATTGAAGCTGAAATTGAAATTTATACAAGGCTAAATAATTTGGCCTTTAAAAAGCATCCTTATTGGGCTGATCGTGATATCGCTGAAGATTTAGAACTGTTCAGACCATTCCGGTTTTTAATGGATAATGAAAATTTGATATTTGCTGAAGTCTATGGAAAACCCGTAGGTTTCTTTCTTTGGTATCCTGATTTTAATAAGCTTGTTTCATCACAAAGGGATTTAAATGCAATGGATGTGTTAAAATATCGGATGGGCAGATCAATTGATACCTTTCGCTTTACAGAAATTGGCATTGTCCCTGAATATCAGGGCAGCCCTGTAGCTTTAGCCTTAATTAATAAGGCATTACCAGTGCTTATTAAAAGAGGATATAAATTTTGTGAGGGTGGTTTTATTTTTGAGGAGAACCGGAGTTCCATTGCATTTGTAAAACGCATCTTGACACGCTCATTTGGTTCAGAACCTGAGATCTACCGTGAGTTTGCAACCTTTGAAGCAGATTTATAGCATGACAAATTTTGATTGTATACATAAAGCAGAATTTTTACCTGATCAGTGGGACGTGCTTGCCGACAATTATTTTCAGCGGACTAAATTTTTATGGCATACAGAGAGATTTAATCCCTGCAGTCAAAGATACTTTCTTTGTTATGATAGCGACAGACTTGTTGCTGCTGCAATTGTATACACCTTACATTTAGATTTGTTTACGTTTGCAGGAATTAAAAGTCCGCTTAAAATGAACATCGTTGGGGTTCCTTGTTCTGTGTCAGGTTCGGGAATATTTGGCGAAAAGCATGCTGTTGAACTTCTGAAAACACACATTTATGATACTGTAAAAGGGTTTGTTCTTTCCCTTAATCTGTCAGAAAAGCCTCTGTCTAACAAAAATGCGGCAGGTAAAACGCTGCCTTCCATCGAATTAGTCAATCGATTTGAAGATTGGAGGGATTATAAGGCTTCATTACGTTCAGGTTACAGGCGGAGATTGGTTAAAATAAATCAGGAGAACGGAGATGTGCAATTTAAAAAACTTAAATGCCCTGAATTTAATTCAGGAATGTACCAGCAATATCTGAATGTGTATAACAGAAGCCATGGGAAGCTGGAGAAACTGAATCACGATTTTTTTAAAAATCTTCCCTCTGAATTTAACTTGACAGTCTGCATGAAAGAAGGGAAAATAATTGGATGGAATATAGGACTTGAGGATAATGATGTATATTATTTTTTTTTAGGAGGGATAGATTATACGCAAAACAAAATTAGTAATACCTATTTGCGACTACTTTCCGGAATAGTGAAAGATGGGATCGAAAATAAAGCCCGGTTGATAGACCTTGGTCAAACGGCTGAAACAGCGAAAATGCGAATGGGAGGGAAAATAAAACCTTTGTATATGGAAGCGCATCATAGCACAAGGTTTATTAATTATCTTCTTAAAGTTTTTCGCCCGTTGCTTGAATACAGGAAAGTGCTTGAAAAAACAAAAGCGTTAAAGGAGGTATAGACATGAAAATACTGATGGTACGCCCCAGACCTTCTTCGGAAACAATAGGACTGCAGCATTTAATGATTGTGGAACCACTTGAACTGGAAATTCTATGCGCATTAAAAAGGGAGGGTGATGATGTTGTAATTATCGATATGATTCTGGAAAGGCGACCTTTTGAATCGTTTATTTCTGAACATAAACCCGATGTGCTGTGTGTTACAGGTTACATTACAAATGTCTCAACCATAATATCGTATTGTACTATAGCCAAAAAAAATCTTCCCCAAATTACAACAATAGTTGGTGGTGTGCACTGTGAAGTATGCCCGGAAGATTTTGATAATGAAAGCATAGATTTCCGGGTTATAAGAAATGCATCATCAAATTTTACTGCTTTGCTGAATCATATAGATCATAAAGCAGGTATCCCACAGGGAATTTTGCAAAAAGGGGGTTCGCTAAAAAATATGCAACTTCCTGATCCGGATTTTTTTGTTCCTTTCCCTGAACGTAGTGCTGTTTCAAAATACCGGGATAAATACTTTTATATATTTCATAATAAGGTTGCCTTAATAAAAGCATCATTCGGCTGTCCGTATAATTGCACGTTCTGCTTTTGCCGAATAATCACTTCCGGAAGATATCATCAAAGACCGGTAGCTGAAGTGATTCAGGAACTTGAGCAAGTACATGAGTCGGAGATCTATATTGTTGATGATGATTTTCTTGTAGATGTTAAATGGTTGCGATCATTTATAAAAGAAATAAAACACAGAAATATTAACAAACATTTCCTGGTATACGGACGTGCGGATTTTATTGCGGGCAATCCGGAAATCATACATGAACTTGCCAAAATAGGATTAAGAACGGTAATTATTGGTTTTGAAAGTTTTTCTGATATTGAGCTCAGCAGATACAACAAAAAAACATCGTTGAAGATTTACAGGAAGACAATGGACGTAATTCACCGGGAAAAACTGGATGTGTTTGCTACCATTATTATTCCACCAGACTGGGATAAAGGCGATTTCAGGAATATGGTTAATGTATTAAAATCACTGAAAATTCACTTTGTTAACCTGCAGCCTCTTACACCTCTGCCAAAAACGGGAGTGACTTTTCCCGAAGAAGATATCATACTTGATAAAATGGATTATGCCCGATGGGATCTTGCGCATATATCGGTGCGTCCGACAAAACTTTCTGTTCCGGAATTTTATCAGGAGATATTGAATGCTTATAATGCGATCCTGTATAATCCACGGGTGCTATGGAAGTATCTGATAAGTTATAAACCGCGGATGCTTTACAAAATGTTGATTGGAGGAAGCAGAGTGGCAAAACAGTATAAAACCAAAATTAAAGAAGTAAAAAATCATGCCTAAGATTTTATTTATACAACCGACTCAATATGCAGAAAACGGGAAACTTTGTAAACAAAAAAGAATTAACCTTCCGGGACTTGCTTTCCCGCTATTGGCTGCTTACACACCTCCTCACTGGGATGTTGAATTACTTATAGAGGTAGTGGATGAAATAGATTACGATATAGAAGTTGATATTGTGGCAATAGGGACCATGGGGCATGCTACGTTTAGAGGGATTGAGATTGCAGCAGAATTTAAAAAAAAGGGACGAATCGTAGTGATGGGAGGATATATGGCATCAATAGCCCATGAAGAAGCGGGGAAATATGTGGATTCAGTTGTTATTGGAGATGCAGAGATTTCCTATCCTAAAATGTTGCAGGACTATGAAAAAAAGGGCACATTGGAACCAGTTTATAATTATCCTGTAACAGAATTAAAAAATCTTCCGGTGCCAAGGTATGAACTTCTTACACAAAAAAATATTGGATCAATGTTACCGGTTCAGGCAGGACGCGGGTGTTCTTTTACCTGTTCCTTCTGTTCCATTGCCTGTCTCTACAAGGGCAAATATATGTTCAGGCCTGTTGATGAGGTTATTAATGATATAAAGGAAGTAAAACGTTTGGGTTTCAACAGATTTTATTTGATCGATGATAACATTGTATCCAATCCAAAATACCTTAAAGAACTGTGTGAGAAAATACAGCCATTAAAAATGAAGTGGGCCAGTCAGTGTGCGATACACCTGGCAAATAATGCAGAGCTTCTTAAAATTGTTAGAAATTCGGGTTGTGACCTGATGAGTTTTGGTGTTGAGAGTATTCAGCAGGATGCAATTGATAGCCTTGACAAACAATGGTTAAAAGCCAGCGAACATGAGAAAAATATTAAAATTCTTTCTGAGTCAGGAATAGCAGTCAGCACTGAAATGATCATAGGTTCGGATTATGATACGGAAGAGTCCATAAGGGAAACATATCAATTCATAAATAGAAATAAAATACCGATTCCAAGATTTTATATTTTAACTCCTGTTCCGGGTACGGAATTACATAAGCAGCTTAAAACAGAAGGACGGATGTTAACGGATGATCTTCGACTTTTTGACGGAACACGATGCGTTCATATTCCAAAAAAAATTACCCCTGAAAGACTTACGGATATGTACTGGTGGCTCAACGGAAAAGTGTTTAGTTTCAGAAGCATTGCTTATCGTGTTTTACTGAATAGAAAATTGTGGCATAATCCCGGTATTTTATTATTTGCATTGGCGGTAAATTTTCACTACAGATCATATATAAAACGTAAAATAACACCCAACATTTTTTAATGATACATACCAGTCTTACAAAAATAAAAGCATGAAAATTACCTTGATAAAACCTGGTTTAGGTACTAGCATTACGGGTTACAACCTGAGTGACGGTAGCATGGAACCTTTGCAACTGGCTGTGATCGCAGGATTAATAAAGAAGCCGGATGAGGTGATCATGTATGATGACCGCCTTGAACAAATCCCTTTTGATGAGCCAACGGATCTGGTTTGTATTACGGTTGATACATTTTGTGCCAGAAGAGCCTATGAAATATCTTTAAAGTATAAAAGCAGGGACGTGAATGTTGTGCTTGGAGGTATTCACGTTTCTCTTATGCCGGAAGAAGCCATAGACAATGCGGATGCGATTGTAATTGGCGATGTGGAACCGGTTTGGGCAGAGCTGATCAGGGATGCAAAAAAAAATAAACTGAAAAGGAGATATTTCGCACCGTTTGGAATTCCACAGGATGGAACATTTCCGGATCGTGAAATCTATAAAAATAAAAATTATCTTCCTGTCTCTCTGATGCAGTTTAGCCGGGGATGCCGGTTTAGCTGCACATTTTGCTCCGTTTCGAGATTCTTTAAAGGGTCGCATGTATGCAGAAGAACGGAGGATGTATTAGCTGAAATAGAGAAAGATAAGCTCAAAACAATTCTTTTTGTTGATGACAATCTTACCCAAAATAAAAGTGAGCTGAAGATATTTCTGAAAGAACTTATTCCCTTAAAAGTTAAATGGGCCAGCCAGTCTGGTATTGATATGGTTCATGATCAGGAACTGCTTAAACTTATGGCCGACAGCGGGTGTGTTGGCAATTTGATAGGATTTGAATCCATAAATGTCAACTCATTAAAATGGTTTAAAAAATCCCCTAACATACGTGATTTCAATACATACAGGGATGCACTGGCAATTTTAAGTGATCATGGATTTTTAACCTGGGCAAGTTTCGTGATTGGCAATGATTTTGATACCGTTGAGACGATTGATAAAACAGTGGAATTTGCCATTAAGAATAAATTTGCTCTTGCATACTTTCATATTCTTATGCCCTACCCGGGAACTAAAATATATGACCAGTTTAAACGTGATGACCGGTTATTGTATGATGGAAAGTGGTGGCTTCATCCCGATTATAAATATAATCAGGCAACATTTATACCCAAATTGATGAGCGTTCAGCAACTTTATGAGGCGACAATAAAAGCAAATAAGGATTTTTATAGCATTTCATCGATAGGTAAACGGGCATTCGACCCAAAAACAAATATTCGGAACGTGTTGAATTTTATGATATACAGCAGGTTCAATTATGTACTGAGAAAAACAAGCATTTAGAAGACTGTTAATATGAAACCTGGAATACTGTTCACCTCTCCCTGTGGTCCGTATGCTAAATTGCCGATGGAAAGTGACCCTATCGATTATTTTTATTACAGGAATACCTACAAACAAAAGATCTTTCAACTTCGGTCGTTTCAAAGCTGGCATTCGCTGCACTACCTGGCTCAGAATATTCCTGTTTCATCAGTTGTACTGGAAAATCCATCAACAAAAGCATTTAGGAAGGAGGTAAATACAGGGAAATATCAAATAGTAGCAATTGGGTTTACCATACTTTTAACTCACAAAGTACTGGAAATGGCTGAGTGGTTGAAACAAAATCATCCGGGTATTGAAATTGTACTAGGCGGTTATGGGACGGCAGTTTTTAAAGAATCTTTTGAAAAATCAGGGAGACTTAAAGAAATTGTCGACCACATTTGTTATGGTGAAGGATTAGCGTTCATGAATGCCCTGATTCAGGAAAAGTGGGATCTGAAAAATCAGATAGAGAGGAGACAGGACCTGATCCCGTCAGAGAACAGTTTCTTTCGTACTCGAATTAAGCTATTCAGACAGATTATCCTTGTTGGGGGACTTGGTTGTGTCTATGGATGTTCGTTCTGTGCCACTTCGAGCCAGTTTAAAAAAAAGTATATCCCGTTATTAACGGGGCAACAGATTGTTGAGCATTTATTAAGTCAAAGAAAAAAATATCCGGGAATTCAATCCGCTGTTATTTATGATGAAGATTTTCTGCATGACAGAGCTAAAGTGCTTGACTATATGAATCATTTTCAAAATAGCGATTTGAAAAGCCAGCCATTTTTACTCACAATTTTTGCCTCGGTCAGATCCATTTTAAATTATAGCATTGAGGAACTGATTGCGTGTGGTATAGGTACGGTTTTTATCGGGGTTGAGTCATTAAATGATGAGGTTTTGGAAAGGGAAGGTCTTACAAAAAGAAAAGGAAAAGTTGAAGCTCTTTTTGAAAAATTGCATGCGCATGGAATTAACACCCTTGGTTCCCTTGTCATTGGATGGGACAATCAAACTGCAGACATTACCGTTGCCGATTCTCAGCGTTTTATCGGTCTGAATCCTACATTCTATCAGGTGGTCCCGCTTCATGTTGTTCCCGGAACAAAACTTTGGGATGTTATGAAACGTGAAGGGCGGATATCATCAGGATATCGTGTTGAAAAAGACGGGATTAACGATTTTAATTTTGTTCTTAAAAACTATTCAGATGAAAATGCCCGGGAACTTATTGCTTCAACCTATTCAGGACTTGTAAATGAAGGAGGCCCATGGCCATTCAGGATGTTTGAAAATTTATTAAATGGATATCTCAATTTGAAAAATAATAATAATCAACGATTCTCCGAAAGAGCTGCAATCTATAAATCGATGATCTTTCCTGTTTGTATTCTGGCAGTTTCCTCCGGATTTTTCTTTCAAGGGAGCGGTTTTAAAAAGCGATGGAGAGAAAGCATGAAAGCTTTTGCAAAGATATTACCGACAAGGTTCGTTTTTAGTGCATTAATATCTCCCCTGGTAATATTATATCTGTCTGTCCTTTATATTTCAGGTAACTTTTTTTATAGGATCAGGTCAGGTGGTGATCAACCTGATTACATACGAAAGGTTTATAATACCAGAGAGCAATAAGTGAAACTGTTCCTGATTAGATGCGTCACTGTGAGGAACCCATCCATATTTCCCAACTTTTTGTATATAAATATGTTATTACCATATGTCATTTTGATTGATTATCCCTAATAATAATATATTTAAAACATATCATATGAATAAAACCATTCTATTCACCTTCTTAGTTCTGACCCAGACCTTGGCAGGACAGGTTTTACATCCGGGCTTTGATAAAAATGAATATATTGAAACGCTGAAGATCAATCACAGAACACATTTTGACCTGGAGAAATGGGACAGCATTGCGAATATTGCTGAACCTGAAAAATACAGCTTTGAATACCGTTCTCCGCAGGTTGCATTTGATAACCTATGGGATTTGTGGATCAATAATGAAGAACCTGTGGCTATGATTTCAATCCGTGGAAGCATACTTACCGAGGCAAGTTTTCTGGCAAATCTTTATGCCGCAATGGTTCCAGCTCAGGGAGAAATACAACTTGATACCAATTTTTTATTTGCATATAAGCTGGCTGATAATCCCAACGCAGCTGTGCAGGTTGGATGGTTTATAGCAATGGCATATTTGTCACGAACCATTGAACCTAAAATTGATTCATTGTATAGGGCAGGCTATAAAGATTTTATTATCACAGGGCATAGTCAGGGTGGCGGCATAGGTTTTATGCTGACAGCCTATCTGCAACATTTGAAAAAGGACCATAAACTGCCTCAGGATATTTGGTTTAAAACCTATTGCAGTGCAGGGCCCAAACCGGGGAACCTGTTTTTTGCCTACGATTATGAAAATATAACAAGGGGCGGATGGGCGTTCAATGTGGTTAATGCAGCGGACTGGGTTCCTGATGTGCCGTTTTCGGTGCAGACAGTGGATGATTTTACCAATGTAAATCCGTTTTCACATGCACGAAAGATGATTAAGAAACAGAAATTTCCCAATAATCTGGTGCTCAAACATGTGTATAATCAGTTGAGTAAACCCGGAATCAGAGCTCAGAAAAATTATCAGAAATATCTGGGTAAGATGGTTTCTCGAGCTGTTGAAAAACAAATGCCCAATTACAAAGCACCGGCGTATTATAAGAGCAATTATTTTGCCAGAACAGGGAATACCATCGTTCTGTATCCGGACGAGGAATATTATAGGCAGTTTGATAACTCACCGGATAATCCTAACATCTGGATGCACCACCTTACGGATGCGTATATGTTTTTAATGGAAAGGTATAAGTAATATACCTTGTAAGCTGGTGTTCACTTTATACAATAATCTTCAAAAGTGAATGGATGTATAAAATTGATTATCATTCCGATTTTTTTCTTTCTGATTTTTCTTCTATTTTAACGACTTAAATGCAGAATATAATATTATGAGCAAGCAAATTATAGGAATCATTTTTGTGTTAACCATTTTGGTGAGTTGTCAGGCACCTCAGAGCACAGTTATAACAGAGCAAACACCCTGGGGTGAACAGGTGTTTGAAGTCCCTTCATTCAAAAATAAAGTGTACAACATTCAGGATTTTGGTGCAAAAACTGACACAAAATATAATAATCAAAAGGCCATTCAGGAAGCTATTGATAAGTGTGCTGAAGCCGGTGGTGGGAAAGTTGTTATTCCTGAAGGAACCTGGAGCACGGCCTATCTTGAATTAAAATCAAATGTGAATCTCCATCTGGACAAAGGTGCAGTATTGTCCTTTCTGGACAGCATCCCGTTGTACGCCGTTCCGACCTTTACACGTTGGGAAGGTCTGGAATGTATGAATTACCACCCACTGCTTTACACACGCAATCAGGAGAATGTAGCCATTACCGGTGAAGGTATTCTTGAGGGTAACGGTAAGGCATGGTGGGACCTGGCCAAAGGCACTCAGATAAAATCGCTGACTAAGTTATATGATCTGGTAGAGGCAGGTGTAGCACCAGAAGAACGTAACTGTCTGGCCTTTGAACCAACATCCTATCTGCGTCCGGCCATGGTTCAGTTTATTGGCTGTAAAAATGTTTTGGTGGAAGGCATAGAATTGCATTCAGGACCCATGTGGACCACCCATTTTGTTTACTGCGAAAATGTGGTTGCCAGGGATCTGAGGGTCATAACCACAGGAACAAATAATGATGGAATTGTTCCCGATGCCACTAATGGCATGCTCATCGATAATTGCTATTTCTCAACAGGAGACGACTGCATTGTAATTAAATCCGGCTTGAATGAAGATGGCTGGCGGGTTGGAAAAGCCAGTGAGAATATTGTCATCAAGAACTGTACAACCAAGCATGGTCATGGTGGTGTGGTAATTGGGAGTGAGATGTCGGGTGGTGTACGTAATGTTTATGCTCACGATTGCGACTTTAGTCAGACACAGCGTGGATTGCGTATCAAGTCTATGAAAGGCCGGGGTGGTGTGATTGAAGACCTGTGGTTTGAAAATATTCGTATGGATAATATTGAGCGGGAAGCCATTAAGATTAACATGCATTATGGCAGCAGTTCTATTAAACCGCGTACTGACAGTCTGCCAACATTCCGAAATCTTCACTATAAGGATATCACATCTAAAAATTCACAGTTTGCCATCAGAATACAGGGAATAGATAGTCTTTTTGTGGATGAGGTATATTTTGAAAACCTGACTCTTGAAAGTAAATATGGCATTGTAATAGAAAATGCGGAGAATACAGAATTTAAAAATCTGAAATCCACGACTATGGATTACTACCCTTTGAGTCTGTCAAATGTTCAAAATCTTACTTTCGATTCAGTTGAATTTGTATCTGCAAGCGAGACCATGATTAATGCAGAAAAACTGATTGAAAATGTAAGGTTTAAAGGAGTAAATGATAAGGACTTTAAAGAACTGTATAAGTCGGATTCAAATCCAGGTATCGTTGTAGAGTAAATAAACGTAAAATGAGGAGGATTTTTTCTGTTCCCGGTCTGGTTGTTATTATTTGCTTTCTGTTGCCAGTTCGTCTTGAAGCTCAGAGCATTGTATTTGAGGTAAATGTAAGTAAACAGATTACACTTCCACACATTCCGTCGGCATCTGCTTTAGTGAAATATCGTGACAGCTACTTTATTGCGGGTGATGATTCCCCATATCTGTTTCAGTTGAACACCAAATATGAGGTAGAGGATTCAATCAAAATATTCAGCACGAAACACCTTGAAAATGGCAGGCTTCCAAAGCATGAAAAGGCCGATTTTGAATGCATGACAGTTGTTCCCTGGGGAAAAGATTCTGACCTGTTGGTTTTTGGTTCAGGCAGTACCGGTGATAAAAGTGAGGTGATGAACCGAGTCGATTTTGATGGTCAGGATCATAAGGTTACGACTTACGATTTAGCTAAGCTCTACAAACATATTGCACAAAAATCTGATGCGCAGGCCGGCATAAATTTTGAAGGAGCCGGACTTTGGAAGAAGAAGCTGATCCTCCTGAACCGTGCCGACAATACATTGATAGTAATAGATATTGATGATTTCAGAGACTATGTTAAAGACGATAAAAAAGATAAACCGGACATTAAATCCATAAAATTCAACCTTCCTGCCGTTAACGGCGTATCTGCCAGATTTTCTGGTATGTGTCTGTTGCCGGAAGAAGATATTCTTGTTTTTTCTGCATCGGTGGAGAATGATCCGAACTGGATCGACAACCAAAATATTGTAGGCAGTTATATTGGACTGATAGATTTGAATCAGCTTGAAAATAGGACTCCGGTTTGTGAAAGAATAATGCATAACGGCAAACCATTGCAGGATAAAGTGGAATCTGTTTATGTGGTCAGCAGCACCAATTCAGATATAAAACTGCTGGGTGTAACAGACAATGATGATGGCAGTTCTAAACTATTGGAGATAGATTTTCGTAAAAGGACACACTAATCCTGATATAATAAATACCTGGATCTTAATTGAACAACAGGTTCTGATGTTTAAAATATACACACTTTAGATTAGTGCATACAATCTCTTGTTGATCTGATTACATTAACTTTGATAATGGTTTAGTTTATCATATGAGAATGTTGATGTTTAATTACTGCAACAATTAATTTCACCATGAAGAAATCCTTGCTAATCACGTTTGTTGCACTGATCGTTTTTTCGTGCACATCAAATAAAAAAGAAAAAATGCAGACCGGCATTTTTGAACCAACCTGGGAATCGTTGAAACAATACGAGGTTCCGGAATGGTTCAGGGATGCTAAATTTGGTATATGGGCACATTGGGGACCTCAATGTCAGCCGGAAGCCGGCGACTGGTACGGGCGTCATATGTATGTTCAGGGGCACTGGCAATACAATTATCACCTGGAACATTACGGTCATCCTTCGGAATTTGGATTTAAGGATGTAATTCATGATTGGAAGGCGGATAAATGGGATCCTGAGAAACTGGTTGCATTGTATAAGCGGGCCGGTGCAAAGTATTTCTTTGCCATGGGGAATCATCACGATAACCTCGATTTATGGGGCAGCAAATACCAGGAATGGAATTCTGTAAATGTTGGTCCGCATAAGGATATTCTTGCCGGATGGGCGAAAGCAGCCAAAGCTAACAATTTGCCATTTGGTGTCAGTATTCATTCAGCACATGCATGGCGTTGGTACGAAACAGCTCAGCAATCAGATAAAACAGGAGATCTGGCAGGCGTGCCTTATGACGGAACACTGACGAAAGAAGATGGAAAAGGTACCTGGTGGGAAGGTCTGGATCCTCAGAATTTATATGCCCAAAATCACCCCTTAAGCAAAAACAGTGAAGATCCCGGCTCAATCGGTAGTCAGTGGGCATGGGGAAATGGAGCGACTCCTCCTTCCGAAGAATACTGCCTTAATTTTTACAACCGGACTGTAGACATGATCAATACCTTTGAGCCCGATCTTATTTATTTTGATGACACCGGCTTGCCCCTATGGCCTGTCAGTAATGTTGGGCTGGAATTAGCGGCTCATTATTACAATAAAAACATGGCTGATCACGATGGAAAACTGGAGGCCGTTCTCTTTGGAAAAATATTGACAGATGACCAGAAAGAATGCCTGGTCTGGGATGTGGAACGTGGTGCACCGGATGCCATTCAGGACAAAGCATGGCAAACCTGTACCTGTATTGGTGGATGGCATTATGACCGCAGTTTGTATGAAAGAAGCGGATATAAATCAGCAAAAACTGTCATCCAGATGTTGGTGGATATTGTCAGTAAAAACGGGAATCTTTTGTTGAATATTCCTGTTCGGGGTGATGGTTCAATTGATGAAAAGGAACTTGCAGTTGTTAAAGGCATTACAGAGTGGATGGATACAAACAGTGAATGTATTTACGGAACACGGCCATGGGCCGTTTACGGTGAAGGACCCAAAGCTGATAGTGCCAACCCGATCAAAGATCAGGGATTTAATGAAGGTAGAGGAGCCGCATATTCATCTGAAGATATCCGGTTCACAAAAAAGGGAGATGTGTTATATGCTGTTGTTATGGATCAACCGGAAAGCAATCAGATACGTATTAAATCTTTAGCTGTTAATGGTCCGCATTTCAATGATAAAATGAAGAATGTGGAACTGGTAGGCGGCTCAGTTAACTCTTTTCGTTTCGATGAGAATGGCCTGAATGTTCAACTGTCCCAAAATGATCTGGCTGACATGCCGTGTGTGCTAAAAATATATTGAAGACAGAATTTCAAAAAATTAAATTCATGAAGAATTCGTACCGCACCCTGCCACATACTAAATTTTTACTGTTTATCCTCCTGTTGACTGCTTACGGTATTCCGCTTCTGGCTGAGGGTGACGGATATGGTGAAAATCCCGGAGGTGCAGGTGGAGATACTATCATCGTAGATAATGCAAACGATTTAAAATCTCTGGCTGGCTCATCCACGCCTTATGTTCTTCTGATTAAGGACACAATTGATGTTGGTTCGGAGGTTAGAGTGAGAAGTTATAAAACAATTTCAGGTCTGGATTCAACCTCAACAATTATTGGTGATATTAATATCAGTGGTGGAACTCACGATGTGGTTATAAAAAACCTTAACATAACCAATCCGGCAAATGATGGCATCACAATACGGGAAGCACGATATGTATATGTAACCAATTGTACGGTTTACGATTGTGCGGATGGGTGTATTGATGTTACGGTTGAGTCTGATTTTGTGACGATTTCATATTGCCGGTTCTATTATGACAAGGTTACCTTTCATAAGTTTGTAAATTTAATTGGTGCCGATGACAGCAATATTACCGACCGGGGGAAATTACATGTTACAATGCATCACAACTGGTGGGATACGGGATGTACTTCGCGTATGCCACGGGTGCGTTTTGGGCGGGTACATGTTTACAATAACTATTTAAGTTGTGCAGGAAATAACTATGCAAACCGTGCTGCTCTCGAAGCCCAGATATTATCGGAGTACAATTATTTTGAGGGCGTAAGAGACCCGCTAACCGTTGAAGGCGGCGAGGCCCGAAGCCAAGGCAATATTTATGATAGCTGCGAAGGTACTGTTTATGAGGGTACGGATGATGTTTTTACACCGAGTTATAATTATACCACTGTAA
Source organism: Quyinboa mangrovi (assembly GCF_042219825.1). Lineage (NCBI taxonomy): Bacteria > Pseudomonadati > Bacteroidota > Bacteroidia > Bacteroidales > Quyinboaceae > Quyinboa > Quyinboa mangrovi. Next base: position 297,859 of record NZ_JBHJHQ010000007.1, read on the forward strand.
GTGCCGAAGATGCAAGAAGGGAGGTTATTGAAAAAGCCGGAAATGAAAACAGGGATACTGTTCAGCCCAGTCAAAAGAAAGAAACGATAATAAACTGGAATGACCTTGATCCCATTATTTTTGGTACGCCTTTGGATGAAACCCGGCTTAATGCAACTGCCAATGGAAATACAGGTTCACCCGTATACAGTCATCCCATTGGATCGCAATTGCCGGAAGGATTTAATACCATTACAGTAACTTTCCCTGAAGATGACAACTATAAGGCTGCCAGTAAAACCGTTAATATAAAAGTCAATTATGAATATTTTAAGCTGCAAGTAGTAATTCCGGATGGTGTTGATCCCGGATTAATAACCGTATTTCCTGAGGGTAATCTTGTGGAAGGAGAACGTTTATATCCCAAAGGGACAGTGGTGACTTTAATGGCATCTTCCAATCCTGTTTCAGATTTTGACCACTGGAACGACAATTATAATGATACAGCTATTACGGTTACGATGAATGAGGATATCATCGTTAATGCCTGGTTTAATCAGGCTAACTATATCGTGGGATGGGATTTCTACAAGGATGGAGAATATGTGCGTAATGCAGACTTTTATGAGTCGGAGGAAAATCAGAATGCATCATTTGTTCTTTTACAGAATGATGGGTCAATATTTAGTTGGAAGTTATTTTCAGAAGACTATCTATGGTTAGGTCGGAATGCAGCAATGATCCGTAAAGGCAAATCATCTGCAGGGCAGTATTATTTCAGAATAAAGTTTGATGCCAGTCATTACAAAAATATAAGGATTGCAGCCGGAATGTCAGGATACTCGGCTTATTATTTTACTCAGAATGTGGAGTATTCAACAGATGGTATAACTTATTTTAAGGTTGGTGAATTTAATCTTGAAGAAGATTCTGTGTGGTACGACAAGGAGTTTTATTTGCCTGATGATGCCAATCGCAAAGATTCCGTATTTGTCAGGTTTATTGCGGATAAAAGTTCAGACCTGATCACCTATGGATCAATACTGGGTGCATCTGTCAGTAACATTTTTGTATATGCTGATAACGTGACGAATGATCAGGTTCACACAATTGTGCCGGACCAGAAGGTTGTTAAAGTGATCTATTATTCAATTGATGGGAAAGAGCATCTCAAACCCGTTTCAGGAATAAATATTATTGCGTTGTACTATGAAGATGGGAGCATTGCCACCCGGAAGATTTTTATTAAAGATCCGATACCTTCCTCTACATATAATCTTTTACAATCTCGTTGACACCCTTTAAAACATAGTGTGGACGATAGGCAAATTCCTTGATGGTTTCTGTGGTTGATATGCCTGAAAGCACCAGACAGGTGTCAATTTCTGCTTCTATCCCGGCTACAATATCAGTATCCATACGGTCGCCTATAATAATGGTATCTTCACGTTGAATACCCAACTTTTTCAGGGCGATGCGCATCATTAGTGGATTAGGCTTACCTACAAAATAGGCCTGTTTGCCTGTAGCCAGTTCAATGGGAGAAATCAATGCTTTTGTGGCAGGAGCGATGCCGTTTTCAATTGGACCGGTCAGGTCAGGATTGGTTCCAACCAGTTTAGCCCCTTTGTTAACCAGGTTAACTGCTTTTTCGATGACTTCGTAGCTGTAGGACCGCGCTTCCCCCATCACCACGTAATCCGGATCGATGTTGTTGCTGGAATAGCCGGCGTTGTAAAGTGCATTGATCAATCCGGCTTCGCCAATGATATAGGCGCTGCCATTTGGCTTTTGATTCTGCAGAAAAGTAGCAGTGGCCAGGGCGCTGGTGTAAAAATGTTCGGGCCCCACATCGAGTCCCATTCGCGACAGCTTCCCCTGTAATTCTTTAATGGTACGTTCGCTGGAATTTGTGAGGAATACAAATTTCTTATTCTCCTCCTTAAGCCAGCCAACAAATTCTTTTACCCCGTCCAGAATTTTGTTACCATGATATATCACACCATCCATGTCACAGATAAATCCGGATTTGTTGCGGATATTTTCAACCATTGCTTTTTTTGTCATCAATACACTGTTTTTTATGCTTTCTAAGCACTTTTTTTCAGGCGTTAAATTACAACCTTTCTTTATGTTATCACTTATTTCTGTTCGTTTTTTAATTCTGTATTATCAGAATTAGATTAAATGAAATGTTTTTTATGCAGGATTGGTTTATTTTGTAATAGTAGAAGCTGGAATCTGAATCTATCCGGAGGCTGGTCAATGCTTTTAAAAAAATATTAGTTTAATTTGTAATATTGCAATTTCCCGGAGAATAAACACATTAAGCATGAAAACCTTAAAAAGTATAATAGTTATTATTTGCCTGATCCCGGCATTTTTGACTGCACAGGTCAAAGAACAACTGGAACTTTTCCCGTTAAACTCGGTACGTCTGCTTGAAAGTCCTTTTAAGCATGCAGAAATGAAGGATTTGGAATATATTCTGGCGCTTGATCCTGATCGATTGCTTGCGCCTTATCTGAAGGAAGCCGGTCTGGAACCCAAGGCAGAAAATTACCCAAACTGGGAGAATACAGGATTGGATGGACATATTGGAGGCCATTATCTTTCAGCTCTTGCAATGATGTATGCTGCAACCGGCGATCAGCGTATGAAAGAGAGAATGGATTATATGCTCAGTGAACTGAAACGGTGTCAGGATAATCATGACGATGGCTACCTGGGTGGTGTTCCGGGAGGACGTGCAATGTGGAAGGAAATTGCCGAAGGACATATTGATGCAGGTGCTTTCAGCCTGAATAAAAAATGGGTGCCTTTGTATAATATTCATAAAATTTATGCCGGATTGCGTGATGCATATCTTTTTGGCGGAAGTGAAGAGGCTAAGGAGATGTTGATAAAACTGACAGACTGGGCTATCAAACTGGTATCAAACTTGTCTGAGGATCAGATACAGGATATGCTGCGAAGTGAGCATGGCGGATTGAATGAAGTGTTTGCAGATGTGGCTTTTATTACAGGAAATGAGAAATATCTGACTCTTGCCAAACAATTCTCCCATCATTATGTGCTTAATCCCTTGCTTCAGCACGAAGACAAACTGACCGGAATGCACGCCAATACGCAGATTCCAAAAGTAATAGGGTTTAAACGTATTGCTGAATACGATGGGGATACAACATGGGCCGATGCTGCCCGTTTCTTCTGGGAAACCGTCGTGGATAACCGGACTGTCACAATTGGAGGGAACAGTGTACGAGAACATTTCAATCCGGTGGATGATTTTTCAGGAATGATCAATAGCGAGCAGGGTCCTGAAACTTGTAATACCTATAACATGCTCAAGTTGACTAAAATGTTGTTTCTGTCCGATCCGGACGTTAAATACATGGATTATTATGAGCGGGCATTGTATAATCATATCCTGTCAACAGAGGAACCGGATAGAGGAGGGTTCGTATATTTTACACCCATGCGTCCGGGGCACTACAGGGTATATTCTCAGCCCGAAACCAGCTTCTGGTGTTGTGTTGGTTCAGGTCTCGAAAACCATACCAAATACGGTGAGCTGATCTATGCCCATGACGGTGATGATCTGTATGTAAACCTGTTTATTCCATCTACACTTGACTGGAAGAAGAAAGGCATTAAAATTACCCAGAACACAGCATTTCCGGATAAGGAAAAGACAGAATTAACGCTTGGTTTAAAAAAGAAATCAAAATTTGGAATACATATCCGGTATCCGGAATGGATCACAAAAGGGGGGATGACCGTTTCCGTGAATGGGGAACCGGTTGAAATTCCGGATCAGCCCGGAGAATATGTAACCATATACCGAAAATGGAAAGATGGTGACAACATAAGTGTCTCCCTTCCGATGCATACAACAGTGGAGCAAATTCCTGATGGCGAACATTATTTTTCTATTCTTCACGGGCCGGTAGTGTTAGCGGCCAAAACAACAACAGATAATATGCCGGGACTCTATGCCGATGCCAGCCGCGGAGGACATATTGCATCAGGAGAAAAAATTCCGTTGCAGGAAATGCCGATTATTGTAAGCGAACCGGATCAGATTGCCGCAAAAGTCAAGCCGGTAAAGGGCGAAGCACTAACATTTACCCTCGACGATCTCTATTCAGGAGATTACAACAACCTGACGTTAATGCCGTTTTACAGGCTGCACGATTCACGCTATATTATCTACTGGCAAAGTGAAACGGAAGATGCTGTAAAGGAAATTAAAGCTGAGATCGCCGCTAAAGAAGCAGCCGAACAGGAACTGGAACGCAACACTGTTGATCTGATCTATCCAGGAGAACAGCAGCCGGAATCGGATCATTTTATAAAATTTGAGCGATCCAATGCCGGAGTCAATGCCGGCAAACACTGGCGCGATGCACAGGGATGGTTCAGTTATGAATTAAGAAATCCTGATAGGGTACCCGTAAAACTACGTGTGATGTATTTCAGCGCTGACCGTGGCCGGAATTTCAATATCCTGGCTAACGATAAGGTGATTGCAGAAGTGAATTTAAGAGGCAGGAGAGGAAATGACTTTTATACGGTAGACTATGATATTCCTGAGGACGTAGCGATAAACACTTCGGGTACATTTACTGTTAAGTTTGAGGCAAAGGAAGGTTCGGTAGCCGGAGGAGTTTATGAAGTCAGGTTGCTGAATAAATAGATTACTCTTTTGATCCGGTTTTGTTTTTGTATACAGGCAATTAAATTCAACGATCTAACCGGTCTGTAGCTCAGCTGGCAGAGCAGCTGACTCTTAATCAGCGGGTCCAGGGTTCGATTCCCTGCAGACCGACAAAAAAAGCCATCCGTCAGCTGACGGATGGCTTTTATATTGTGTTTACATTTCTTTCTAATAGAACTTAACCCTTCTGTCGTCAATCTCGGCTTTATCCTTAAGCGCATTGAATGTCTGGTAATTTGCACGGTAAACATACCCCTGGGCAAGCTGTTGTTTTTCCTGATCCAATGTAGGAACACTTTTATTTTCTTCTTCACTGACCACACGGAAAACATAAACTGCATTATCACCTTTAACGGGTTCAGAAATTTCGTTTACAGGCGCTTTCACAACAGCTCCTATCAGTGAAGGAACATATCCGTTAGCTCCCTGAATATAGTAAGAACCAAAGGTAATATTTGATGCTGATTTAATTTCAGCTCCTTCTTTTTGAGCCAGCGATGAAAGGGTCTGACTTTCGGCTTTAGCAGCATTGATTTCCTTAATAAGGTATTCTGCCTGCTTATCTTTTAACAGTTCCGCGCGAATAGAACCTTCTACTTCTTCAACCGGCTGAATGCCTTTGTCACGAATTTCCGTCACAACAGCAATCACGAACCTGTCGCCCAGTTCCTGTACATCAGACAGTTTTCCAAGCTCTGCATCATTGAACGCCCAGCGAATCAGCTCACGACTGTTATCCATGTTGTTCACTTTTTTATCACTTGATTTTACTGTAGCTGCAGTATGATGAATCTTCGCAATTGAAGGATCCTCTTTTACAGCTTTTTCAAATTTTTCGTACGTATTGTTTTCGCCAAGAAATTTACTTGCTTCGCTATAAACATCACGGTAAGTATCTGTTGATGGTTCAACATTTCTCGAAAGTGTGGCTAGTAATACTTTATCCACATTTTTGCTCTTGTCCTGAACCAAAATGATGTGAGTTCCATAAGTTGATTTAGCTTCAACTATTTCACCAACTTTTGCATTCACACACGCTTCATTAAAGCCCGGAACCATCATTCCATCCTGGAACCATCCAAGTTCACCGCCTTTTTTAGCGCTTCCCTGATCCTTGGAAAATTGTTCTGCCAGCTCAGTAAATTTACTTTTGTTATTCTTTAAAACTGTATAAATACTGTCTGCCAGTTCCTGTGTGCGTTCTGCTGTAGCTTCCTGAATCAAAATATGTTTGGCTTCAATTGAATCCGGACGCATTGCCTCGTCAACTAATTTTACTACAACATATGCATCAGAAGCATTGTCTTTATAAGGGCCGTAAACAGCTCCTGGTTTGCTTTCATCCACGAAATCCTTCAAACGGGCATCAACTGCATCCTTATCCTGATAACGATCTACGAAGCGACTGTCTGAGTTAAGATTTACATATCGGGCAATTTCTTCCTGATCGTTAATAGACTTAATTTCCGTAGCAGCTTTTTCCGCCCATTCCTTTACATCTGCATCATCCTTATCAGATGCTTTAATGTCAAATTCAACATATTCGATCTTTCTTGAAGCATCCTGCTTATAGTCATCCTTGTGAGCACTATAGTACGTTTCAATTTCAGAATCAGATACTTTTAATGTTGAATCCTTAACAGAAGTAAAAGGTTTAGAGAAGAATTCAATGTTCTTTGACTTCTTGCTGTTTTCTGTTACGAATTCAGCTTCCTTGGAGTTAGCGTACAAACCTTTTGCGATAAGTGTGTTGTATTTTTCAAATAACCTCTGACTTACAATTTCTTTTTCCCAGTATAGCCAGTATGCTTTTGCAGCCGGGTCATTCTCCTTTTGTTTCAGAAAATTCAGTACGGCAGACTTATTAACCTGACCTGTCTGACGGTTTCCAAACAATTGTCTGACAATAGGAGATAAGTGATCACCCTGAACCAGGTCGAACAATTCATCTTCTGAAACTGCGAGGCCCAATTCATTATACTCATCGCCCATGATGTACTCTCTCTGAATGTTGTTCCAAACCTGATCGTGGATCATATCAACAGTTTGCTGATCAAGCGACTGGGTCTGCTGACTTTGCTTGTAGATTTCAGTCAGTTCCTGAATTTTATTCTGTAATTCATCGATCATCACCGCGTGACCGTTAATGTCGGCAACCTCGCGTTGTGATTGACCAAAGAAAGTTGATCTTGACTTAAAGAGATCGCCCAAAATAAATGCGGCCATGGCAACGCCAATCACCACAATCAACAACACTGCCCTATTTCTGATCTTTTCTAAAGTAGCCATTTAATGTTCTTATTTTTATTATACAAATGGGTTTTTTAAACAAGGGTACGAAGATACAAATTTTAGTGAATTAACATATTATCAACCTTTTTTTTATTACTGTTTCTGCTGTAAGGCATTTTTTAGTATTTGGCAAGGTTCAAAAGTCTTCTGAACGCCCTTTAAATACTTCAACTGAACAAGCTGGCCAAAGGATGAGAATATGTATTTCCTAATCTATAAAAATATAAGTTGTGTCACGACATAAACCGGCAACAGTACAACTAAAGAAAATTTCAAAATATACCCAAAGAAACTTGGCATCTCAATTTTATTTTCTTCAGCAATTGCTTTAACCATAAAGTTTGGTCCATTACCGATGTATGTCATAGCGCCAAAAAATACAGCACCCAAACTAATTGCTTTCAACATTACTTCTGATATATGTGCGACAAGGCCGGGCGCATTCGGATCACCAACTAAACCTAATGCAAGGTTGTGGAACGAAACGGCAGTTGGAGCATTATCAAGAAATGAGCTTAATATCCCTGTCGCATAATAAAACTGATACGACTTCGTCAGTCCAAAGGATTGAGCATTTTGTTCCAGATACATTAATGCTGGTACCATTGTAATAAAAATACCGAGAAACAGAAATGCGACCTCAAGAATCGGGGCCCAGGTGAATTTATTGGATTCGTAACGCATTTTTTTGTCTGTAAATATCAACGACAAAACTGCCATTAACAAAATAACTCCTTCCCGGATAAATCCATGGTAATGGTTTTCGTGTATTTTATGAATGTAATGTTCGTTTAATAAGGCAACAGAAAGAATTACGCCCAATAAGAACAGAAAATTTATATTTCCTTTCAATTTAATCGGCTCAATATGTTCGTGGTCCTCTTTTATTGCCTTTGGAGTTTCTTTTTTGTGGTAATATCTGTCCGTAAAATAGTAAATAACCAGCAGAACAGCTACAACAAAAGCCCATTGTGGCGCAAGACTAAAGAACCACTGGAACGGTGCTCCCCTTAAATAAAGCAAAAACAATGGTGGGTCTCCAAGTGGTGTTAGCATACCGCCGGCATTAGCGACAATCGCTATAAAAAATAATATTGTATGAACTTTATATTTTCTTTCAATATTGGTTTTGATGATTGGCCTGATGAGCAACATTGCAGCCCCGGTTGTTCCCATAAAAGATGCAAGAATACCTCCAATCGCAAGAAATAATGTATTAATAGAAGGTTTTGCCTCTATATCACCTTCAAGATGAATTCCTCCGGTTATCACAAACAACGCTCCAAGCAAAACAATAAAAGGAACGTAATCAAAAAGAATCTGATGTTCAACATTAAGCAACAAACCTCTTGACGCCATTAGTATTACAACCGGGATTCCCAATGCCAGCGAAACGATCAGTTTATTTTTATTCTGCTCCCACCAGTGTTCAAAGAGTAAGGGACCAATTGCGATAAAAAGAAGCATGACCACAAAAGGGATTGACAACCACAGTGGCATACTTTCGATAACTCCATGTTCCATAGATAGATTTTTTAGATTATTAGATTCTTTATAACTGAGCCTAAAATATAAAATTATTAAATACCGTACAGCAAAAATTACTGGTAGATATATCTGATTTTCAGAAACAATATTGACTAATCCAATAATTTAGTCGAGTTTTAAAACAGCCAGGAAAGCTTTCTGCGGCACTTCTACGTTTCCGATCTGTTTCATCTTTTTCTTTCCCTTTTTCTGTTTTTCAAGCAACTTGCGTTTACGGGTGATATCGCCTCCGTAACATTTAGCGGTCACATCCTTCCTTACTGCCTTTACTGTTTCCCGGGCAATAATTTTTGACCCGATAGCAGCCTGAATGGCTATATCAAACTGTTGTCTTGGAATCAGTTCCTTTAGCTTCTCACACATTCTCCGTCCCATATTATAGGCATTATCCACATGAAGCAGTGCAGATAAGGCATCCACCGATTCACCATTCAGCAGGATATCAAGCTTAATGAGTTTCGAAGGTTTATATCCTATGGTGTAATAATCGAATGAGGCATATCCTTTGGAAACACTTTTCAGTTTGTCGTAGAAATCAAATACGATCTCTCCCAACGGCATATCAAACTGAAGTTCCACGCGGTGTGCTGTATGAAAGTCCTGTTTTTTCAGCTCAGCCCTTTTATTCAGGCAAAGCGTCATAATCTGGCCAAAATAATCGGGATGTGTTAGTATGGTTGCCCTGATAAATGGTTCTTCAATGCGTTCGATATGTGTTGGATCCGGCAGTTCACTTGGGGTGTAAACATCCTTTGCTTCGCCCTGCTTGGTATAAACCTTGTACAATACGTTCGGTACCGTAGTAATCACGTTCATATCGTATTCCCGGTCCAGACGCTCCTGTATGATCTCCATGTGAAGCAGTCCGAGAAATCCGCAACGGAAGCCAAAACCAAGCGCTGCAGAAGATTCCGGCTCAAACGTAAGAGATGCATCATTCAGCTGCAGCTTTTCCACTGCTGCCCGCAGATCCTCGTAATCATCAGAATCAATAGGGTAAACACCCGCAAATACCATGGGTTTTACTTCTTCGAAACCGGAAATGGCCTTATCACATTTTCTTTTTACATGGGTAATGGTATCGCCCACTTTTACCTCGCGTGATGTTTTAATCCCGGAAATGATATAGCCCACATCACCTGTTCTAAGTACATCGCGGGGTTGCATGGAAAGCCTTAACACACCTATCTCATCGGCATAATATTCCTTGCCGGTATTGACAAACTTCACCAGATCACCTGTCTTAATCTCTCCGTTCACAATTTTAAAATAGGCAATGATGCCTCTGAAAGAGTTAAATACAGAGTCGAAAATCAAGGCCTGTAGCGGTGCTTCGGGATCACCCAAGGGAGGTTTAATACGATGCACAATAGCTTCCAGTATCTCATCCACACCTTGCCCTGTTTTACCACTTGCCCGGATTATATCCTCAGGATCCACGCCAAGCAGTTCAACAATTTCTTCTTCCACCTCCTCGGGCATGGCATTGGGCAGATCCATTTTATTCATCACCGGAATGATTTCCAGGTCGTGTTCCAGGGCCAGGTACAAGTTTGATATGGTCTGAGCCTGGATACCCTGTGTGGCATCAATGATCAGCAACGCACCTTCGCAGGCAGCGATTGACCGCGATACTTCGTACGAAAAATCCACGTGTCCCGGAGTATCAATAAGGTTCAGTTTATATTTTTTACCTTCCAGCTCATAATCCATCTGGATGGCATGACTTTTAATGGTGATGCCCCTCTCTCTCTCCAAATCCATACTGTCAAGAACCTGTTCCTGCAAAGCTTTTCCTGTTACAGTATGTGTTCGTTCAAGTAACCTGTCGGCCAGGGTACTTTTCCCATGGTCGATGTGTGCAATGATGCAAAAGTTACGTATATGATCCATTAAAATTATTTTCCTGTTTTGGATTGCAAATATATATATAAATCACAATTTATGAATGCAGTAGCGTCAAGGTTTTGAGCTCACTCCTGTATATCATCCCAACCGTGCATTCGTTAAAATTTTAAACGCTGTTTCTACGCGTCTGCATATAAAATAAGATGGAATGTTTTTGTAAGCTTTTCCAAAGTTCAAAACTTTGGAAAAGTTTAGCCTCCTAAAACCAGAACAATACGGATTAAAAATTAAAATTTTCCGGATCGGGCCCAACACGCTGGTTACGGTCAAGCGCATTAATAGCCCTCATTTCTTCTTCGCTGAGTTCAAAATCAAAAATATCCACATTTTGTCTGATCCTTTCGGGGTGCACAGATTTTGGAATCGTTACTGTGCCACGTTGAAGGTTCCAACGCAGGGTTACCTGCACAGGAGACTTACCGTATTTTTTACCGATTTCGTTTAACAGCATCACATCCAGAACACCTCCCTGCATCAGCGGACTCCAGGCTTCGTGCTGTATGCCTTTTGATTTGCAGAAATCCACCAACGATTGCTGAACAAGATACGGATGAAATTCCACCTGGTTCACTGCAGGAATGACCTCGGCCATTTTTAATAATTCTGTTAAATGCACTTCATGAAAATTGCTGACCCCGATGGCACGAATTAAACCTTCCTTATATAGCTTTTCAAATGCCCTCCACGTATCTGTAAATTTCCCTTTAACCGGCCAGTGTACCAAATACAAATCCAGGAAATCCATTTGCAGTTTTTTCAGACTAACTTCAAACGCTTTCAACGTTTTTTCATAACCCTGATCTGAGTTCCAGACTTTAGTGGTGATAAAAATATCTTTACGGTCAACATCAGACTTAGCTAGTGCATTTCCTACGCCGGCTTCATTATGGTAAAACGAAGCGGTATCAATATGCCTGTAACCTGCTTCAAGAGCTGACAATACAGCCGTTTCAACTTCCTCTCCGTCTTTGGTCAGATAAACGCCAAGTCCCAGATAGGGCATTTCTACTCCGTTATTCAATGTTACTGTTCCTGCTAAATCTGTAATGTTCATATTTTTAAGACTTAAGATTAAAGATTTATGATATAAGACAACCTGATTTTATAATGAGTCAGGTCCCAGTTTGTTCAAAGGTTAACAAAGCTACAAAAAAAGCCGATCCCAACGGAACGGCTTTTACATATATCTTTTAAATGTTTCAGATTTCTGCGCTGGCAGTTTCCATTTCGCGGTCAACTTTTTTAACCAGTCCCTGCAATACTTTACCCGGACCAACCTCTGTAAAGGAAGTGGCACCGTCGGCAATCATATTCTGAACGGTCTGTGTCCATTTTACAGCACCTGTCAACTGTGCAATCAGGTTTTCTTTTATCACCGAAGGATCAGTCTGCGGTTTGGCATCCACATTCTGATAAATCGGACAAACCGGGGCATTTATTGTTGTTGTTTTAATGGCTTCGGCCAGTTCTTCACGGGCAGGTTCCATTAGTGGTGAATGGAAGGCACCTCCAACCGGTAAGACCAAAGCGCGTTTGGCACCTTTTTCTTTCAGGGTTTCGCAGGCAGCATTAACGGCTTCTACAGAGCCGGAAATCACCAGCTGACCAGGACAGTTGTAGTTGGCAGCGACCACAATACCTTCGGTTGTTTCGCAAACAGCTTCCACTGTTTCATCATCCATTCCAACAATGGCTGCCATGGTTGACGGTTCAACTTCGCAGGCTTTCTGCATGGCCATGGCACGTTTCGAAACCAGGGTCAATCCGTCTTCAAATGTCAGGGCTCCGGCAGACACCAGGGCAGAAAATTCGCCCAAAGAGTGACCGGCAACCATTTCAGGTATGAATTTTTCTCCCATTACTTTCGCCAGAATCGTTGAGTGTAAAAAGATAGCCGGCTGGGTAACCTTTGTTTGTTTCAGGTCATCCATGGTTCCTTCAAACATCAGATCGGTGATTCGGAAGCCCAGAATATCGTTGGCTTTTTCGAATAACTCTTTTGCAATTTCGTAATTGTCGTACAGGTCTTTTCCCATTCCTACAAACTGGGCACCCTGTCCCGGAAATACAAATGCTTTCATTGTCTATAATTTTAATTTGCGCCGCAAAGATATAAAAACTTTATGGTAGAAATAAATACATGACATTTACCTTTTTATCGTCATTTACTATCTTTATACCTTCAACCAATTTATCAATGTTGCATGTTTAAGCCACTACTATTCTTATCGGTCATTTTTCTGATCGGATGTGCCGGAAAGCAAGAAAAATCACTCCCATATATCGATCTTTCAAAGTTTGAAGATGGCATTCATCACTGGAATCTTTATAGCGAAATCAGAACACAGGAACGCTATGACTCCGCTGATGTTATAGGTATTGCGGATAATTTATTGCGTTATCAGAATAAAGACGGAGGTTGGCCCAAAAATATCGACTGGCTGGCAAAGCTGGACAGAGATTCCGTGATCAATGCCTTATCGGATCATTATCGTGAAAGCACGTATGACAACCGGAATACCTTCCCGCAAATTGAGTACCTGGCAAGTGTTTATCACTATTCAGGCAATGATAAATACAAAACAGGAGCAGAAAAAGGGTTGCATTATATTCTGAACACACAATATCCCAAAGGTGGCTGGCGGGGCTGGGATGCCGATGCCATAACCTTTAACGATGATGTGATGACCGGCATCATGAACCTCTTGCTGGATGTAAAAGAGGAACGCGATATTTATTCATGGATTGGCAATGCCCTTCGTGATTCTTTGCTCGAAGCGTATGGTAAAGGACTTAAGGTGATCCTGAATTGCCAGATAAAACTGGATGGCACAAAAACGGCCTGGTGTCAGCAGCATGATCCGGTAACGTATGAACCGGTTCAGGGCAGAAGTTACGAACTGCCATCTATCACGGCCCGTGAAAGCAGTGATATTGTCCTGTTTCTAATGCGGATTAAAGATCCGGATCAGGCTACCAAAGATGCGGTTGAATCTGCCGTAAAGTGGTTCAAAAAGGCAAAAATTACAGGATACCGCTATGCCACCATAGAAATTCCGGAACGGCCTTATCATGAAACAACGGTGGATTTTGATCGTGAGTTTGTCCCGGATAAGAACGCCAAACCTGTTTGGGCCAGGTATTACGATCTAACAAACGGAAAACCATTTCTCTGTCTGCGCGATGGTACAGTCGTTTACAGTCTCAGCGAAATTTCATTCGACCGCCGTATCGGTTACGACTGGTACGGCTTTTGGCCTGAAAAAGTCCTTGAGGCATACAAGGCATGGACGGAATAAAATAGTTTTTACATATCAGTTTTCTTTCAATAATCTTCTTTTTGTACAACTAATGCAAGTTGATTCGTCCGACTTTCCAAATCCATACGTTCGATTTCCTTAAACCTGTCGATTCAAAGCTTCCTGCCGACGTAGTTTTGTGAAGAATTTTAATGGTCAGTTTAAAATTGCTGATATAAAAGATATGGCTATGAATCATTTTACAATCATACTTTTTGCGTTAACAGGAGGGATATTTCTATCCGTTCAGGGAGGATTAAATGCACAACTAGGATCCTTGCTAAAAAGTCCGTTGCTGGCGTCTCTGGTAGCATACCTTTTCAGTACGCTGTTTGCTTTTTTGCTTGTACTTTTTAGTATAAAGCAAATTCCGTCTATACAGCAGGTCAAAGCCATACCCTTTTACCTGTGGTTTAGCGGTGCACTTTTTAGTGTGTTAGGGATCAGTCTGTATTATTATACGATTCCCAAACTTGGAATTTCTACTATGATCTCCACCGGTCTGGTCGGACAAATTCTCTTTTCTTCTCTGGCCGGACATTTTGCCTGGTTCGGGCTCCCTGAAGAACCTCTTGATATTAAGAGGATTGTCGGGTTATGTGCAATGGTTATTGGAATAGTATTACTAAACAATAAATAAAATGAATTTAATAAGAGAAAATATTGAAAACCTGACAAGTCTTTGGCAGATTGTCGGAGAGAGGGCTAATGCTTTTTATCAGAAAAAAGGATTTAGCTATTGCGGAATAAACTATTCTGAATGGCCAAACAGATTATGGTTTCATGGTGAGGTGAATGATACAAATCTTCAGGAAGCAAAAGCTTTGATATCAGGTTCCCGCGTGAATCTAAAAATTGCATACTGGGACATCTTCGAAAATAATGCTTTGGAATTATTCGAAAAACATGGTTTCATCAGAACCTCAGAACAAATTGGCATGTCCCTGAAAGTCGATAGGCCTTTCGAAACAACAAAATCCATAAAACTGGAAAAAGTAGCGAATAAGAGTCAGGCTGTATTATGGTCTGATTTGTTCAAAAAGGCATTTAACTATGACATAAGCTACATTCTACTTTTGCTGAGCTCAAAAGATATTGATTATTTCCTGGCTTACAACAATAATCAACCCGTTGGAACATGCATGGTTTTCAGCCATACGAAGGAGGTAACAGGGATACATTCTTTGGGCATCATTCCTGAAATGAGAAGAAAAGGCTATGCCGAAGAAATTATGAACCATATCCTTGACCAGTCTTATGATCAAGGCTTTAAATATGTCACCCTTCAGGCCTCAGAGATGGCCCGTGCAATGTATGAGAAACTGGGATTTTTAACCCAATTTAAAATGTACAATTATAACATATAAAAACATTTGCGTTATGGAATTACTAAAAAACATGGAATGGCGATATGCTACCAAAAAGTTTGATCCTGACAAAAAAGTGGGATCATCAGAAATTGCAAAACTTAAAAAAGCAATTCAGCTGTCTGTTTCCTCGTATGGATTACAACTATATAAAGTACTCATTATTGAAGATAAAGCGTTAAGGCAAAAACTGAAACCGGTGTCGTGGAATCAGAACCAGATTACAGATGCATCTCATTTGTTTGTCTTTTGCAACTATTCAAAAGTTGAACCATCCGATATTGAAACACATATCCATCTGACATCGGAAATAAGGAATATTGATATTGAAAAGATAAGAGGCTATGGAGATTTTATCGTATCCAAACTCAATGAAAAAACCGATATTGAAAAGACAAACTGGCTTGAGCGTCAACCATATATTGCATTGGCAAACCTGTTAATGGCATGTGCCGAACTGGGGATCGATGCCTGTCCGATGGAAGGGTTTGAGCCGGATAAGTACAACACAATTCTTGGTCTGGATCAGAAAGGATTAAATGCCTGCGTCATTGCTACGGTTGGATACAGACATAATGATGACAGATCACAAAAACAGGCAAAAGTGCGGAAGCCTTTGGAAGCACTTTTCATGGAGATTTAAAATTTTACTTAAGATCTCTGTTATAAAGATGTTGGGAGACATCGCGATTAAAAGTAAAAATTGATCAATTTTTGTTCGGAATTATAATTCCGAACATTTGTTTATCAGACCATGTTTAGTTTTACAGCATTATTTTTTCCTGAATAAATGAATTATATACGTAGTAAAGACTTCTTTCAGAATATTACTGATGTAGGGCAAAGTTTAAATCACACAGAATGAAAATATTCAGGTTTATGTTGAGGGTTGCCTCAGAAAATAGCTAACACACACATAACAGAAGATGAAAGAAATATATATAGCACCATCGCAGGAAGCGGGGCGTGACTTTGTTTTAAGAGGAATAAAAGGTCCGGTTGTAATGCTTAACCTGCTTCGTTTTCGTGAGACGGCTGATTATTCAGCCTCTCCTGAGTTAGAACCGGAGAAGCCAATCAGCGGTAAAGAAGCTTATCAGTTGTACATTGACCATACCTTGCCGTTTTTAAAAGAATCAGGTGGCGAAATTATGTTTTTGGGAGAAGGAGGAAAATATCTGATTGGCCCCAGCGGTGAACGATGGGACCTTGTGATGTTGATTAAACAAAAAAACGTGGAAAGATTTCTGAATTTCGAATCACACAAAGATTATCAAAAGGGAATAGGTCACCGGACAGCGGCATTGGAAGATTCACGATTGCTCCCTGTTGCGGAATCGAAAGAATCTGGAAAATTAATTTTTCAACAATAAATTTTCCAAAGCGTTTAACCTTCAGAAGGTTATCAAAAAGAAAATGAAACAACTCAAAAGAACACTCGAAGAACAACGAAAGGAATTTTCAAAACGAAAATTTTTAGCAACACCGCTGGCCTGATTAACAGCTTGGTTGACCTCAGGGCTTGCCGCAATCTTCTTTCCTCCATCCATAGCTGTTTGGGTATTATTTATTGCCACCGGAAGCATTGTTTACCTTGCTCTGATTATTTCAAAGTTTACCGGCGAAAATTTTCTGGACAAGCAGAAACCCAAAAATGAATTTGACAGACTCTTTATGTACAGTGTTTTTCAATCGGTTCTTGTGTACTCCATTGCCATTCCCTTTTTTCTTGTCGATTACACTTCATTACCTATGACCATTGGAATTTTGACCGGGCTAATGTGGCTTCCCTTTTCGTGGATCATTCAACACTGGATCGGAATTTTTCATGTTGTTGTCAGAACAGTCATTATTCTTGTTTTGTGGTACTTGCTACCCGGATATCGGTTTATTGCTATTCCTTTCTCAATTGTTCTGATTTATCTGGTTACAATTTTTATCCTGTTGAACCGGAAGAAAAGTTATGAAATGGCAGATGAATAGTGGCGCATATTATTTTGCGGTCAAAACGTATGAATTCTAATACAAATATTTTTCAATTAATAATTAGTGGTACAATGTTTTATATTAAACATTTCCTCACATACTATGTTAGTTTTTATAAGTCCGGATTAACCTTTATAACAAATGCAAATATTGGTGTTATTAAACTTTGCGGCTGCCTTACAGGGCATATTCTTAACTTATTTAATCGCACACAATAAGCCCAAAGACACCAAATCCATAGTTCTTGGATCATTAACATTAGTGCTTTCCATCAGCCTTTTAGGTGGGATCTATGGTATGACAGGTTATTACAAAACCTTTCCCCATCTTATTAATGTTATTGATCCTTTGTTTTTGCTTTACGGTCCTTTATTGTACGTATATATCTTTGTGCTTACAAAAAATAAGCTACCACGGTTTTATCTGTTTCACGCCATCCCGTTCTTCATCTATATCATTTCGTTTATACCTCTTTATGTGAAGAGCGGGGAAGAAAAGATTCAGTTTGCTGAATACATTTTTTTGAATAACGAAGTTCCATTAGAAGCTTTGATTATGCAACTGGGTCGGGTCTTTTACATTACTATTTATGTTGTTATAAGTCTGGTTTTGGTAAAAGATCATCAGAAAAAAATTAAAAACAACTTTTCTGATATTGAAAAGATCTCTCTGTCACAGGCAAAAAAGATCCTTTATTTTTTCCTGTTTGTGTTGCTGGTAGCATTGATTTCATTTATGCTCGGTTATAAATTTTCCTACAGTTTTTCGGTTTCAAACAACATTATCGGATTCTTTGTGGGAATTATCATTTATGCGCTTGCATATTCCACCTGGCGGACTAAAAATATTCAGCTGTTAGATACAATGGATAGCAAAGGCTATCCTGATGATAACACATCCGTTTCAAAAGGGAAGGGGAGAAGCGTATTTATTTTAAACGATGATCAGATAAAGAAATATTCAAAACTACTGACAACGGTTATAGAAAAGGATAAAGCCTACATTGAAAATGATATCTCCTTAGCTGAACTAAGTTCAAAAATCAACATTCAACCTTATCAGTTGTCAGAATTAATCAGCCGGGTTTATGGTGAATCATTTTTCGATTTTATTAACCGGCACCGGATCGAAGAAATTAAATCACGTTTGGATGATCCAAAATCCGACTCATACTCTTTACTGGGAATTGCAATGGATTGTGGCTTTAATTCAAAATCATCCTTCAATACCGCATTTAAAAAGTTTACAGGTCTGACCCCAAGCGAATACCGCAAGCAAAAAATGGTTAGCCCGACTATCTAGATATTTACTGTCTTTTACCTGTTTTTCTCTTCAATACACCGGAGCAGGAAATTTTGAAGACATGTCACGCAAAACGTCCTGTTTATCAGTTTTTTGCCAAAAAAATCAAAATGATATTTTACGTTCTTTTCAAAATTGTGTGTGTCTTAAAAATCATCATTGTATGTATAATCCCCCACAATAAAATTGGGGTTTGGGATAATTTTTTTCTGAAAAACCAGCTTATTGTGATGTGGTAAGGTATAAGCGGCATTTTTGTCAGGAATTTTCATTGCTTCAAAATTTAACTATTTCATTAAATAGCCTGTCAGATAAAGAATAGGTTGGCTTTCATTAACTTATTCAACCCTGAAAATCGCATGAAAAATCATGCGCCCTTATCATTTTTATAGATAAGCATATACATACATTTTGGCCCACTATTATAATTCCGAACACCTGCATTGCTATTCCGAACTTTTGCCAAACTCACCTCCTCTACTTTTGTCAGCGTCCTTCAATTGAAGATGTACAAATAAGTGAAACACTAGTGATAATTGATATGAAATGCTTAGCAGAAAAAAAAATCTCACAGGAACACAGGCATGGCAAGTCGCGGCCGGACTTTATTTCTAAAGAGAAATGGATGATGTCCGACTTCATAAATCCGAACGTCCGACTTACTTAAAAACGTCGAACACAGGTGGCAGGGTCTGTAGATTTGCACCATAACAAATTATAAGTCAATAGAATGAAACTTTTACTACAAATTGAAGAAACAAGCATGCTGGCGCTCTCATTTTATCTGAGTCTCCTTCTTGGTTATAAATGGTGGATATTTATTCTGTTCCTGTTTGTGCCAGATCTGAGCATGCTGGCATACTTTTTCGGAAACAGAACCGGAGCATTTATATATAATCTGTTTCACTATAAATTTCTAGCAGTAATCCTTGGCATTTCAGGTTATCTGATCTCACTGCCATCTCTCGCATTTGCAGGTACTATTCTCTTTGGACACAGTTCTTTTGACAGAATCTTTGGATACGGATTAAAGTTCAAAGACGATTTTAAACATACACATCTTAGTATTAACAATAAATTTTATTCAAAATGAAGAAATATAATCTTATAAAATTGCTGTTTCTGCTAATTCCTGTTTTTCAGGGGTTTTCGCAGGAGAAAGTTACTATAAGCGGATTTTTAAAAGACGCGGATACAGGCGAAGGATTAATTGGATCAACAATCTATGTAGAGGAACTTAGATCCGGGACAACAACAAACCTTTACGGCTTTTACTCCGTCACCTTGCCTAAAGGAGATTACAATCTTAGATATTCCTATGTTGGCTACAAGAGCATTACCATTCCGGTAGAACTTTCCGAAGATGTTAACAACGATGTTGAGATGCATATGAAATCAACTCAAATAGATGAAGTTGTAATTCTGAGTGAAGGGGCAGATAAGAACGTAAGAAAAGCTGAAATGGGAGTCATGAAACTATCTCCCAAAGAGGCTAAAATGATCCCTGTGCTTCTTGGAGAACAGGACATTTTAAAAACCATTCAGCTATTGCCTGGTGTAAGTTCGGGCACCGAAGGAACCACAGGTTTTTATGTAAGGGGTGGAGGCGTCGATCAGAACCTTATCATTCTTGATGAAGCGACGGTTTACAGTGCATCACACTTAATGGGATTTTTCTCAGTCTTCAATTCCGATGCCATTAAGGATGTAGAGCTCTATAAAGGTAATGCTCCTGCCAATTATGGTGGTCGTCTCTCGTCCATCCTGGATATTCAGATGAATGACGGGAATTATAAAAAGTTTACAGCCTCAGGCGGACTAGGACTTTTATCTTCAAGGTTAACCCTTCAGGCTCCAATTGTAAAAGATAAAAGCTCTTTTATTATTTCAGGCCGCAGAAGTTATGCCGACATATTTACGGTATTTTCACGAAGCCGGACTCAAAAAAATACAGACCTCTATTTCTACGATTTAAATGCGAAAGCAAACTACAGGATCGACAATAATAACCGCATTTTTCTGTCAGGATATTTCGGAAGGGATGTTTTTAATATACACGACCTTTTTGCCTTGAAATGGGGCAACCAGACCGGAACGCTACGCTGGAACCATGTTTTCAACAATAAACTATTCAGCAATAGTTCACTTATATACAGCAACTATAATTACGGTTTCGGATATAATTTTTCCGATAATATGATTTACATTAATTCCGGGATCAGGGACATGAATGTTAAAGAAGATTTTCAGTGTTACATCAATACAGATAATACCCTGAAATTTGGATTTAATGCGATTCATCATACGTATCGTCCCGGAGAAATAGATGCAGGAAACAATGATCTCTTTAATTCAGTATTCATGGGCAGAAAACAAGCCTACGAAGGGGCAGCATATGTCTCACACGAATTAAGCATTTCCGATCATATAAATATTACTTACGGGTTAAGGTATTCCGGTCTTGCATCAGTTGGGCCCGATACTGTTTATACATACAACGAAAGAGATGAAATAACCAGCGCGGAAGCTTATTCCAAAGGAGACATCATTCAACTTTACAGCAATCTGGAGCCGCGTGCAACATTCAACTTTAGATTGAATACCAGGAATTCTGTCAAACTCTCATACTCACGAAACGCACAGTATGTCCATTTGCTGTCCAACTCCTCTGCATCACTTCCAACCGATGTTTGGATTCCAAGCAGTAAAAATGTAAAACCGCAGATCGCAGATCAGTTCGCTCTCGGGTTTTTCAGAAATTTTAAAGATAACATGTTTGAAACATCTGTCGAAGTTTATTACAAGAACCTCAAGAATCAGATCGATTATCAAAACGGAGCAGAACTCCTGCTTAACAAGAATGTGGAATCACAGCTTATTTTCGGTAAGGGCAGAGCCTATGGCCTTGAGCTTTTCGTGAAAAAGAGGACAGGCAAATTAACCGGATGGATTGGATATACGCTTTCAAGGACTGAAAAATCTATGGATGCCATTGACAATGGGGAGTGGTATCCTGCCAAATACGACAGAACGCATGACATTTCAATTGTTGGGATGTACCAGCTTAATAAAAAATGGAACATGTCTGCCACCTGGGTCTTTAATACAGGAAATGCGGTAACATTTCCAAGTGGAAAATACCAGGTAGATGAATTTACGGTTCCTGTTTACACTAAAAGAAATGCTTACCGGATGCCGGATTATCACCGGATGGATATTGGTGCAACTTACATACCCAAAAAGAAAAAGCGGTTTGAATCAAGCTGGAACTTTTCTGTATATAACGTTTATGGCAGAAAAAACGCATTTTCCATCACTTTCAGGGAGAACGAAAGCAATCCGAATCAAACAGAAGCGTTCCGACTGTCCCTTTTTCAAATGATACCATCAGTAACTTACAATTTTAAATTTTAAATCATGAAATCAGTTAAAACATACACTTTAATATTTGGCCTGGCAATAATATTATTCGGCTGCCAGGATGTAATTGAGATAAATCTTGACTCCATTGAACCCCGGCTGGTCATAGACGGATCTATAACAGATATCGATACAACGCTTGTCGTTAAACTAACCAAATCAGGCGATTATTTTGCCCCTGAAACTTATCCTAACGTGTCCGGTTCAACAGTTACTATTACCGACGATCTTGGCTATGCAAGTCAGCTTTTGGAAACAGCTCCCGGATTATATTCCGGGAACAGGACTGGTGAAGAAGGCCGTTCATACACCATGAAAGTAGAATCGGAAGGAGAAATCTATAATGCCACTGTTGAGGTGCCATATAAAGTCGCAATAGACTCGGTATCTTTTGAGCCAACACCGGCGTATATGGAGTTTTCGGGAGGATACATTATAAACTGCCATCTGCATGATCCGGCGAATATTGAAAATTACTACCGATTAAAAGTGTATAATATTGATGATCCGGCAGGTGCAAGCCAATCCCTGAAATTATTCGATGATGCATTTACTGACGGGCATGACGTTGTATTGCAATGGGATGTTGAACAGTTTATTCCGCTCAACAGAGTTGTGGTTGAACTACAAACACTAGATAAATCAACATACGATTACTACTTTGCGTTATCTTCTCTCTTCGAAGGCGGAATGATTGGTAATGCGAACCCTTCAAACCCAATAACCAATATTTCCAACGGAGCATTAGGATATTTCGGAGCATATACTGTAAGCCGGGATACTGTTCTGATTTTCCCTTAAGTATAAAACATTAAAGCACTAAAAATAATGAATACCATACAAACGGTTCTATCAGTAAAAAAGAATGCCCGTATAGCCGGTATACTTTACCTGATCATTATCATTGCGGGTTTGTTCAGCGAGATGTTTGTCCGGTCATCTATTGTTGTTCCAGGTGATGCCCTTACAACGGCACAAAATATACTTAATCACAGCGTTTTGTACCGGGTTGGTTTTGTTAGCGATTTAATCATGATTATGAGTGATGTTGCCGTGGCCCTGTTATTTTACCTGCTGCTAAAACCGGTAAGCAAAGGATTGTCTTTGCTGGCTGCATTTTTCAGACTGGGCCAGGCTACGGTGCTGGGTCTTAATCTATTGAATTACTATATGCCTCTGCTCATTTTCGGCGACAATACTTATCTGAGTAGTTTTTCCGGAGATCAGCTTAGTTCACTGGCCTTGCTGTTTATAAATGCGCATTCATACGGGTACCTTATCAGTGGTGTGTTTTTCGGTATTAGTTGTATAATAGTAGGATCTTTAATGTATAATGCCGAATATTTTCCTAAATGGTTGGGTATTCTGATAATTGCTGCCGGAATAAGTTATCTGGTTGACTGCTTCGTCAACTTCCTCGGACCTGAGTTTTCAAACGTAAGTGAGATACTGGTCGTGACTATAGCAGTTGCCGCAGAATTGACACTTTGTTTATATCTGCTGGTCAAAGGAATTAAAGCAGATTCAGGAAATCAAATCACTATGGCCTGAAAAAGAATTCATTTCAACCACTGCATCAGATACAATTGGTGCGGTGGTTTCTCATCTGTGCTAATAGTAACGAACGAACTTAAGAATTAATCAAACAAAGGCTTAAGTCTCTTCCAATTGCTAAACAAAAGAATGACATTCAACAGTGCCACAAAAATAGCCGGCCACATCTCTTTCAGATCACTGTTTAGAATACTGAACATCATAAATGCAACGGATAGTGGAAACAATGCAATAAGTATTGCCAGTGTCCATTTGTTTAAAATAAGCAGTGCCCCAACGAGTATTTCAAACATATAAAGATACGGAAGATACATGACGACTGCATCCAGAAATGCCTGCGTGTTCTGAGGCATGTCTCCATAGCTGTTGGGAATAAAGTGAAAGAATTTGTTTAATGCATAAGCGATCATAAAT
The DNA here is from genome assembly GCF_042219825.1 of Quyinboa mangrovi. NCBI lineage: Bacteria > Pseudomonadati > Bacteroidota > Bacteroidia > Bacteroidales > Quyinboaceae > Quyinboa > Quyinboa mangrovi. The sequence continues at coordinate 321,648 of NZ_JBHJHQ010000007.1, forward strand.
ACACCCAGTACTACTCTTAAAGTAGCCATAATTTTCCCATTACTTTTCATAACCTAAAATTTAAATATGATAGTGGGCGTAAATTATCATCTTTAAATACCATAGGAGTAAACAATATGTGATATAGAAAGTTTATTCCGCGATCTTTAATTTCAATCCAAAACAGCAATGGATAGCAGTGGTTGAGAATACGTTTTCATCACCGATGCTGCACTGTAAAGTGAAAGCGTAATAAGGCTTCGTTAAAGTTTAAAAAAGCATAAAAGGCAGTTCCCGTTGTAGAGAACTGCCTTTTAAAAGATAAGTTGACATCGTTTATTCTATAACTTTAATTTCTGATTCAATAGGAATAGCCATTCTGTATAAAGCCTGTACTCCGCAATACTTTTCAGCAGAAAGGTTAACCGCTTTTTCAAGTTTATCCATAGGAAGATCCTTTCCTTTGAATTCGTAGGTTACTTTCATGGACTTGTAGTATTTGGGATGTTCTTCTGTGAGTTCTCCTTCAACTTTTATGTTCAGTCCATCATATTGCACCCTCATTTTATTTAAAATTGATACGACGTCCATTCCGGTACATCCGGCCAGCGATACCAGCATTAGTTTTTTTGGTCTTGCTCCTTTATCTTGCCCACCTACTTCAGGACTTGCATCTAATGTGAGTTTATGACCATCTAAATCAGTTGAGAAGGCCATGCCTTCGTCCCAGGATAAATTAATTTCGTTCTTCATATTTAGAATTTTATATATTTAACGGAGAGATTATAAAAAAGTTCAGAATTAATACAGGTTCTTTTCTTTGAGTGCCTGGATGGCCTTTTTTGCTGCATCCTGATGGCTCTCTTTCTTTGATGTGCCGGTGCCATCGGCATAAAGTTCATCGTTAATCAGAACCTGTGTGTAAAACGTAGGTACATTGTGTTTGTTGATGACCTCTTTAACCAGAGAAAAAGTGATTTCCTTTCTGTTTTTCTGGCTCCATTCCAGCAGCAGTGATTTATAATTGCTGTCTTTTCGTACCATGTTCTTCATTTCGTCAAGCTTTTTATAAAGCCTGGTCTCAACAAAGTTTTTACAATTATTATATCCCTGATCCAGATAGATGGCGCCAATCAATGCTTCAAGGGTGTTCCCCGGAATATTAGTGTTTGGATTGTTGCTTGTGGTTTTAACCAGTTTTTCCAGTCCAAGATCTTCGGCCAGGCTATTCAGAGTGTTTCTGCTGACTAACTTGGCCCGTGCACTGGTTAAAAATCCTTCATTCCTGTTGGGGTAGTTTACGTAAATGATATCTGCTACAATGGCATCCAGTATGGCATCACCCAGAAATTCCAGGCGTTCATTATTGGCATGTCTGCCATTCTTCTGTTTTATGGAAGTGGATTTGTGAATGAAAGCGAGATCATAAATATCCGGATCATTCGGTTTAAAGCCCGTAAGTTCTTGAATGACAAACGAAAAAGACTTTTCCTTTTTGGGCAGGAAAAGTCTTTTAATTCGTTCAATATTTTTAATCACTATTTATTCAGTGAATTTTTTTATGATGACAGAAGCATTATGCCCGCCAAATCCAAAGGTGTTGGACAAAGCAGCATTAACCACACGTTTTTGTGCTTTATGGAATGTGAGGTTAAGCTTTGAATCAATGTCAGGATCTAGTTCCTGAAGATTAATTGTTGGAGGAATAATATCTTCTCTTACTGCAAGGATACATGCCATAGCTTCTGCAGCTCCTGCAGCTCCTAAAAGGTGACCGGTCATTGATTTGGTTGAACTGATATTCAGATTATACGCATGATCACCAAATACTTTTTTAATGGCCTGAGTTTCGGCGATGTCGCCCAGTGGAGTAGCTGTACCGTGTACGTTTACGTAATCGATGTCTTCCGGTGTCATTCCGGCATCTTCCAAAGCACGTTGCATTACCAGAGCAGCACCAAGCCCTTCAGGATGTGGCGCAGTAATATGGTAAGCATCAGCCGACATTCCGCCGCCAACAATTTCGGCATAAATTTTAGCACCACGCTTTACGGCATGGTCATAATCTTCCAACATTAAACAGGCACCACCTTCACCCATAACAAAACCATCGCGTGTTTTACAGAACGGACGGGATGCTGTTTCAGGATTATCATTATTAGTGGAAAGTGCCTGTGCAGAATTGAATCCACCTACACCGGATTCGGTGATGGCAGCTTCAGATCCTCCGGTGACGATCATGTTAGCTTTGCCGAGACGGATATAATTCAGTGCATCTATGATTGCATTGGTTGATGAAGCACACGCAGAAACAACACCAAAGTTTGGCCCACGTAAGCCATATTTCATAGAGATATGTCCAGGTGCAATATCAGCAATCATTTTGGGAATAAAGAAAGGGCTGAAACGAGGTGTTCCATCGCCCTTTCCAAATGCTGTTAATTCCTGCTGGAAAGTTATGAGCCCACCAATACCGGCTCCCCATATAACGCCGACTCTGTTTTTGTCAACGGAGTCATCTTCCATTATACCGGAGTCTTCAATTGCCTGGGTGGCACTAACAATAGCGTACTGAGCAAATAGGTCCAGCTTACGTACTTCTTTGCGGTCAAAATATTCTTCAGCGTTATAGTTTTTAACCTCGCACGCAAACTTCGTTTTGAATAAAGAAGGGTCGAAATGGGTTATAATACCCGATCCACTTACTCCTTTAGACAAGTTGCCCCAAAACTCCTGTACTGAATTTCCTAGTGGAGTAATAGCCCCAAGGCCAGTGATTACAACTCGTTTAAATTCCATGCAAAAATTTTAAAATGCGATTAGTTAACCAGCGTTTTCTTCTATGTACTTGATAGCATCTCCAACAGTAGAGATGTTTTCAGCCTGATCATCAGGAATAGAAATATTGAATTCTTTTTCAAATTCCATGATCAGCTCAACAGTGTCAAGCGAGTCAGCTCCTAAATCATTAGTGAAGCTAGCTTCAGGAGTCACTTCAGTTTCATCTACTCCCATTTTGTCAACGATGATCGCTTTAACTCTTGATGCAATGTCAGACATAACTTTTTAATTTTAGTTAATAATTAGTTTCGAAAATATCGCTGCAAAGAAATATATTTTTTCTGTAATAATTAAAATTTTGTGACACAAAAATCATATTTTTGAGCAGTTTAACATGCAAGTTAAGAATTTTTATTGAAAAATAATATATTGTAAATGAAGAAATTAGCGCTCTTGGCAAGTGGTTCGGGTTCCAACGTGGAGAACTTCTATAATTATTTTAAAGATAACAATAATATAAACATTTCTCTTGTGCTGTGTAATAACCCAAGTGCCTTTGTTATAGGGCGTTGCAAGCGATTGAATATCCCATGCAAGGTGTTTAACCGGGATCAGTTTTACAAAACGGAAGAGATTATCGATATGTTAAATTTGTATTCCATTGATTTTATTGTACTTGCAGGCTTTTTGTGGTTGATACCGGAATACCTGATAAGGGCTTTTGATAAAAAAATGGTTAACATACATCCGGCATTACTGCCTAAATATGGAGGAAAAGGAATGTATGGCGATAATGTTCATAAAGCTGTTGTGGAGAACAGGGAAATAAAGTCAGGTATCACGATACATTATGTAAATGAACACTTCGACGAAGGCGAGATAATATTTCAGGCTGAATGTCCGGTTCAACCCACTGATACCTATGCCGAAGTAGCCTCAAAAGTACATGAACTGGAATATGCCTGGTTTCCTAAGGTGGTAGAAGAGCTGTTAAATGATTCACCAGAATCTTAGAAGGTAAACTATGAAGGTCAGATTGGCAATTCTAACTATAATTGTTTATATATCGTCGGTTTGTTCTGCGCAGGATATGGTCACAGACCGCCCGGATCAGACTGAATCGGCAAGTATCGTTCCTAAACTTCATTTTCAGTTGGAGTCTGGATTCGATTTTACGGATGCCAATTCATTGTCCGACATTAAAGATGTGAAAAGTATACAGTCGTTACTTCGGTTTGGGCTGACTTCTGCTTTGGAACTCAGGTTGGGTTTTTCAAACGAAACGGCCACATTAGTTAGTGATCCGGAAGGTAGTGTATCCAATATTCTGAATCCTGGATTTAAGTACAGAATATTTAAAGGTGCCGGAATTATTCCTGATGTGGCGGTAATGGGGTCATTTCTGTTGCCTGTTAAAACAGATGATGCGGATCATTTCTGGTCGCCTGAAGTACGCCTTGCTGCACAGCACGATCTGCTGGATGTTTTGAGTCTGGGGTATAACCTTGCACTTTTCTGGGACAATAAAAATTATGATACCCAAAAATTTTATTCGGTTACGGCTGGTCTGAATGTTATTCCTAAGACCTGTTTGTTTTTAGAGTTTTTTGGCGAAAATTATAAAACGCCCGGTAATGCCGGGTACATTGATTTTGGCTTTACCTACAGTATTATTAATAATCTTCAGTTGGACGGATATCTTGGTTACGGTCTGAACGATAATTCCAACAATATGTTTTGGGGAGTTGGTTTTACTGTAAGGCTGCCTAAATAGGCTCTGTTATTGCTTAAAATAACTGTCCAGCGTTTCACTTATTATTTTTGCAATTACCATCTGACCTTCCGGTTTAAGATGAATTCCGTCAATGGTTACGTAATCAAAGACGCCTTCAAGGTGTGGATATGTATTAATGTAAATGCAACCTTCTTCCTTTGCCACTTTTTTAAATTCCTTGTCAAGGTACTGAATCCTGTCGTTCCCTTTCAGGTATTTTTCGTGCAGTTCCGGGTGTGGGTTCATCGGTGGAGGTGAAACAATAAACAGCTTCGGGTGCGAGGCCTGATACACGGGATGCGCTTTTATCTTTGCGATAAGGGTACGCATGCTGTCCGGTACATTTTTAATGTTATCTGTAAAAACAGCTTTGCAGTCATTGGTTCCCAACATAATAACGATGGCATCCTGTTTCCCGCTGTATGCATAAGCTTCGTCCAGGTAACGGTCAATGTTCCTGAGCGTATTTAATGCAGGTCTGTTCAGATTATCATAGCCGATTGTATTGCCTGATATGCATGAATTATAGATAAAGTCATCAAATCTGACTTTTTTAAGCTGGGTGACCCAACCGAAATAAAACTCTCCGTTGGAATCTCCAACAGCCAGAATGTTTTTGCTTTCAGCAGGATTCAGTGCCACGTCGGTTAACATTTCGTGTGTGCCTTCAAAAATAGTCAGTTCTACGATATCTTTATAGTATTTACGGTACTGGATTATCCTGTCTCCTAATTTTTCCTTTGTCAGAGCCGGAAAATTCTGTGATGTAACAAGGGTGATCATGTCACTTTCCGGAACAATGGATTCTGTTGCGGTCGGATCAAAATCGTTAACTACTTTATTGTAGAATTTAATGGATTGTGTTACCGGAACCGAGCCGGTATAACCATCATGAATACCGGTGTAAATAGAAAGTTTGGAATTTTGTCGTTTTGCAACCGGAGTTTGCATAAAAAGAGGTGAGCGCTTTATGGCCTCTCTTTTATTAATGTAAGATCCTTTTGGCCCAAATTTCTTTCCGGTGGTGGCAATGGCAATATCCCTTGCATATTTATTGCCACGTCCTTCCGATTCATTAAACCATGCTTCAAGGTCAGAAATCGGAACCCAGGCAGAGAATGTTTTTACCGGGTATTTTGTGTTCATGTAAGCCAGTAATGTGGCATATCCGCCACCACTAACGCCAATAATATGGATTTCGGTTGTGTCAACATTGGCATGTTTAATGGCGTAAGCTATGGCGTCATCAATATCCTGAATGACAAGAGGACTTCCGCAGGCATCAGGTTTGTTGTTGGCTCCACGGAAATCAGGATGTATGTATGTATAACCTTTTTGTATGCATTCCCACGATAATGTATCTTTTTGCGTGTAATCGCCGCTCCAGGTGTGCAGGCTTATAATTAACGGAGTCGGTTTGTCTGAACCGGACATAAAGAACATGGCTTTCTGTTCTGTTCCGTCAGCTGTTGAAATAATTGAAACTTCCTTGCATTCTGCCGGCCAGTCTTTGTGAGTTGTGTTGTCCCATTTCGGATCATCCTGCGCAGCAATGTTTAAACTAAGAATCAGTAAAGAGAACAGGATACTTTTAAATATTTGTTTGAAGTTCATTTTAAGCAAGTTTTAAAAATGCACGTAAAAATACAAAACCAACCAAAGGAATGAAAATCCTGCTAAGAATGATTGGTTTTTTATTGTAAATTTGAGGTTCAGGTGAAAGCCTGGGATGAACCTCAAAAATTGATGTACCATGCGAAGACTAATGTTTGCCCTCATTTTAATGCCTGTTATAACTGTCGTTCAAAGTCAGGCGCAACAACCGGATTATGGTAAAAAAGTCGACAGTTTGTTGTCGGTTATGACCCTGGATGAGAAAATCGGACAGATGAATCAGTATAACGGATTCTGGGACGTAACCGGTCCGGTTCCCACGGAGAAAAGTACAAAAGAGAAATATGATAATATTTTATCGGGGAAGGTTGGCTCGGTGCTTAATGTGCTTGGCACTGATGAAGTGCGTAAAATGCAGGAATTGGCTGTAACCAAAAGCAGGCTTGGTATACCTTTGATTTTTGGGTTTGATGTTATTCATGGCTATCGTACCTTGACCCCAATTCCTTTGGGAGAGGCGGCAAGCTGGGACCTTGTTGCCATAGAAAAATCTGCAAGAATAGCGGCGCTGGAAGCTTCAGCTGCCGGACAGAACTGGACTTTTGCCCCAATGGTGGATATTTCACGCGACGCCCGCTGGGGACGAGTGATGGAAGGTGCCGGGGAAGATCCTTACCTGGGAAGTCTCATTGCCAAAGCCAGGGTTAAAGGTTTTCAGGGTGATGATCTTTCAGCGAATAATACCATTATAGCCTGTGCGAAACACTATGCCGGTTATGGTTTTGCAGAATCAGGTAAAGACTATAACACAGTTGATGTTGGGACATCTACAATATATAACGTGATCATGCCTCCGTTCAGGGCAGCTGAGGAAGCTGGCGTAAAAACGTTTATGAATTCGTTTAATGAACTTAACGGTATACCTGCAACGGGGAATGAATTTTTACTGCGTACTATATTAAAAGGTGAGTGGGGATTCGAAGGCTTTGTGGTTTCTGATTGGGGATCAATCTCTGAGATGAGGGCTCACGGTTTTGCCAAAGATAACAGAGATGCAGCAAAAAAGGCAGTGAAGGCCGGATGTGATATGGATATGGAATCGTATGCCTATATTAATTACCTCAGGGAATTGGTGGAATCCGGAGAGGTTGATATAAATCTGATCGATGATGCGGTCAGGCGCATCCTTCTCGCCAAATATGAGCTGGGATTATTCGATGATCCTTATAAATACTGTAACCCGGACAGGGAGAAAAAGATAATAGGACAGGAGAGCAACAGAAAGGCAGCTTTGGATATGGCAAAAAAATCCATGGTGTTACTAAAAAACGACCAGATGCTATTGCCTTTGAATAAGGAAGGAATGAAGATTGCGCTCATCGGTCCGTTGGCTGATGATAAGGATAGTCCACTTGGTAACTGGAGTGGGGATGTGATTCGGAATTCGGCAGTTTCTGTTCTGGAAGGAATGGAAAAGTTTGAAGGTAACCAGTTGCGCTTTACAAAAGGTGTTCAACTGGTGAATAGTAAACCTGCATTGGCTGCGGGAGTTTCAATCAATAACACCGATACTGCTATGCTTGCAGAAGCAGTCAGTCTGGCCAAAAATGCAGATGTTGTAGTTATGGTGCTTGGGGAACACGGTTTGCAGAGTGGAGAAGGCAGAAGCAGGGCTTATATTAATCTACCGGGTTTACAGCAACAATTACTGGAAACGGTATATGCTGTAAATCCAAACATTGTTCTTGTTCTTATGAATGGAAGACCTTTGGCTATTCCCTGGGCAGCAGAACATATTCCGGCAATTCTTGAAGCCTGGCAGCCGGGAAGCATGGGAGGACAGGCTATTGCTGAGGTGTTATACGGGGAATATAATCCGTCAGGAAAACTGCCCATGTCCTTCCCCAAAAGTGTGGGGCAATTGCCATTGTACTATAATCATAAAAGTACCGGCAGACCCGGACCTAAAAAGGATGTGTATTGGTCACATTATATCGACCAGAGTAATGAGCCGTTATTCCCATTCGGTTTTGGATTAAGTTATACGGATTTTAAATATTCTGATTTGCAGGTTAAGGCTACATCTACACCGGAGGTATTTGTTGCAGTCATGGTTCAGAATACAGGGGAAATGTCTGGAGAGGAAGTGGTGCAGCTTTACATCAGGGATAAAGTTGCAAGTGTTACCAGGCCTGTTAAAGAGCTGAAAGGTTTTAAGAAGATACAACTCAAACCCGGGGAAAGCCGTAAGATATCATTCATTCTGACGAAAAATGAACTTGGTTTCTATAATAATGAAGGCGATTTTATTTTTGAACCCGGAGATTTCGATATCTGGGTAGGAACCAGTTCGGTCGATGGGTTACATACGTCCCTTTATGTTGACCAACAGGACGAATAGCAGAAATAGTTTTTAATCCCGGTCTACATCTTGACAGTGGCAAAGCTGTTTTAAGCCTTATTTATCTGTTCTTTTTAACCATTTTTCGGCCAGAACAGGCCAGGTTTCGCCTGCCAGTGAACCTTTTCGTAATCCGTAGCCATGGCCGCCTTTGGGCAGTATATGAAGTTCAACCGGAACTTTGGCATCACGTAATGCAGTAGCCATAACCAATGCACTGTTGCTGTAAGGATCGTCTGCAGTAGCAAATATAAACATAGGAGGCGTATTCTTATCCACTTTTAATTCAGGTGTGAGGCTCCTGTTTTCTCCTTTGTCTAAATATGCAGGATAGATGAGCATGGTAAAGTCCGGCTTGCACGAAACGGTATCTATAGCATCCTGAGCCGGATAGGTCTGTTCGCTGTACAAGGTAGAGGCACGTGAACTTAAACTTCCTCCGGCAGAAAATCCCATTACGCCAATTCTGTCCTTATCCAGTTGCCAGTCAGATGCATGACTCCTTACAACCCGTATAGACCGTTGCACATCCATTAATGCACCTGCCTGTTTTTGCGGGACCCTGTATTGCAATACAAATGCTGTATATCCAATGCTTGTTAACCATTCTGCAATCTCATACCCTTCTTTATCTATAGCTAAAATACTGTAACCGCCACCCGGGCAAACCACAAATGCACCTTTGTTTTTTACGTCAGGTTTTGGGTCGAACCGAACCAGAACAGGATTGGTAACTTCAGCAATGCGGGTGGTATTGCCGCCGTTATTTGAACTGATCACGGCAGAATGTTTTGGTACTGCTTCCCCGGGAACCTTATCCGGCCATATATATAATGTGTCTGTTGCTTGTCCGAATGTAGCAATTTGTACCGTCATTAAAACAATTACAAGTGTACGCCATTTCATGGGAATCAGTTTTTAAGTTTGGATCACAAATTTAATAAACATATTGGGAGTTTCTGCTTTCCCAAACCAATATTGAATTTGTTTATGTTTTATTAATGCGTTATTTTTGAGTAATTATTAACGAATTAAAACTTCACGGTTTACAAAAAAGGCTGTCCGAACGATTTCAGACAGCCTTTTCTCTCATCTATTAAACTCCAAATTCCCTAATTGGGAATGCCTTTCGTGTGCAGGGTAAACGTAAATATACTTCCCTCGCCCTTGCGACTTTCAACTTTAATGTCGCCATTATTTTTTTCTACGAATTCTTTACACAAGATTAATCCCAGGCCGGTTCCCTCTTCCTGTGCCGTTCCGTATGTTTTCACTTTTTCTGATATTTTAAATAGCTTTGAAACTTTATCGTCAGACATGCCAATGCCGGTATCGGTAATAGAAACATCTATTCGTCCTCCGTTTAACTTCGATTCTTTGCATGAAATTTTAACTTCACCTCCCTGGTTGGTAAATTTCAACGAATTGGAGAAAAGATTTCGAACTACGGTGTGGATCATGTTTTTGTCAGCATATACATAGGTGTCTCTAGGGACATCTGATTTTATTTTTATCATTTTGCTTTGAGCATGATCCTGTTGCATTTCCAGGATATCTCTGCTTATTTCTTCAAGATCGAAATATTCTGGTTCATAGTTTATGTTTCCGGTTTGAACCCTGGCCCAGTCAAGCAGATTCTGAAGCAACTTATAGGCATTCTCTGATAAACGTCTGATCCTGTTCAGGAAATTCATTTTCCCTTCGTTATCCAGTTCCTCAAAATCTTCTATCAATATTTCCGAAAATCCAATCAGCGTGTTAAAGCTTCCCTTCAGGTCGTGACCAATAATTGAGAAGAATTTATCTTTCGTGGCATTGGCTACTTCAAGTTCTTTGGTTCGTTGAAGTACTTTCTCTTCAAGTGACGCATTTAGTGAGGCCAGCTCCTTGTTTTTGCTTCTTATCTGGTTTTCCTGAACATAGCTTCGGATCGCTTCTTTAATAGTTAGCGCAAGGTCTTCTTTGTCCCAGGGTTTGGGAATATAACGGTATAACTTGGCCCAGTTGATAGCGTTAGCAACACCTTCAACACTTGCCTGTCCTGTAAGTAATATTTTATGTGTCTCAGGAGAGATTTCATGAATTTTCTTTAGTAATTCATCACCCTTCATGTAGGGCATAATATAATCTGAGATAACCACCGGGATTTTATATCCTTCTTCTCTCAGTTCATTGAATATTTCAATGGCCTCTTCCGGATTGTCTACTGTTTCAATGATAAATTTGCTGCCCCAGGTATCTTCAAGCTGGTCTTTTAGTGCATCCAGAATCATCTCTTCGTCATCAATGCAAAGAATAACTTCCTTTTCGCTTACTGTATTTTTTGTTTCGAATTTCTGCATGGCGGATCTGATGGTTTCTATCAGGTTTTCCTCATGCCATGGTTTATTGATACATGAAAAGAGGTTTGCATTTTCAATGGCATTTTGAATTGCCTCTTTCGAAGCATGTCCGGTAAGCATGATGGGTACAATTTCAGGATATAACTGATGAGCCTGAACCAGAAACTCATCACCTTTCATGCCTGGCATAAGCCAGTCTGATACAATAACAAGTATGTCAATGTTTTCTTCGCTCAGCTCCCGAAGCACTTCGTTTGCTTCATCGGCATTTTCGGCGGTTTCATAAATAAGATTGTCACCGAAATTCTTTTCGATCTGTTCTTTCAGGCTTTCCAGAATAATCGGTTCATCGTCAATGCATAAAATTGCTCTTTTCTTTGACATGGCATTAATTTTTTGGAAGTTCAATAGAAAACGTAGTGCCTTTATTTACTTCAGTATCAATGGTAATTATGCCATTATGCTTCTCAACAATGCGTTTAACAATATCGAGCCCTATTCCTGTTCCTTCTCCTGATGCTTTTGTTGTGAAAAAAGGCATAAAGATCATATCCCTTATCTCGTCGGGAATACCACATCCGGTATCCCTGAATTCTGCTATTACAGTATCTTTTTTATCTATAATACTTATATATATTTTCCCCTTGTTGTTCATGGCGTGGATGGCATTCGTGATCAGGTTATTCCAGACCTGACTGATTTCATCCGGATAGACATATATGAATGGCACCTTATCATAATTTCGTATAATCTCTACACCATGTTTCAGTTTGTTGTGGTTCAGTGTAATAATAGTTTCTATGTTATCAATAATATCTGTTTGTGATTTTTTCCCATCCGGTGTTCTGTGGATATATTTCTTAAGTGCTGCAACAACCTGTGATGCCTTCTCTGTTGCAATAGATATATTTTCACTGTTTTTAAGAACCGAAATCATACTTTTTGCCGATTTCAAGACCTTGAGAATATCAGTCTTATTGGTGTAGCTTAAAATTGTGTCTAGCTGATCCTGTTGATTCAGGTAGACAATGATATCGGCAATCGCATTTCCATTTCCGTTACCTGATCCGTTTATCTGCTTTTCAATCTCTTTCTTCAGCTGTCTTTTCTCGCGTGATCCTAAGGTGTGATTGGTAAAGCCGTTGTAATTCTGAAGCAACAGTTTTAGCAGGTTCATTTCATCATTTGAAAATTGTGCAAGGTTATTTTCTATATTATCAATCAGTTGAGTAAAAGAGGTTTTGATATTGGAATTTGAAGCATTTATTGCGCCCAACGGAGTGTTTACTTCATGGGCGATTCCTGCAATTAACTGCCCAAGCGCTGCCAGTTTCTCAGTATTAATTAACTGTGACTGGGTTGCTTTAAGGTCCGTAAGCATTTCTTCAAGTTCACTGTTTTTCCATTCGAGCTCAAAGTGTGCTTTTTCGATGGCCTTTTCAGCGTCTTTTAAGTCAGTTACATCTTTCGAAATTCCAAATGTGCCAATCAACATACCTGTATTGTCATATAAAGGTTTTTTTGTGGTATGAACCCAGGTGATTTTCCCGTTAGGCCATACTTCTTTCTCTACCTGAATGATCTCTTTACCGGTTCTCAGTATCTCCTGCTCATCGTCAAATGCCTGCTGTGCGTGTTCTTTGGCAAAAAAATCAAAGTCTGTTTTGCCAATTAATTCGTTTTGATGTTTTACACCAAATACTCTGAGTGTGGATCGGCTGGCCATAAGGAATCTGCTTTCCAGATCTTTAAAGTAGATGTACGCAGGCATTTCATCCATTATTTTTTCAAAGTAAAATTCTTTGTTGTGATTTTGGGATACAGCATTATATTGTCTGCCTGTTACCTCAAACTGTTGAAGTATTCTGTCCGGTTCATCTGATTCATATGGTATAATGGCAATCGCATTAACTTTTATATGCAGTGGTTTGCCTGATTTATGGAAGCGTTCACTGTAATATGTTACATTGGGCAGTGCATTATTTATAAGTTTTGCCAGTTCTTTTTTTTCGGGTTTTATGTTTCCCGGAGGTGTTAAATCTATTGTAGTCAATTCCAGTATTTCATCTGGAGTGTATCCAAGTAATTCTGCAAATGCTGGATTTATCTTATAAATGGTTCCCTGAATGTCCGTAATAATACTGGGAGTTACCGAGTATTCAAAGACCATATCCAATGTGCTTACTTTATTTAACGTATTGCTCACAATCAAGTTTATTAATCAGGAAACAAATATAAAATAAAAATTAAATTAACACAAAATTAATACAAAATAATTATAGGTTAATTATGAGTTAACATTAATATGGCCTCCATTAATTCGCTCAGATTTAGTAACTTTATTTATTGAAAAATATAAAACATGTTATACAGCACAATTTCAGGGGATTAAGGAATGGTAATAAAAAAGGGGTAAAAAAAGATTGAAAAAAGTTTGGAGAAATGGGATAATAATGATTTTCTTTGCAGCCGCTTTTGGAAGGGGTAGAGACCCTGGAGAGTTGGTCTTGAGTTTTGGTAAAAAATAAATCATTAATGATTTGGAGGCAAAGGAAAGAAGTATTAATTTTGCCACACTTTTTTCGGCCAATAAAAAACCGGGCCCTGCGCTTAGGTGATTTAGAGTGTTTGAGAGGGGTAAAAAAAACGAAAGGCGCAATAAAGAGCGTAAACGTTCATTGAGGAATTGTAAAGTCTTATAATAAGGTAAGAAAGAAATTTAAAACAAGCGAACCGTCATTCAATTGAAGAGCGAGGGGATCGAAGCTCTAAGGAAATTTATAACTACAACGAAGAGTTTGATCCTGGCTCAGGATGAACGCTAGCGACAGGCCTAACACATGCAAGTCGAGCGGG
>NZ_JBHJHQ010000070.1:0-665 GCF_042219825.1 Quyinboa mangrovi
TTAATGATATATAATCCTGAGCCGTCAATACTAATGTTTTCTTTGCCTGAAGATGGTACAACCTGCTTAACAACTTTTCCTGATAAGTTGTAAACAGTTATCATACCTGGTTCACCGGCAAATTCTACTGTGAATGTGCCTGAAGTTATACTTGGATATACAGTTACAGTAGCTTCACTCTGTACTTTGTTTACTCCTACTGAACTTTGTACAAGTTCGGTTGGTACTTCAAGTCCTGCCAACATGTAAACTGCATTCCGCCATAATGTCAAACCTTCACTTGTCAGGTTGTTACCCCAGTTATGAATAATTGAGCCATAGTTCTGACAAATCAGTACGGCATCGGCCTTAGTCGTTTCTGAACCAATAGTAGAACCTGCAGGTATGTAGTTTACGCCAACGGTTACATTGCCTTCGGCACCTTCCTGATAACCTAACAGGGTATTGTCACCTGAGATAACCTGATCTGTTCCATACTGTAACGACTTGGTTCCAGCACCGCCATCATCTGTTGCGGTTTCTCCTACTATCATGATCTTGTCATCTGTAAAGGTCATTCCTGTAAACAGAGCATGTGACTGATTTGCCGGATCAACTACCAGATACGGAGAATCTGCTACTTCTGCTACGCCTCCTGTGGCTCCTCCACTGAAAGCTTTACCATC
>NZ_JBHJHQ010000071.1:0-649 GCF_042219825.1 Quyinboa mangrovi
CAACGTATTTCTAATTAAATATATCTAGTAATTCTTTCCGATTTTTAATTTTCAGAAATTCAGTAATCATTATGCGATATTCAGGATAAGTTCTTTCTAAATTTTTAAACTCCTTTTCTGCTTGAAGAGTATCTTCAATTAGCAAATAGACACAAGCTCTGTTTAGTAATTCAGAATATAATTTTTCTTTGTCATTAGCATAATCTTGAATTCTACAATTATATGCTTCTAATGCTTTAGTATATCTTAATTTTGCAGAATCTTGATATCCTATTTTTTCAAAATCAATTCCCGTCTTTAAAAATCCTTCTGCATAATTTTTTTTAAATCTATTTATTTTATCATATTCTTCAATTGCTTTTCTATATTCTTTCTGTGATTCTAAGAAATTAGCTTTAGTAACATAAAAGAGATAGTTTTTAGGAGAAAGTCTAATTGCAAGATTGATTTTTTTTATAGCATCTTCATTTTTTCCATTTTCTTTAAGTTCTATAGCTTTTTCTTGTATGTCTATAGCGATAGATCTTTTAATTAAGAAGAAAGAAGCAATCATTATTATAACAAATCCGATTATAATTACTTTAATTTTCTTATTCATGTAAGATAAGTTTTGATATGTTGCCTAACGTTCCCGCGGTATGGTGTCGTG
>NZ_JBHJHQ010000072.1:0-637 GCF_042219825.1 Quyinboa mangrovi
GTTCCCTGCTTCAGCCTAAAAAGGGTGGAGGCCAATTTATAAGATCTCACACAACTAATCCCGGTATTACATACAACTAGTATATATACTGATATTTATTCAGCTTATCCATCCAATACGGGCGATAAAGCCGAAGTTTTATCAGTTTTATAAAGTAAAAATAATCATATTTTTATATCACTAAAAAAAGCATCAGGTACGCGTATTTTGGGTTAAATTAAAAAAATCATATTAAGTCTGTTACATGCTTCGCCACCTCAGCCACATTACAGCAGTATAACCTCACACATACCGCACTGCCATGCAACTAATATTAACACAAATACTTCACCCTTTGGAACTGTAACAGGCTAATCCCGGGATTAAATATAATAAAAATACGATCGACCCATTAAGAAAATTTGATTCTTCTTAACATTTTTAATGATTATAAACAAGAATATCAACAAAGCATTGGCATCTGGTTATATTACCGGCATAATATATGAATTTTATCCATTTATAATAAGGGCCATGTTCTATAGTTAATCCGATAAATCCCAGCAAAAGGCAATTGTCCAAATACCCTCCCTGGGCACGACCGAAGAGAGTGTTTAGGGAGGGCAGCAAATATGAAGCTTGCAGGTTTGCCAAAAGC
>NZ_JBHJHQ010000073.1:0-611 GCF_042219825.1 Quyinboa mangrovi
AACGTTCCCGCAGTATGCTGTCGTGGCAGTTTCTTTCCGACGGGAAAGGAACTGTCAGGACAAAATAGCCCGACTGCGAATGTTGTAATGTTTTATTTAAAAGTACTGCCATGCAGTATGACTGCGTGTTAGGTGCTGGCGTTTCTTTTTTATTCAAATTCAATATTCTCATTCTCAAGAATCTCTCTTACATAATTTTCATGTTTAAGAGTCTTGAAATTAAACCATTTCTCACGATATTCAGAATTTTCAATAATATGCTTAAAATTTGCAAATGGCTTTTTTCGTACTAAAATTTCTCCCAAATTTTCCTTAAAACTATTATTGTCAATTTCTTCTATGAAATCTTTCATAATCTGAAAAGCCTCTCCGGATTTCATTTTCTCAATCACTAAATAGTCAGTCCATTCTTTTTTAATTTTTTCAAGTTCTTCTTCCCAAAATTCTGTATCTCCAATTATTTCATCCAGGTCAAAAATTGTACGAATCTCTAGATCTTCTCTGTTAATGAAAATATTCATTCCAACCTCAAGATTCTGGGCCATTTCTTTAATTTGAGATTTCGTCAGTTTCATAATGATATTTTTTACGCTTGCACCTAACGTTCCCGC
>NZ_JBHJHQ010000074.1:0-610 GCF_042219825.1 Quyinboa mangrovi
CGTTAGCAATAATTTAAAAATGAGACTGTAACGTAAAAATTAAAATGTCTGAAAAAAGAAAAATACCAGACAAAATTGTGATTGATAGAAATGATAATGTGAATCAATGTATCAAGATAGCTCCAAGAGATAAAAACACATACGATATAGGTTTCTGGACTTTATGTTCGATCTTAATATTTGCAGCGACTATTTCATTCTTAAATAGTTCAACAACAATTTATAGTAACATACTTATTGGATTAGTTCTGACAATACTTTTATTAAGACCATTAATTTTGAGTTTAATCAGTTTAAAAACAACAACTGAAATTATTATTAGTCCAGATTCACTAGAAATTATAAAGCATAGATTATTGTTTTCCCGGAGAAACAAAATTCCAAAAGATAAAATCTCAAGTATTGAATTTGACAAGATTACTGTTCGGACACATTCTTTGAACTCTTATCTCGGTTTTAAATCAATTTTGAGTTCAGACAGGATAAATTATTTAAGAATTTGGGATAAGCACGGTTTACAGAATAATTTGCTCGAATATCATGATGAGATAGTGAAAACATGGATATATGATTATCTAAAACAAAAATTAAATAAAACTATTGCTAACAC
>NZ_JBHJHQ010000075.1:0-597 GCF_042219825.1 Quyinboa mangrovi
TTAAATAAAACTATTTTGGCTTGACAATCCATATCCATTAGGATTGTCGCCATACGACAGCATACACGCAGACCGTTAGGTGCAACCGTCATTATATTGACTGTTTATTTTAATTTAGTTGCTGCTCTTAGCTGGTTAGCCGTTAATTTGCCAACGCTTTATTTAAATGGTGCTTAGAGTTGGCGGACACCGCATTAACGTCTCCCCTATGCTGGTCTTCACGTTTGAGTAGATAGGGTGTGATCTTTAAACTCAAAGTTGTCGCAGCAACTGTCCTTAGTACCAGGAAAGTTTCGTGTTTTGGGTTTTCAGATTTAAGATAGGGGAATTGAGCGGGAAAGATGACCAGATCTTACAATCTCAATGCGGGCAGACAAAGAAACAGCAGCACCTAACACACGGTAATACTGCATGGCAGTACTTTTAAATAAAATAATACAACATTCGCGGGCTGTCGCTTTTGTCCTGACAGTTCCTTTCCCGTCGGAAAGAAACTGCCACGACAGCATACCGCGGGAACGTTGTATGTAATACCGGGATTAGTTGTGTGAGATCTTATAAATTGGCCTCCACCCTTTTTAGGCTGAAGCAGGGAAC
>NZ_JBHJHQ010000076.1:0-579 GCF_042219825.1 Quyinboa mangrovi
GTGTTGTGTGCTGCCATTTTTTACTATGAAAAAAATCCTCCAAGCCAGTTTATTTGAAGTCTTCCATTTTCAAGTCTCGCAATATATGTATTAGACCAAGTTGGGCCTGAAGTTTCAAATATCGCCAAATTATCTTTTAAATATATCGGGAAATTAAAAGTTGTCATCTTTATATCCGAACTATCTAGGTTTGTACAAATAAGAACTTTTTCTAAAGAATTTTCATCCTCAAAAATCTCCGTTATGTTATTTTTATCAGTAACAAATCCAACAGTCTGATTTGAAAGGTTAAGTCCCATTGCATAAAGTCTAAATTCATCAAGATACTGATAACCTGTTTCCTCTATTAATTCAATATTTGAAGAGTCTAATAACAGAACAAAAACGTAATTATATCGGGATTCTAAGTTTCTGAGATCTTTAGCAGACTTTAAATCATTAATTACATTTTCGTAATAAATATATTTTTCAACTGATGTGCTTTGTCCAAATGTTGTAAGTTGTATAAAAAAGAAAACTATTAGGATATATTTATTCATATTATGTAATTCCCCTTCTAATATGGTTGCACACAACGTT
>NZ_JBHJHQ010000077.1:0-571 GCF_042219825.1 Quyinboa mangrovi
AAAACCGCATGCACTATGACCGCGTGTTAGTGCCAGTTTTTCTTATTTTATTTTCAGTCTCTGTCTGCAAAAAATCTATAGATATGATAAAGAGTAATACTTGGAAAAAGATTCCTCTTTTTCTCATATTTATTATTTGGGACCAGATTATTCATATTTTCAAATTGTAAACAATTCAAGATATAATATGAGCCATCATTAAAATTAAGAACTCCATACTTAAAACTGCTCCAGGGAAAGTAATGAAAATTAAATGTTTCTCCGTATTCAATTAATTTCTCAATATCTGATTTTCTGTATGTTTTTTCTATTTTAGTTTTCTTTAAAATTTTAATCTCTTTTTCTCCGATTATGATTTTTCGGTCAATTGCAAAAATCAAATATTCAAATAGTAAGATTACAGAAATACCAATAATTGCCAAACAAGTAATTACCCAAATATTAAAGTTACTGTAAATTTCATCTAATGAAATCTTTTCAAGTCTAACGAGAATTACAAGTATTATAAGAAATAAGACTGTAGGATAAAGGATTCCACTTTTCATTATTCGGAGAACACTTTTCTTTCGAA
>NZ_JBHJHQ010000078.1:0-535 GCF_042219825.1 Quyinboa mangrovi
CTTTCGTTTCAATATTAAAAATCTTGTTTAACATTCTAATTTTTTTGGAAAATGCACTACAACGTTCCCGCGGTATGCTGTCGTGGCAGTTTCTTTCAGACGTGAAAGGAACTGTCAGGACAAAAGAGACAGCCCGCGAATGTTGTAATATTTTATTTAAAAAGACTGCCATGCAGTATGACCGCGTGTTGTATTTAGTACCTTCTTTTTTTCTCTCATCGGAGCTCTTTAATTGAACGGTTTCACAAATTAAACACTTCGGTAAATCAAATGAGATTCAGCCGCCCATAGCCGGATAATGTAAATCAAAAACTCTACGATATTGCGTCAACCCCAAACGATATTGCGTCAAACTACGAATCTTCAAAGTTGTGTAGACTGAGATTCCACCCGACACCTGGTTTAAATCAAACGATGATCCAATTTTAAAAAGAACGTTCCCTCGCTTCAGCCGAAAGAGGGTGGAAGCCAGTTTAAAATAATCAAACAACTAATCCCGGTATTAAATACAACGTTCCCGCGGTATGGTGTCGTG
>NZ_JBHJHQ010000079.1:0-535 GCF_042219825.1 Quyinboa mangrovi
CACGACACCATACCGCGGGAACGTTGTATTTAATACCGGGATTAGTTGTTTGATTATTTTAAACTGGCTTCCACCCTCTTTCGGCTGAAGCGAGGGAACGTTCTTTTTAAAATTGGATCATCGTTTGATTTAAACCAGGTGTCGGGTGGAATCTCAGTCTACACAACTTTGAAGATTCGTAGTTTGACGCAATATCGTTTGGGGTTGACGCAATATCGTAGAGTTTTTGATTTACATTATCCGGCTATGGGCGGCTGAATCTCATTTGATTTACCGAAGTGTTTAATTTGCGAAACCGTTCAATTAAAGAGCTCCGGTGAGAGAAAAAAAGAAGGTACTAAATACAACACGCGGTCATACTGCATGGCAGTATTTTTAAACAAAATACTTCAACGTTCGCAGGCTGTCTCTTTTGTCTTGACAGTTCCTTTCCCGTCGGAAAGAAACTGCCACGACAGCATACCGCGGGAACGTTGTAGCGCATTAAAACGAACGTCATGCAAAGATTGATAGCACTGATATTTATAATTCTGAT